>JADGPK010000007.1 GCA_017882445.1 Solirubrobacteraceae bacterium
CGAGGCCGCCGAGATGGTCGTCGCTCTGGCGGCCGGGCACAGCGTGGGAGCGCCGGCCTGATGTCGGTCCTCATCGACGAGACCACACGGCTGGCCGTCGCGGGCATCACCGGGCGCGAGGGCACCTTCCACACGCTCAACAACCGCCGCTACGGCACCAACGTCGTCGGCGGCGTCACGCCCGGCAAGGGCGGCCAGGACGTCGAGGGCATCCCCGTGTTCGACAGCTGGGAGCAGGCCGTCGCGGAGGTCCAGCCGAACACCGCCATGATCTTCGTGCCGCCGAGGTTCGCCGCCGATTCGATCCTAGAGGCCGCCGCCGCGGGCGTCGAGCTGGTCATCGCGATCACCGAGGGCATCCCGGCGCACGACGAGCTGCGCGTCTACAACACGCTCAAGCGCGACCACCCGGGCACGCGGCTGGTCGGCCCGAACTGTCCGGGGATCCTCTCGCCGGGCAAGGCCAACGTGGGGATCATCCCCGCATCGTTCTTCGAGGCCGGGAACGTGGGCGTGGTGTCGCGCTCGGGGACGCTCACCTACCAGATCGGCAACGAGATCGCGCAGGCCGGGTTCGGCTGCAGCACGATCGTGGGCATCGGCGGCGACCCCGTGCCGGGCTCATCGTTCGTCGATGTGCTCGAGCTGTTCGAGGCCGACGATCAGACCGAGCTGGTCGTGCTCTCGGGCGAGATCGGCGGCTCGGCGGAGGAGGAGGCCGCGGAGTACATCGCCGAGCACATGAGCAAGCCCGTGGTGGCCTACATCGCCGGCTTCACCGCCCCGGCGGGCAAGCAGATGGGCCACGCGGGAGCGATCGTGTCGGGCACCGCGGGAACGGCCGCGGCGAAGGCGCAGGCGCTTGAAGACAGGGGCGTGCGCGTCGGTCGCACCCCCACCGAGGCCGCCATGATCGCGGTCGAGGTCCTGGGCGGCACGGCCGTCAGCTCCGCCTGACCCAAAGCAACGGGCGGCGGCCGATAGGCTAGGTCCCGTGGACCCCGACGTAGCCAGGACGCTGGAGGAGCTCGAGCGGAAGATCCTCGAGCTCGAGCGCACACTGAGCTCGATGAGCCGCCGCGAGGAGATGGCGGGCGGCTACGGCGGATCGCAGGTGACCGCCCCACCAGTCCCCGTCCCCTCCGATCCGCCGGCGACCTCCAGCTGGAGCCGGATCGTCGACGAGGCGATCGAGCGGGAGCCGGCGGCCCGCCAGAGCAGCCCACCCGCGCCCAGCGCCGCTGGACATGCAGCGAGTGCCCAGCCGCCCCCCGTCCAGCCGCCCCCTGCGCCGCGGCCTGCACCGCCGCTGCCCGGCGAGCAGCAGCGAACGCCACTCGCTCCCACGCCGCCCCGCCCGGACGAGATGCTGCGCTTCCGCGACCGGCTGGAGCGGGCGGCCCAGGATCTGACACATGACTACGACGAGCTGCTCGGACGCCTAAGCTACGCCGCTGTGCCAAAGTCGGCAGGCCCCACGATCTCCTTCTCGCGCGGCGCTCCATCGCTCGACATCGTCGACGTGGTGGGTCTGCGCGACGCAGCGGTGCGCGCATTCGAGAGCGACCCGGCGGGCACGACCGCGTACGGGACGTCGGTGGGCTATCCGCGGCTGCGCAGCTGGATCGCGGACCGCCACGGCGTGGAGCCCGAGCGCGTGCTCGTGACGAACGGGTCGATGCAGGCGGACGCGTTCCTGTTCGAGCACCTGGTGCGTCCGGGAGACGACGTGATCGTCGAGCGTCCCTCCTACGACCGCACCCTGCTTTCGCTGCGCCAGCGGGGAGCTCGCCTGCACGCGGTGGAGCTGGAGCCCGACGGCATCGACACGGACGCGCTGGGGCGCCTGCTCGCGACCGGCGGCGTGCAGCCCAAGCTCGCCCACATCATCCCCAACTTCCAGAACCCCGCCGGCTACACGCTTTCGCTGCACAAGCGCCACGCGCTGCTCGACCTCGCGGTCAGGCACGGCTTCGTGGTGTTCGAGGACGACCCCTATGTGGCGCTGCGCTTCAGCGGCGAGACGCTGCCGACGATGCTGTCGATGAACCCGGACAGAGTGGTGTACGCGTCGTCGTTCTCAAAGACGGTCTGCCCAGGGGTCCGCGTCGGCTACCTGGTGGGTCCGCACGAGCTGATCGCAGCGGTGGCGCAGCTGGCGACCAACACGTACATCTCGCCCAGCATGGTCGCCCAGTCGATCGTGTATGAGTTCTGCGCCTCCGGCGCGATCGACCGCTCGATCGAAACGGTCAAGGCGGCGCTGTCCGAGCGCGCACGAGCGCTCAGCGACGCGCTGCGCCGCGAGCTGGCCGAGGCGGAGTTCGTGGCGCCGCAGGGCGGCTACTTCATGTGGGTGACGCTGCCGCAGGGCACCGACGTGCACGCTCTGCACGAGGCCGCCGCCGAACGTGGCGTGTCGTTTGTGAAGGGCACCGACTTCCTGCTGGACGGAGGCGAGAACACCCTGCGCCTCGCCTACTCCGGCGTCACGCCCGAGCAGATCGACTTAGGTGTCGCGCGGCTTGCCGAAGCGTTCCGCTCGCTCTAACGGCCGTAGCGCTGTCCGAGCACCAGCTGCTCCGGCAGGGCGGTGCGCTCGGGCGGCGATGGGTCGGCGATGACCGAGACGGTCTCGGCGACGCTCGGGGTGAGCGTCAGCAGCGTCCCGTCGGCGGCGCGCACGGCGACGTGCTCGGAGTCGCGCTCGGCGAGCACGCCGTCGAGGCCAGGCTCGACGCCGGCGGCCTTGAGGTAGTGCAGCAGGTCCTCGGCCTCGTTCTCGAAGCGCAGGATGCGCACGGAGGCCCCGAGCTCGACGTCGGCGAGCGGCACGCCGGCCAGGCGCGCGCCGGCGACGATCGGATGGCCGTGCGGGCACGTCTTGGCGTCACCGATCGCCGCGAGCATGCGCTCTTCGAGCACCGGCGACATCGCGTGCTCGAGGCGCTCGGCCTCCTCGTGGACCTCGTCCCAGGGAACCCCGAGGACGTCGGTGAGGAAGCGCTCGATCAGGCGGTGGCGACGGACGATGTGCTCGGCGTGCTCTGCGCCGCTGGGGGTGAAGGCGATCGCGCGGTCGGCTCCACGGGTGATGTAGCGGTCGCGCTCGAGCCGCCCGATCATCTCGTGGACGGTCGGTGGGGAGAGCTGCATGGCGCGCGCGACGTTCGCACCGGTCATCGGCAGGCCGGCCTCCTGCAGCCAGAACAGGATCTGCAGGTACTCCTCCTCGCCGACAGTCGCCGTGGTCACGCGGTCGCCGCTCACGGCGGTGATGCTAGAGGACGCTCACGCCGAGAGCTGGTCGAACGTGCACTCGCTCGGAGCCTTGTCGTCGCGCCAGCGGCGCAGCTTGGCGCCGTGGCGGATCCTTCCGGCCGAGACGTGGTCGAAGTCGATCTCCAGGACGAGCTCGGGGCGCAGCCCGATCCACTCGAGATCCTTGCCGGCGCTCCAGCGGCTCGGGTCCGCTGAGCCGCGCTCGCCGGACTCATACGGCGCCAGAAAGCCGACCAGCCGCTTCTTCTCGGCGGCTGTGAGGCCGGAGCAGTGCCCGACGACACGTAGCTCGGGGCCATCGTAGAGGCCGAGGATGAGCGCGCCGACGGTGTCGGCCTCCTTGCCGGGACGCCAGCCGACGATGACGGCGTCGATCGTGCGCACGCGCTTGACCTTGGCCATTCCCTTGCGTTCGCCCGGGCGGTAGGGCGCTGAGCGCTCCTTGGCGATCGCCCCCTCGGCGTGCTCGAGCCAGCGGGCGGCCTCCTTGGCGGTCGCGGCGGTCTCCATCAGCTCGACGGGCGAGGAGGCGAAGCCGTCGCGCGCGATGAGGCTCTCCAGCGCGGCGCGCCGCTCGCCGAAGGGGAGCTCGAGCAGCGACTCGTCGTCACGGGCGAGCAGGTCGAAGGCGACGTAGACGGCGGGCGTCTCGGCGGCCAGGCGCTCGACCCGCGAGACGGCCGGATGGATGCGCTGGCCGAGCGCGTCGAAGTCCTCGCGGCCGTTCCCGTCGCGGACGACGATCTCGCCGTCGAGCACGTAGCGCCCCTCGGGCAGCGCGAGCTCGGGAAAGTAGCGCCCGAGCGGCTTGCCGTTGCGCGACTGCAGGAAGATCTCCTCACCGTCGACGAACGCCAGGCAGCGAAAGCCGTCGAGCTTGACCTCATAGGTGTAGTCATCCCCGATCGGCAGCTCTCTGCGCGAGAGCGCGAGCTGAGGCTTGATGGGTGGCTCGAGCGGAAGGGTCACGATTTCTTCCCCTGCGCGGAACGCGCCCGGCTGGGCTGCACACGCGACGGCTCGTTCTTGCGCTTGCGGAAATGCGGCGGCCAGGGCGCGTCGCCGAGGCCGTCGCGCTCGTCGCGCGCCGCCAGCTCGAGCAGCCCGTCCAGACGGCCGGGGTGCTCGTCGATGCTCGCGGACGGATCGCCGCGCTCGCGCAGGCGCTCAGGGACTGTCTGCATCCGTAGATCGGCGGGCTCGACGTCGGGGACCTCATCCCACTCCAGCGGACACGACACGCGAGCGTCGGGGACCGCTCTGACCGAATAGGCGGAGGCGACGGTGCGATCGCGGGCGTTCTGGTTGTAGTCGATGAACACCCCTTTGCGCTCCTCCTTCCACCACCGGCTGGTCGCGCGGCCGGGCATCCGGCGCTCGACCTCGCGCGCGAGCGCGAGCGCGGCTCGGCGCACCTCTTCGAAGCTCTCGCGCGGCTCGATGCGCACATACACGTGCACGCCCCGCGAGCCGGAGGTCTTGGGAAAGCCGCGCAGGCCGTGCGCCTCGAGCACCTCGCGCACGCCCAGCGCGACCGCGCGGACCTCCGCGAAGGGAACGCCGGGGCTGGGGTCGAGGTCGACGCGGAGCTCGTCGGGATGGTCGAGGTCGTGGCGGCGGACGGGCCACGGGTTCCAGTCGATCACGCCGAGGTTGACGCCCCACACCAGGTGCGCTCCGTCGTTGGGGAGGAGCTCGCGGGCGTGACGCCCGCTGGGGAACGTAACGGTGGCGGTCTCCAGCCAATCGGGCGCGCTGTCGGGCACGCGCTTCTGGAAGAACGGCTCGCCCTGCACCCCGTCGACCCAGCGCTTCATCACCGTGGGGCGGTCGCGCAGGTGGCGCACGACCGCCTGCTCGCACTCCAGGTAGTAGTCCACGAGATCCATCTTCGTCAGCCCGACCTCGGGGAAGAACACCTTGCCAGGGTTGGACACGCGCACCTCACGGCCGGCGACCTCGATGATGATGTGCTGACCCTTCGGCGCGGCCATTGATGGAAGGATGCCCGATCATGAGCTCGCGCAACCCACCCCCGCGCGATCGCCGTGCTCCGTCCGGCGGCCGGCGCCCGTGTTGATTCCGCGGCGGCTGCTCGTCGCGGCCGGCTCCTTCGGACCGCGGCTGCCCGCCTCTGCGGTCGCGGGAGCGCTCGGCCGGGGCCTGGAGGCGGGCGGGCTGCCCGAGCCGGACCTGTGTGCGCTACCGGAGGTCGACGAGCACGGTGAGGAGGTGCGCGAGCTGCTCGACGCGCTGGACTTCGACGCGCGCATGCGCAGCGCACGCGCGGTGGTCGTGGCGGCGGCGGGCCTGCGCGAGTCGACGCTAGCGGGCAGCATGACGTTCGAGATCGCGACCAGGGCCCGCCAGTCGGGCGTGCCCGCCTATGCGGTGACCGACGAGAACCGGCTCGACGCATTCGACGCGCGCATCCTGGACCTGCAGGTGATCCTCGAGGCGAGCAGCACGCGAGCGCTCGCGGCCGCGGGCAGGAGGCTGGCGAGCCTGGTGTGAGGGATGGGGCGTGAGAATCTCCTGTGCTGATCGCTAGGCTCGCTCCCAGATGACCGAGCTCGAGCCCACCGCGAGCCCGGCCGCTCGCGCTCTGCGCGCACGTTCGCTGCCCACGCCGGGCGCCAGACGGGCGACGGTGATCGGCGCCGGTTCGTTCGGAACCGCCCTGGCGGTCCTGCTCGCGCGGGGCGGCCTGCGCACGACGCTGCAGACGCGCACGGCGGAGCAGGCCACGCTGATCGACCGGGAGCGCGAGAATCGCCGCTACCTCCCCGGCGTCGAGCTGCCCGCGCACCTACGCGTCGAGCCCGCGTCGGCGGGGGTGGCGCGTGCGGACTACGTGTTTCTGGCTGTGCCCTCGCGCGGGCTCGGCGAGGTGATCGATTCGCTCGCTGCGGGCGGCCTCGGCAGGCGCGCGGCGGTGGTGTCGGTGGCCAAGGGCCTCGTCCCGCCGCAGGGGCTGCCACCGACGAGCGTCCTGAGCGCCACGCTCGGAGCGGATCGCGTGGCCTGCGTGGGCGGACCCGCCCACGCGCAGGAGATGGTCCACGCGGGCGCGGGTCTGGTGGCGGCGTCGAGCGACGAGGAGCTGGCAAGCTCGCTGGCGCAGGTGTTCACACGCGCGGGGGTCGTGTGCGAGCAGTCTGATGACCCGGTCGGCGTGGAGCTGGCGGGGGCGGCCAAGAACGCGGCGGCTCTGGCCGCGGGCGCCACCGAGGCGCAGGGGCTCAACGCGGCGGGCGCGGCCGCCGGACACATCTTCGCCGAGGTGTGGCGCTATGCGGAGGGCCTGGGCGCTCGCCCGGAGTCGATGATCGGCCTGGCCGGCGCGGGCGACCTGGTGGCCACGGCCCTCGCCCGCGAGAGCCGCAACCGCCGTGCCGGCGAACTGCTCGCCGCGGGCGTGCCCGCCGCCGAGATACCGGGGCGGATCGGCCAGGCGGTCGAGGCGCTGGAGTCGGTGCCGCTGCTCGCACGCGCGCTCGAGCAGGCGGGCGTCGGCGCGCCGGTCACGGGCGCCCTGGGCCGGCTGATAGCGGGCGAGCTGCCGTTGAACGACTGGGTGGCGCTCGTGCGCGCAACCGTGCCGCCCCCGGCGCTGTGGCGCAGGCGCCCCACACCGGGGTTCTGGCGGCGCGTCGGACGCGCCCTGAGCGGAAGGCGATCGTAGGCGGAAGCGCGCGGCGAGCCGGGGCTCGGCAGACAGAGAGGCGCTGAGCCGGGAAACCGGGCTCCGCAGGGAGAGGCGCTGAGCCGGGAGCGGGAGGGTTGTGTGACCCCAAAACTGCCGTATATCCATGGTATAAACGCTGTAGCTACCATGGAGCACAGCAAATTAAAAAGGAGAACCCAACAATGTCCCCCGTACGCCCGGGAGAAGTGGACCCCGTGAAAGGCCTGTCGTTGGACCCGGACGTGTTCCTCGAGCAGGAGGCGAGACGCGAAAAGGTGCTCCGCATGCAGGACAAGATCCGCCCGGGCCGCACCACGCCGATCGCGATCCGCTTCGACCAGTTCACGCTCAAACGGCTGAAGGCATTGGCGGCACTGCGCAACACGGGCTACCAGACGCTGCTGAAGGAGTTCGTGGTCGAGCGGCTGTACGAGGAGGAGAAGCGCGAAGGCATCATCGAGTCCTAGCGTGCTCGCGGTCGCAGGGTCCGCGGTCGCGGGGCTCGCAGGCGCGACACCCGCTCCTACCGGCCGGAGGACCGCTCGTTGAGCGTGCTGAGCACCGCCTCATAGACCCCCGACCCGTATCCAGCCTCGGTCAGGCGCACGTTCTCGTGGGCGGCGATGGCGGCTCGCATCGAGGGATCACGCTCGAGGGCATTGGCGACCAGCCAGAAGACGTCGACCTGGGCCGCACAGGCGAGATCCTCGCGCGAGTCGCCCACGGCGAACGTCTCCTCGCGGGAGTAGCCGCGCGCCCGGCGGTGGAAGGCGACCGCGGCGGCCTTGGACGCTCCGGCGGGCACGAGATGGTAGCCGCGCACATGCGGGAGATCGGCCAGCGCGGCGGAGCGCCGGTTGACCACGCCGTTGTCGACGAGCCGCAGGTTCCCGTGCCCGCGCTCGGCCAGCAGGCGGTCCACCTCGACTGCCTCCACGAGACCGCGGAACAGGTGCGACACCTCGCGCTCGACGTGCCAGGGCTCGTGGTACTCGAGCCGTCCGCTGTAGTGCTCGAGCAGCAGAGCCGGAGCGCCCGAGCGCTCGATCTGCTCGGCGATGGTCAGCTCCCCGGGCATCAGCTCCCCGGTCAGCCAGTGCTCCTCCCCCTCCAGCACCACACAGGCTCCGGCCTCGAAGATGAACGAGCTCTGGCCGAGCAGGCGGGAGTCCTCGAACACCTGCGCGCGCCGCCGGCCGGACATCAGGACGACCTCCACGTCGGTGCGCAGGCACGCCTGCACGGCGCGCACGCCGTCGATCGTCACCGCCCCCTCGCCGTCGTGCAGCAACGACGCGCCACGCCCGAGCAGGGTGCCGTCGAGATCGACGTACACGCAGCGCATGCGACCGGGCCCGCTCACGCGACGCTCACGCTCCGAAGCGGCGGGCGTTCCACAGGTCCGCCGCCGAAGCCCTGCAGGCGTCCGTCTTGCTCCAGACGACGGGCGATCGTCGACAGCACGGTGGCGGCCATCGGCGTGAGCGCAGAGAGCGGCTGGTGGCGGTTGCGGTGCTCCTCGAGATCGACCTGCGCGATGGAGTCGAGCCCGACCTTCTGCCAGACGTCGATCAGCATCGCTATCTCCACGCCGTAGCCGGTGACGAACGGCAGCGCCTCGAGCAGCTCGCGGCGCGCCGCGACCTCGCCGGCCAGCGGCTGGAGCACCCCGGCGAGCTCCGGGTAGAACAGCTCCAGCGCAGGGCGCGCCATCAGGTGGTTGACGCGTCCCCCGCCGTCACCGCCGGCGACGCCGTCGTTGGCGATCGGCCTGCGGTAGAAGGCCTTGACGAACGACACGCTCTGCTCGCACACGAGCGGGCCGAGCAGCCCGGTGGCGAAGTGCGCTGAGAAACTCTCGGTGTCGGCGTCCAGGAAGCAGACCAGCTGCCCATCCAGCGCCGACAGCGCCCGCCACATCGCATCGCCCTTGCCGAGCACGGGCCCGTGCGAGGGCATCAGCTCGGACTCCTGCAGCACGACCGCCCCGGCGCGCTCGGCGATCGCGGCGGTGCCGTCGGCGGAGGCTGCGTCGACGACGACGACCTCGTCTATCGCTCCGGAATCACGCAGCTCGAGCAGCTCGAGCACGATCTGGCCCACCGTGTGGGCACACTCGCGCGCGGGCAGGCACACCGACACGCTCTGCTCGCGCTCGGCGGCGATTCGCTCGGCCGGATACAGCGAATGATGGAAGGAGCGGGCTTGCGCCCAGCGCTCGACGGTGCTCGGGGACATCGCCTCTACTATCTCAAGTCCTTGGCCCTCGATCGCAGAACCGAGCCGTGGAGCGCGCTGCTGGACGCGGGCCTGAAGGACGGGCGGCTCGTGCGCGAGGCGCGCGAAGGACCTGGCAGCGCGCGGCTCGTGCAGGCCCCGCCAGAGCTCCATCCCGAAGTGCTCGCGGCGCTCGAGCGCATGGACGTGGGGCGGCTGTACTCCCACCAGACCGAGGCGGTCCACGCAGCCTGGGAGGGAGCGACGATCGTCACGACGGGCACGGCGTCGGGAAAGTCGATGTGCTTCAACCTGCCCACCCTCGACGTGCTCTGCAGGGAAGCCCGTGCGCGCGCGCTCTACCTGTATCCGACCAAGGCGCTCGCCCAGGACCAGGCCCGCGCGCTGGCGTCGTTCGGCCTGACCAAACGCGTGCGACCGGCGATCTACGACGGCGACACCCCCCGGGAGGCGCGCGCGCAGATCCGCAAGAGCGCCAATGTGGTGCTCACCAACCCGGACATGCTCCACGTGGGCATCCTTCCCAACCACGCGGCCTGGGCGGACCTGTTCGCGAACCTGGCCGTGGTGGTGATCGACGAGGCCCATGTCTATCGCGGTGTGTTCGGCTCGCACGTCGCCAACGTGCTGCGCCGGCTGCGCCGCATCGCGGCCGCGTACGGCACCGCGCCGCGCTTCCTGTTGACCTCCGCCACGATCGCCAACCCCGTCGATCTCGCCGAACGGCTCACCGGCCTACAGGACGTGCGCCTGATCGATGAGGACGGTTCGCCCGCGCCGCAGCGGCGCATCGCGGTGTGGAACCCGCCCCTGACTGATGAGAGGCTGGGAACGCGCCGCTCGGCGCTCGCCGAGGCGGCCGAGCTGCTCGCGCGGCTCGCGCGCGACGGCGCACGGACGATCTGCTTCATGAAGTCGCGCAAGGGCGTCGAGGTGCTCAGCCGGCTGGTCAAGCAGGATCTCGAGGGCACCCATCCGGAGCTCGCGGAGCTCGTTGTGCCCTACCGCGCCGGGTACACCTCCCAGCAGCGGCGCGAGCTCGAGGGCCGCCTCACGCGCGGCGAGCTCCGCGCGGTGATCACCACAGACGCCCTGGAGCTCGGCATCGACATCGGCGAGCTGGACGCGGCCGTGGTGGTGACGTTCCCGGGGACCGTCGCGTCCCTGCGCCAGATGTGGGGCCGCGCTGGCCGGCGCGGGCGGGGACTCGCGGTCTTTGTGGCGGGCGAGGACGCGCTCGACCAGTTCTTCTGCCGCCACCCCGAAGAGTTCCTCGACCGGCCGGTCGAGGCGGCGATCCTCGACCACGAGAGCGCCCTGATCTTCCGCTCGCACCTGCTGTGCGCGGCGCACGAGGGTCCGCTCGACGGCGAGGACGCGGAGTTCCTGGGCCCGCGCTGGGAGGCCCACGCGGAGCTGCTGGAGAGCGCCGGCGAGCTGCGCCGCCGCGGCGCTGCGGCGCGCACGTATGTGCCGCGTCACCCCGGCGGCTACCCGGCCGCGGAGGTCTCGCTGCGCTCGGTCTCGGCCGAGAGCTTTGCGATCGTGGATGTGTCATCGGGCGAGCTGCTCGGCTCGACGGAGGCGGCGCGAGCCCATTCGACTGTCCACGAGGGCGCCATCTACATGCACCTCGGCCACTCTTACGAGGTGCGCGAGCTCGACCTCGAGCGCCGGCGTGCGCTCGTGGCGCCCTTCGACGGGGACTGGTACACGCAGCCCAAGCGCGAGACCGACACCGAGATCGTCCGCCTGCTCGATCGGCGCGAGACGCTCGGGGTGACCCTGTCCTTCGGCGAGGTGAGCGTCACGGACACCGTGCTCGCCTACCAGCGCAGGCGGCTCTCAGACCACGCCCAGGTGGACATCTTCGCGCTCGAGCTGCCGCCCACGAGCTTCCCCACGCAGGCGCTGTGGTTCGAGCTGCCGATCGGGCGCACACAGCCCGGACGGCTGGGTCGGGGAGCGGACGAGTCGGCGGGGGAGCAGGCGGGCGGCCCGGCGGACGCGGTCCCGCTCGAGACGCTGCTGGGCGCGCTGCACGCCACCGAGCACGCCCAGATCGCGGTGCTGCCGCTGATCGCGATGTGCGACCGTTGGGACATCGGCGGGCTCTCCACGAACTTCCACCCCCAGACGGGCGTCCCCACGATCTTCCTCTACGACGGCCATCCCGGCGGCATCGGCATAGCCCACACGGCCTTTGCGCGGTTCGAGGAGCTCTGCCGCGACGCCCACCGCCTGATCGCAGAGTGCCCGTGCCGAAGCGGCTGCCCGTCGTGCGTGCAGTCGCCCAAGTGCGGCAACCTGAACGAACCCCTGTCCAAGGCGGGCGCGCGCGTGCTACTGGAGGGACTGCTGGCGACCGCCCACGAACCGGCGCTCCCGGCGGCGCTCTGAACGCGGTCGCATGTTGTTGAACGAGAGAGCGGGTATCGCGCTGGAATGCTCGAGCGCGCCCCGGGACCACCCATGATCATGCCCAGTGCCCTGATGAAACCCATCTTCGTCGTGCTGATCGCGTGCATGGCCCTGGCGAGCAACGTCACTGCGGCCGAAGCGCCGCTGAGCCAGACGCTGATCTTCGAAGGCCCGGGCGGACGGGCGCCGCTGACGCGCTGGACGCTGCGCACGGACCCGACCAACAGCGGCATGTCGCTCGGCTGGGCGCACGGCGGCTTCAGCGGCGCCTCGGTGAGCGTCCCGAATGTGGCCAACCCCACCCAATACACCGGGGTAGCGGGCGTGCGCAACTACGAAGGCTCGGTGGCGTGGTATCGCACCAGCTTCCGGGCGCAGCAGGCGGGCACCTATGCCCTGAGCTTCCAGTCGGCGAACTTCCGGGCCAGCGTGTGGGTGGACGGGATCGCGCTCGGCTCGCACACGGGCTCCTACCTGCCGTTTGAAATGCGCAGGAAGCTGACCCCGGGCATGCATTCGGTGGTCGTGCGCACCGACTGGCGCAACCCCGGCGAGCAGTCGCGCGCCGGCTTTCACCGCACGTGGTTCAACTGGGGCGGACTGAACGGCGAGGTGGACGTGCGCCCGCTCGGCGAAAGCGAGCTGGCGAGCCCGACCGTGCAGACCACGCTCACGCCCGACACGCGAGTCGCCGAACAGGCGACGGTGAAGGTGAGCGTGCTGGTTCGCAACTACGGCCACCGCCGCATCATCGTGCCCGAAGGGTCGCTGCTCCACGGCGCCCAGACGGTCCCGCTGATCTTCGCGGGCGTCGAACTCGCGCACGGCCAGTCGGCCACCGCGACGGCGAGCGCGACGGTCACTGAACCAGCGCTGTGGTCGCCGGCGAGCCCCAGCCTCTACCAGCTCGAGCTGGCGGTCGGCGGCGAGAGCAGCTATACGGCCCGCATCGGGCTGCGCCAGCTGAGGTGGCATGGAGGCCGCCTCTACCTCAACGGACGGCTGCTGCGCCTCCACGGCGCGACCGTCCAGGAGGACACGCGCGGACACGGCGACGCGCTGACGCCGGCCGACCAGAGCGCGATCGTCGCCGAGCTGAAGGCCATCGGCGCGAATGCGGCGCGCGCCCAGCACCCGCTGGACCCGGCGCTGCTCGAACGGCTCGACGCGGCGGGCATCCTCGTGTGGCAGGGGATCGGACCGGTCGAAGGCGCCGGCAACTGGTACTCGAACAGTCCGCGCCTACTCGCCGACGCCGAGCAGCAGGCGCGCACGGCGGCTGTGGCGGCGGAGCTGCATCCGTCGATCTTCGCCTGGAACCTCGTCGACGAGGTCGCGGGCAACGGGTTCGACAGCCAGGAGGTCCAGTACGTGCGCACGATCTCCCACTGGCTGCACGCCAACGACCCGACCAGGATGGTGGCGGTGGACGTGTGGGGCGATCACCCTCCGGCGCACGCCGGGGCGCTCTACTCCGAAGCCGACGCGATCGCCGAGACGGACTACTCGGGCTGGTATGACTCCCCCGGAGACACGCCGGCACAGCTGGCTGCACGGATGCGCGCGCGGCTGGCGGCGATGGAGCGGACGTTCGCCGGCAAGGTGCTGGTCATCAGCGAGTTCGGCGCCGAATCCAACGGCCTGAACCCACCGAGCGCCCCCGGCGGCTATGCCTTCCAGGCGCGGCTGCTGGCCGAGCACGTCGCCGTCTACGAGGCCGACCCGCGCGTCACCGCGATGCTCGTGTGGGTGCTCCGCGACTACCCACTCAACCCAACGTTCAACGGCGGCTCGATCCACCACGTGCTCCCGAACGTCAAGCTGATCGAAGGGCTCAACCAGAAGGGCCTGTTCACCTACGCCGGCCAACCCAAGTCGGCGGTCGTGGTGCTCGCGCGCCTGTTCAAGGCGCTGCCGCAGGTCTGAAAGCGCCGTCTCGCGGGCGCTCGGGCATGCGCGCGCGGGCCAGGCTAAGTGCTCACCAGCTGGTAGACGCGCACCCGCCCCACGGAGGTGGGAGCGGGGAACGAGGACACCCGATAGCTCCTCCCCTGGTAACTGATCGAGCCCGCGCTCGGCAGCCGCGACGGCCCCGGCCACGTGCTGCCCGCGAGCTGGCGGGCGCCGGCCCGGATGTAGATGAGGCCGCCGGTGAGGGTCCTCGTCAGTTTGATGTAGCTCGCGAAGCTCGCCGGTGAGAGCTTGAAGCGCCGCGATATCAGTTGAGCGGCGCGCGCGAGCTCGGCGCTCCTGATCGCGGCGCAGCTCTTGACCGACAGCGAGCCGGGCACCGGCACGAGCAGCGAGACGCGCACGGGACCTGCAGGGAAGGAGCGGGCGCTGAAGGAGAACGCCTCGTAGAGGACGTGCCGGTAGGTGACCGGACCGTGCTGGGGGATGTTCGGCGGGCCGGGCGCGAGCAGCCCTTCGACGGGCACCCCCCGGGAGCCCACCCGCATGACCAGCGGCACGCCGAGGAAGCGTGTCACGAGCTTGACGTATCCGAGGTCGTCCTGGACCGAGAGGACGTAGCGGCCGATCGAGCGGCCGTGGAGCCGCAGGGTGCCGCCGACGGGCGCGAGTACGTAGGGGCCGCCGACGTCGGCGAGCACGGTGGAGCCGCTGATGACGCGCAGGCGCACCGCGTGTGTGTGCGAGTACACGAGGCGTGTGACTGCGGCGTTGACCGCTGTGCGATCGTGGCTCGCGACGGCGCTCAGCAGCGGGGCATAGCTCTCCACCTGGCGCTGGTCGCTGCGCGTCTCAGACCCGGCGAGCTCACTGGCGTAGATTCGCGTGGCTACCATTCCGGCGGCCCGGGCGAGCACCTCGGGCGCGGCCGGCCCACACACCGTGCTGGCGGGACCCGGCGCGGCCAGTGTGGCCAGCAGGGTCGCGGTCGCGGTCACGGCGCGTGGGCTCACCACGACAGACGCCTACCCCTTGTTGCCCCGCGCGATTCTCCGGAGGTCGATCGTCTCGTCATACAGCTTGGCGTCGACGCCCTCCTCGATGGCGACCTCGCGCAGAGGACGCCCGGAGGCGGTGGCCTTCTTGACGATGACCGCTGCCTTGTCGTAGCCGATCGCGCCGTTCAGCGCGGTGGCGACGGCCAGGGTCGCCCCGGCGGAGGCCTGCGCGCCGGCCTTGTTGACCTGGATGCCGTCGACGCACTTCTCGGCGAAGACGCGCGACGCGGCGCTCAGCAGGTGCAGCGACTGCAGCAGGTTGCGGGCGATCAGGGGGATGCGAACGTTGAGCTCGAATTGACCCTGCAGCCCGCCGACGGTGATGGCGGCGTCGTTGCCGATCACCTGCGCTGAGACCTGCAGGACGACCTCGGGGATCACGGGGTTGACCTTGCCGGGCATGATCGAGGAGCCCTTCTGCAGCTCGGGCAGGAAGATCTCGCCGATGCCGGCGCGGGGGCCGGAGCCCATCAGGGCGAGGTCGCCGGCGATCTTGGTCAGCGACACGGCGAGCACCTTCAGCGCGCCGGAGAGCTCGACGAGCGCGTCACGGTTGGCCTGCGCCTCGAACGGGTCAAGCGGCGCGGCGATCTGTTTGAGGCCGGACTGCTTCTTCAGGCGCGCGCGAACCTTCTCGGCGAACCTGGGGTGGGTGTTCAGGCCGTTGCCCGTCGCGGTGCCGCCGAGCGGGATCTGCCCGACGTGCACCAGCGCGCCCTGCACGCGCTCCTGGCCGAGGGCGAGCTGCGCGGCGTAGCCGGAGAACTCCTGGCCGAGGGTCACGGGCACGGCGTCCATCAGGTGGGTGCGCCCGGCCTTGACCACGTTGTGGAAGCTATTGGCCTTTTTCGAGAACGAGCGCTCGAGCTGCTTGAGCGCGGGCAGCAGCTCGTTCTGGGCGACGTCGAGCGCGGCGAGGTGCACGGCGGAGGGGAAGACGTCGTTGGAGGACTGTCCCATGTTGACGTGGTCGTTGGGGTGCACGCCGTCACCGGCCAGCCGACTGATGACCTCGTTGGCGTTCATGTTCGTCGAGGTGCCCGAGCCGGTCTGGAAGACATCGATCGGGAACTGGCCGTCGTGCTTGCCCGCGGCGATCTCGGCGGCAGCCTTCTCGATGCGGGAGGCGCTGCGTTTGGAGAGCAGTCCGAGCTCGCCGTTGACGGCGGCGGCGGCGCCCTTCAGGCGGGCCAGCCAGTGGATCACCGACACGGGCACGGTCTCGCCGGAGATCGGGAAGTTCTCGACGGCCTTGGCGGTCTCCCCGCCCCACAGCTGCTTATCGCTTGGCATTTGGTCTCCTCGTCACAAGGGCAGTGCTACGTGGAAAGGCTCCCGACCGCGGCGCGGCGCGCACGTGGTGTTCCACCGGGACCTTTGGGGGCTGAACCCTACCCGCAGAACGCGGCGAGCTCGCGGGCGAGGCCCACGGGGTCGTCGTAGGCCATCAGGAAGCCGGTGCTCTGCAGCACGCGCAGCTGCCCGCGGGGCAGCGCTTTCAGCGCCTCTTCGGCGGTGGCCAGCGGGTGCAGCCGATCCTGATCGGCCCACAAGAGGAGCACGGGCATGTCCAGGCGCGGATACTGCTCGAGCAGATGCGTCTGTGCGCCGCGCGGCCAGCTGCGCGCGCACTTGGCCCAGGATCGAGCGAGGCTGGAGTTGCCGGGAACGTCGGCGAAGGCGTGGCGGAACAGGTCGGTCGCGGCGAGGTTCGAGCGAGCGGACAGGCCGAGGCCGCGCTCGGGCGTGAACACAGCGCGGGCGGCGTGGGAGAGCAGCCTGTCCAGCCCGGGGACTGCGGCGGCCTGGGTCGCGAGCTGCCAGGCCATGCGCTTGCCCGGGTAGGTCGGCGGGGCGTGCAGGCGGTTGGGCATGAGGACCATGCGGGCGGGCCGGCAATGCCCGTTCAGGGCGGCGTGCAGGAGGATCTCGGCACCGGCGTCGTGGCCGGCGAGGAGCGGTTTGGGCCCGAGCACCTCGGCGGCGAACCCGCCGAGGACCTCGGCGAACCAGTCGAGCGTGTAGGGGTGGCGCGGACGGTCCTCCGAGTCGCCGTGAAGCGGCAGGTCGGGGAGCACGACGCGGAAGCGATCGGCGAGATGCTCGACGACGGGCTCCCACTCCTTGTGGGAGAGCAGCCCGGAGTGCAGCAGCGCGAGCCCAGGACCGGCGCCGAGCTCTCGGTAGGCCACGCGGGCGCCGTCGGGGTGGTGGTAGAGGCGTAGGCGCACGGCTCCATCGTAGGATCGAAGCGAGCTCACCGTGCCCGCCCGCCGCCCATCCATTTCGCCGCGCCGCTCTGCGGTCGTGATGGCGTGCGCGCTGATTGCGGGGCTGGCGGTGATCGCCGGATGCGGGCGGACCGGTCCGGGGACGGCGCTGTCGCTGGGCCCGCCGGCGGCGCTCCCCACCTCGCACGACTCGCATGTGGTGGTGCTGCTGATGGAGAACGCGGAGTACGGGGAAGTGATCGGCAGCTCCTCGGCTCCCTACGTCAACGCGCTCGCCCGCCGCTACGGCCTGGCGACGCAGAGCTTCGCGATCACCCACCCCTCGCTACCGAACTACCTGGCGCTGACGGGCGGATCGACCCATGGGATCACCTCCGACTGCACCGGCTGCGTGGTCTCGGCGACGAACATCGTCGATGAGCTCGAAGGCGCGGGGATCTCCTGGCGCGCGTACCTCGAGGACGTGCCCCGGCCGTGTTTCGGGGGGGCACAGGCGGGCGGGTATGCGAAGAAGCACAACCCGTTCGCCTACTACACGGACATCGCGCGCTCCCCACGGCGCTGCGAGCGACTCGTCGGCTTTCAACGGCTCGCCGGGGATCTGCGCGCAGGGCGTCTGCCGACCTACGTGTGGATCTCGCCGAACCTGTGCGATGACGGCCACGACTGCGGCGTGGCGGCGGGAGACAGGTTCCTCGCTCGCACGGTCCCGGCGCTGCTGCGCGAGCTCGGGCCGCACGGCTTCCTGGTGCTGAGCTGGGATGAGGGGAGCTCTGACGACGGCTGCTGCGGGCGCGCCGCCGGGGGCCGGGTGGCGACGATCGTGGCCGGCCCGGAGGTGCGTCGTGGGGCGCGCGAGGACACGCCGGTGGACCACTTCGGGGTGCTGGGGACGATCGAGCAAGCACTCGGACTGACGCCGCTGGGCGGCGCGGCTGATCCGCGGAGCGGTCGCCTGAGCGGGCTGTTCGCTCGAGCTCCGCGGCTGCGCTGAGATCGAGGCCGTGCTCGGGGCCGGCGCGGGCGACGCTCGGCGAGGGCTCGGCGTGTGAGCGCGCACCTACAATGGGCCGCCCCGTGAGCGACCGTCCAGCACACCCGTTGATGCCCCGCCACGAGGTCGACCCTCGCCAGGAGCTGCCGGCGCTCGAGCTGGAGGTCCTCGAGCGCTGGCGCGAGCGGGACGTGTTCGCGGAGTCGCTGCGGATGCGGGCGGGCGCGAAGCAGTGGGTGTTCTACGAGGGGCCGCCGACGGCAAACGGCCCGCCGGGATCCCACCACGTGCTGTCGCGGGTGTTCAAGGACATCTACCCGCGCTTCCAGACGATGCGCGGCTTCCGCGTGGAGCGCAAGGGCGGCTGGGACTGCCACGGCCTGCCGGTGGAGATCGCGGTGGAACAGAAGCTGGGGATCTCCTCGAAGGCGGAGATCGAGGAGAAGATCGGGATCGAGCGCTTCAACGCGGAGTGCCGCGCGTCGGTGTTCACGTTCCTGCAGGAGTGGGACCGACTGACAGAACGGATCGGGTTCTGGCTGGACCTGGAGAACGCCTACCGGACGCTCGATGAGAGCTACATCGAGTCGGTGTGGTGGGCGCTGGCGCAGATCGACGGGCGGGGGCTGCTGTATGAGGGCCACAAGGTCGTGCCGTACTGCCCGCGCTGTGAGACGACGCTGTCCTCCCACGAGGTGGCGCTGGGCTATCGCGACGTGGTCGATCCGAGCGTCTTCTTGAAGCTGCCCGTGAGCGGCGGCGAGGATCGGCTGCTCGTATGGACGACCACCCCGTGGACGCTGCCCGGCAACGTGGCGGTGGCGGTCTCGCCCACGGCCAGGTACGCGAGAGTGCGGGTCGCGGATGAGATATTCGTGCTCGCCGACGCGCGCGTGCAGCCGGTGCTCGGTGAGCGCAGCGAGGTCCTCGAGCGGTTCACGGGCTCCGAGCTGGTCGAGCGCTACGGGCACTATCGCGGTCCTATCTTCAACCTGAACGACCGCAGGCCTGGCGGTCTGCCGATCCTGGCGGACGCCTTCGTGACGACGGAGGACGGCACGGGAATCGTGCATCTGGCGCCGGCGTTCGGTGAGGACGACTACCGCGTGGCGGCGGCCTCGTCGCAGGTGCCGTTCGACCCCACGCAGGCGCACACGCTGTACAACCCCGTCAGGCCCGACGGCACCTACGACGCTCGCGTGCTCGATCGTCACGGCGACTCCTACGAGGGTCGCTTCGTGAAGGACCCGGCGCTGACCGACGAGCTGATCGCGGACCTGCGCGAGCGCGGGCTCCTGCTGGAGGTTCGCGACTACGAGCACTCATATCCGCACTGCTGGCGCTGCGGCACGCCGCTGCTGTACTACGCGAAACCTTCGTGGTACATCGCCACCTCGAAGCTGCGCGATGAGTTGCTGGCGGCCAACGAGACGGTGGGCTGGCACCCGCAGCACGTCAAGCACGGGCGTTTCGGGGACTGGCTGCAGAACAACGTCGACTGGGCGCTCTCACGCGAGCGCTACTGGGGCACGCCGCTGCCTGTGTGGCGCTGCGCGCGCGGGCACGTCCACGTGATCGGCTCCTTCGCGGAGCTCGAGGAGCGCTCGGGGTCGGCGCTGGAGGACCACCACCGCCCGTATGTGGACGCGCTGGAGTTCCCCTGTCGGCACGACGAGGGCGAGGGGGCGTGCGGGCAGCCGATGAGACGCGTGCCGGAGGTGATCGACGTGTGGTTCGACTCGGGCGCGATGCCGTTTGCCCAGCACCACTTCCCGTTTGAGAACGAGGCGGTCTTCGAGGAGAGCTTCCCGGCGGACTTCATCTGCGAGGCGCAGGACCAGACGCGCGGCTGGTTCTACTCGCTGCTGGCGGTGGCCACGCTGCTGTCGCAGCCGGCGCCGTACAGGAACGTGGTCTGCCTCGGCCTGATCCTCGACGAGGAGGGCCAGAAGATGTCCAAGTCCAAAGGCAACACGGTGGAGCCGTGGCAGGTGCTCGACACGTATGGCGCGGATGCGTTTCGCTGGTACTTCTTCACCTCCAAGCAGCCGTGGGACGGATACCGCTTCTCGGCGGAGACGATCGGCGAGGGGGTGCGCCTGTTCCTCAAGCAGCTGTGGTCGACGTACTACTTCTACGTCCTCTACGCCCACGCGTCGGCGGACGAGCTGACGGGGTCACCGGCGAAGGCGCCGGACGGCGCCGATCGCGACCTGGACCGCTGGGCGCTGTCGCGCACCGCGGGCACGGCCGAGCTGGTGGCCGAGCGCCTGGACGCCTACGACGCGACGTCGGCGGGAAGGGCGATCGCGGGCCTGGTGGACGAGCTGTCCAACTGGTACGTGCGCCGCTCACGCAGGCGCTTCTGGGACGGCGAGACGGCGGCGTTCGAGACGCTCCGCACGTGCCTGCTGACGGTGGCCAAGCTGCTCGCGCCCTTCTGCCCGTTCATCGCGGATGAGATCTATGAGAACCTCGACGGCACGCTGGCCAGCGTGCACCTGTGCGACTTCCCCAAGGGAGCGGATGTGGCGGCGCGCGATGAGGAGCTGGAGCGGGCGATGGCGCTGGCGCGCGAGACGGTCCGCCTCGGGCTGGGGGCGCGCGGGAAGGCCAAGATCAAGGTGCGCCAGCCGCTCGGCGAGGCGGTCGTGGTGGCGGACGGCCGCGAGCGCGAGGCGATCGAACGCCTGGCGGACGTGGTGCGCGAGGAGCTGAACGTCAGGACGGTCCGGTTCGTCGCGGCGGCTGATGAGCTGGGCAGCTACGAGGTCAAGGCCAACTACCGCACGCTGGGACCGCGGTTCGGCAAGGGCATGCCGCTCGCCGCGGAGGCGATCGCGGCGCTGGACCCCGCGCACGTGGCGCAGGTGCTGCGAGACGGTGGCCAGATCGGAATAGCGGTGGCGGGCAAGGAGCACACGCTGACGGCCGAGGAGCTGATCCTCACGATGCGCGCGCCCGAGGGCTACAGCGTCGAGCGCGAGGGCGCCCACGCGGTGGCGCTCGACCTGGCGATCGACGAGGCGCTGCTCGCGGAGGGCCGCTCACGCGAGATCGTGCACGCCGTGCAGAACGCGCGCAAGGGCGCGGGCCTGCAGGTCGAGGACCGGATCGATCTGGCGCTGGGAGGCGACGAGGCGCTGCTCGCGGCGGCCGATGCGCACCGCGACTACCTGGTGGGCGAGACGCTCGCGCTGGCGCTCGAGCTCGGAGACGGAACGGGGACGAGCTCCGCCACGATGGACCACTCAGAGCAGGCCGAGATCGACGGCCTGCGTCTGAGCATCAGCCTGCGCGTCGCGCGGCCCACATCCTCAGGCTAGGACCGGCTCCAGCTCCTGCTCGAGCTTCTTCTTGGGGTAGGCGCCCACGACGGTCTTGACCGGCTGTCCTGCCTTGAAGAGGATCAACGTCGGGATCGAGAGCACCTGGAAGCGGGCGGCGGTCTGCGGGTTCTCGTCGATGTCGAGCTTGACGATGCGCAGGTCGGGACGCTCGGCTGCGATCTCCTCGAGGACGGGTGCCACGACGCGGCAGGGACCGCACCACGGAGCCCAGAAATCGACGAGCACGGGACCCTCGGCCTCGAGGACCTCGGCGTCGAAGTTGTTGTCGGTGATCTGGGTGAGGGTGCCTGGCATTGGGGGGGTCTCCTTGGTCGCTTGCCACTCACTATACAAAATGAAGGAAGGGTCTCCCGGGGTGGTGTAATCAGTTTGGCTGGGCAGCCAGTTTTTCAGTATTGTTCACCCCGTTCCATCCTTGGCCCTCTAGACGGGGAGCCCGCTTGTCCCACTTGTCCCGCGGGCTCCCCGTCTGTCTGATCGGCCAGCCTTACGATCTCCTCGGCCGTCCAGATGTGATCCGCGATACCTGCGGCCATCGCCGGCGCATCGCGGCGGTGCGCCTGGTCGCAGGGCCGTCGGACCCTCAGCCGCCCATGCCTTCCACGATTTTCTTCGCTGTCTCGAGCATTCCCAGGGCGACCCACGGATACTCCCCGGACCGGACGCGGAGTTCGACGTCGTCGTCTGCCTTGCGAACCTCCACGACCGTTATGACGCGCCCGATCTCGAAGCTGTCGCCGAACTCGGCTTCGATGGCATCCATCTGCGCAGCCACTTCCTGCATGAGCAGAGCCCTGGGCCCGGGCGAGCCGTCCTCGTGCGCTGCACTCTCGTCTGCTTCGCCTGCCATGACGTACCCCCGATCGAACAGCTTGAAGAACCCCGCGGGAGATCATGTCATCCCATCGTCGGATCGCGAGGCCGAAGAGGCAGCAGCGACGGGTCCCGACCCGAATCGCTGGGCAGCCCGCTCCCGGACGCCGGGCGGAGCGCCGTGACCAAAGGCTGTTCGGCCTGCTACCTGAAGCGCAGGCGCGGCACCAGCCACATCGCCTCGACGGCGATGCGCCAGGACATCTTGCTCTCTCCGAGCTGACGGTCGCGGAAGACGATCGGCACCTCGACCACGCGAAAGCCCGCCTGGACAGCGCGATAGGTGAGCTCGACCTGGAAGGCGTAGCCGCGCGAGCGCACGCTGTCGAAGTGGATCGCCTCGAGCACCTCGCGGCGGAAGCACTTGAAGCCGCCCGTGAGGTCGCGCACGCGCAGTCCGAGCACGAGCCGTGCATACGTGGAACCGCCCTCGCTGATGAATCGTCTGAGCATGCCCCAGTCGCTGACGCCGCCGCCCGGCACGTAGCGGGAGCCGAGCGCGAGATCGGCGCCGTCGTGGACGGCCTGGAGAAGCCGAGCCAGATCGGCGGGGTCGTGTGAGAAGTCGGAGTCCATCTCAATCACATACCCCGCGCCCCGCTCGAGCGCGTGATGAAAGCCAGCCAGGTATGCGGGCCCGATGCCGTTCTTCTCGGTGCGATGAAGCACTTCCACCCACTCGTGCTCAGCGGCGAGCTGATCGGCCAGCCTGCCCGTGCCGTCGGGTGAGCCGTCGTCCACGACCAGCACGCGAAACCCGTCGGCGGCCGCGCCTGCGAGCACCTCGCCCGCGGCCGAGACGATCGCGTTCAGGTTCTCGGCCTCGTTGTACGTGGGCAGTATCAGCCAGGGCTCACCGGACATGGATCGGCGTACCCTAGAGCGTGCCGGAGATTCCCGCAGCCCTCACCCGGCGCCGCGTGACGCCTGGCCTACCCTGATGCCCGTGGCCGAGCCCGAGCTGTCGAACACCGCCATCGCCGAAGCGTTCGAGGAGCTGGGCGACCTGTACGAGCTCGACGGCGCCATCGTCCACCGCGTGCTCGCCTACCGCGCCGCCGCCAAGGCCGTGCGTGAGGCCTCAGTGTCGGTCGCCGCGCTCGCCCGCGAGGGGCGCGCCGTGGAGCTTGCAGGCATCGGCAGGACCCTGCAGGAGAAGATCCTCACGCTGCTCGACACCGGCACGATCCCCTCGGCGGAGAGGCTGCGCGCGAAGTTCCCCGCGGGCCTGATCGCGATCACCCACCTTCCCGGCCTGGGACCCAAGCGTGCGCGACTGCTGCACTCCGAGTTGGGGATCGACTCGCCGCACGCCCTGCGCGAGGCCGTGCTCGGCGAGCGCCTGCGCACGGTGCGGGGTCTCGGCCCGAAGCTCGAAGCGAGCGTCCTCGAGGCGCTCGACGCGATGGAGAGCCGTCCGGCGGGCCGTGCGGCGCCCCGCATCCTGCTCGCACGGGCGATCGAAATCGGAGAGGCGCTCGTCGCGGGGCTCGAGCGCCTGGGCGGGACGGGCACGCACGTGCAGCTCGCGGGCTCGATCCGCAGGCAGGCCGACACCGTCAAGGACATCGACCTCATCGCCATCACCAGCCGCCCCACCACGCTCGCCAAGAGCCTGGCCAAGCTCGAGGAGATCGAGCGGGTGACCTCGGCCGGCAAGGCGGGAGCGAAGGGGCGCACTCACTCCGGCATCGGGGTCGACCTGAGGATCGCGGCCCCCGAGCAGCTCGGCAACCTGCTCCAGCACTTCACGGGCTCGGGCGCGCACAACGCGGCGCTGCGCGAAGCGGCGGTGAGACGTGGCCTGCATGTCTCGGAGTACGGGATCCTCGACGACGCCACCGGGATCAGCCACACGTGTAGGACCGAGCAGGAGGTCTACCGCCACCTCGGGCTCGACTACATCGAGCCGGAGCTGCGGGAGAACCGCGGCGAGCTGGAGGCCGCCGGCAGCGGAGCGCTGCCGCGCCTGATCTGCTCAGAGGACATCCGCGGGGACCTGCACAGCCACACGGTGGCCTCCGACGGGCACAACACGATCGACGAGATGGCGCTCGCGGCGCGCGAGCGCGGCTATGACTACCTGGCGATCACCGACCACTCGGCGACCCACGGATTCGGCGACGCGGTCTCACCCGAGCAGCTGCGCCGCCAGATCGGGATGGTGCGGGAGTCCAGCGAGCGCATCGACGGATTCGAGCTGCTGGCCGGCAGCGAGGTCAACATCCTCCCGGACGGCTCGCTCGACTACGAGGACGAGCTGCTCGAGCAGCTCGACTGGGTCATCGCGAGCGTCCACACCTCCTTCGGGATGAGCGAACAGGCGATGACAGAGCGGATGATCACGGCTATCGAGCACCCGCTCGTCGACGCGATCGGCCATCCGACGGGCAGACTGATCGAACGCCGCGCCCCCTACCAGATCGACCTCGACGCGGTCTTCGCGGCGGCGGCGCGGACGGGGACGATGCTCGAGATCAACGCCAACCCTGATCGGCGCGACCTCTCAGACGTGAATGCGCGCGCGGCAGCGCGCGCGGGCGTGCTGATCGTGATCGACTCCGACGCCCACCGCACGAGCACCCTTCAGAACATGCGTTGGGGCGTGGCCACGGCGCGCCGCGCCTGGTTGACCAAGGAGCAGGTCGCCAACACGCGCTCCTGGCGCCAGCTGCGCGAGCTACGCCAGCAGGCGCGGAAGTAGCTCCCGCGCCACGAGCCTGTCGAGCGCCTCACCGGTGAAGGGCGCGAGCGCGTCGCGGGCGCGCGTCGCATAGCCGTCCAGGGGGTCGTCCAACGCCAAGCGAAGCGCTCCCGCGAGGTCATCGTCGATCAGACGCGGGTCGAGCTCGAGCGCGATCGGCAGGGCGACGTAGGGTCCGGGCGCCGGAGTGCTGACCAGCAGGCAGCCGTCGGCGAGCGCCTCCAGCTGGGCGATCCCGTAGTCCTCGCGGCGTGGCGCGCACACGAACACGCGTGCCCGGCGCACGAGCGCCCGGTACTCCTCGCGGGCAAGCGCGCCGATGACGCGTACCCCCTCCTCCCCGTCCACCTCGACACCCGCGCGCAGCAGCTCCTGCGCGGAGGCGCCCGCCACGACGAGCTCCTCGGAGGGACCGGAGCGGCGCTCGGCGCGCACCCGCCGCCAGGCGGCGAGCACCCGGTCCAGGCCCTTCTTCGCGGGGTTCGCCGCGTAGGTGATTGCCGCGATGTCGCGGACGGGCTCGAGCGGACCGGAGCGCTCCACCGAGACGGGCAGCACGAGCGCACGTCCGCCGCTGCCGGCGGGCGCCGGCGCCTCGCGCAGCCCACCCTCACTCCACGGCAGCAGCAGCGGCGCCTGGCCCAGCCGCCGGCGCTCGAGCGGACGCTGCCACAGCCCATGGCGACCGGGCCGGTTGCCGGCCGAGGGGGCGTCGAAGCGGATCGCCCCCGGGCGGGGCCACAGGAGCGCAGCGGTGGTTGAGGAGTACACGATCGCCCGTGGCGGGAAGCGCTCCAGCTCCGCGAGCATCGCTCGCGCCGCGGTCCTGGCCGCGCGCGCCCAGCCGAGGTCGGTGAGCATCAGCGTGGGGAGCTGCGCGGGCGCCTGGGCGCGGGCTATCGCCACGCTCGCGCCCCCGCGCTGAAGCGAATCCTGAAGCTGCTCGTCGGCGCTGCGAAGCCCTGCTGTGGAGCCGAGCGAGACGATCAGCACGTCGACCGGACCGGCCGCGCCCATCTCAGGTCACGGCGCCGTTCACGCGCTCAGGACGCAAAGCGGCGAAGCCGGGCGTGCGTAGGAGCGACATGGGCCGTACGGGCGAGGTGCGCCGCACGTAGAAGCAGGCTCCGTCCCGCTCCTCGATCGCCTCGACCGCCGCGTCCTGATGGCGCCAGGCGAGCGCCCAGATGATCGCGAATCCGGCCGCGATGCCGGGGATCTGGGGAGCGAGAAAGGCCAGGCCGCCGGAGAGCAGCGTGAACGCCAAGAGCGGCCACAGCCGGTTGATCAGGATCGCGCTCGGGTGATGCTCGGGCAGCGTGGTGCTCGCGCGCGCGCTGGACAAGAGGCGCGCGATCGGAGGGCTCGTCTGGGCGCGCCTGCCCATCAGCATGCCGACCACGGTCGCGATCAGCCACCAGCCCACCGAGATCGGCACGAGCAGCCCGCTGGCGTTGGAGTTCGTCCCGGCCGCCAGCACCGTCACAGCCGCCAGTGCGGTGGACGCGCCTGCGCTCAGCAGCACCGTGGTCCTGAGGAAGTCGACGAAGCGCACGTCGCTACAGCAGAGCCTCGAGCAGCTTCCGCACGCCGCCGGGGCCGTCGACCGTCAGGTCCGCCTCGCGCGCCAGGTCGGGAGGCGCTTCATCGGAAGCCACCGCCACGCACATCGCGCTCGCGAGCGCTCGCGACTCCACCAGCGCGCGCAGTCCGCGGAAAGCGTCGAGGTCGGTCGTGTCGTCGCCCACGTAGAGCGCCGCGCTCGCCGGCCCGCCGTGCAGGAACGCTTCGATCCCGAGGCCCTTGTCGAACACAACCGGGGGGCGCACCTCGAGCACCTTTCGCCCCCAGTGGACCGCGAAGCCCTCCTCCTGGGCGCTGCCGGCGATCTGGCGTACCGCCTCGGCGGCTGCCTCCTCGTCGGGGGCGCCGCGCCAGTGGAACGCCGCGATTGAATCCTTGTCCTCGCTACGCACCCGCAGCCGCTGGCGCTCGCTGGTGTAGACGCGGGCCGCGAAGTCGCGCACGCGCGCTGTCCACGCCGCGAGATCCTCGTCGACCTCCGGGCGGGTGGCCCCCGGGCGCAGGAGTTCGCCGCCATGGTTGCCCAGGTAGGCGATCGTGCCGATCGCGACGATCTGGCGGGCGGTGCTCGCGCGCCGGCCGCTGACGCAGCCGACCATGCGGTAGCGCTTGGCGATCTCGATCAGCAACGTGCGGGTGGCCTCCGGGACGTGCGCATCGGCGGCGTGCCGCACGATCGGCGCCAGGGTGCCGTCGATGTCGAGCAGGATGGCAGCGTGGGCGGGGTCTGAGCGGATCGGCTCGAGGGCCTCCACGAGCGTTGCAGCCGGGGACACGATGTCTAGTATGGCGCTCATGGTGGCCTGCCTGTCCGCTCGTGTTCGTGGTCGCTGAAGGGTCGCGCAACCGCTCGCTGAGGCTGATGGCGATCGGCACGCTGGCGGGCCTGTTCAGCGGCCTGTTCGGCGTGGGTGGTGGCGCCGTGATCGTGCCGCTGCTGGTGCTGTGGCTCGGCTATGAGGAGCGCGGCGCCACCGCCACATCGCTTGCTGCGATCGTGTTCATCGCCGGTTTCGCGGCGATCGTCCAGGGGTTCTACGGCAACGTCGACGTGCTCGACGCGATGCTGGTCGGGGTGCCGGCGGTCGCCGGGGTGCTGATCGGGACCTCGCTGCAGCAGCGCCTGCCCGCTCGATCGATCTCGCTGCTGTTCGCCGCCGTGCTCGTCGCGAGCGCCGTCGAGTTGGTGCTCAGATGATCGGCGCGATCGCCATCGGCCTTGCCGGGGGCATCGTCGCCGGCCTGCTCGGGGTGGGCGGCGGTGTGCTGTTCGTCCCCGGTCTCGTGTTCTTCCTGGGTCTCAACCAGCATCACGCCGAGGCGACCTCGCTGCTGGCCATCGTGCCGGTGGCGATCGTGGGGACCTACCGCCAGGACCGCTACGGCAACGTGCGCCGCTACGACGCCCTGTCGCTGGGACTCCTGTCGGTGGCGGGAGCCGCCGGGGGCGTCGCGCTCGCGAACTCGCTGTCGGGCACGTTCCTGCGCGACTCGTTCGCCTGCCTACTGGTGATCGTGGCCGGGCAGCTGGTGCACAGGACGCTGCGCAGCTAGACTTCGAGAGGACGCATGGGACTGGACAACCCACTCCACATCGCATTCCTCGTCGTGATCCTGCTGCTGGTGTTCGGCGCCAGGCGGCTACCGGAGATCGGGCGCTCGCTCGGTAGCGGCATGCGCGAATTCAAGGACTCGATCAGCGGCGAGACAAAACAACAGCCGACGCTGACCCAGGCCACGCCGCAGCAGCCACCGGTCCCCGTGCAGCCAGCCGTCCAGGCGCCCGCGCAGCCCGCTCCGCCGCCGGCCGCCCAGCAACAGGCCGCCGAGGCGTTTGGGGCTCCGCCACAGCCACAGCCGCAGCCGCAGCCGCAGCAGGCTCCGGCCGAGCCCACCCACCAGCCCTAGGGTCGCGATCAGCCGCGTCGGTGGATCGGCCCCGTGCGGACCGCTTCGAACGCCGCGCCGGGGACACGCTTGATCTGTTCGAGGTCCTGATCGTTCCAGCGCGGGTCCGGCGCTCCTGTGATGTACCACGAGGAGCCGTTGTCGGCCACGATCAGCCCGTATCGCTTCAGCGCGCGCAGGATCACGAGCGACTCGCCGTGAAAGCCCGCCAGGCTGTAGCTCGCGCGCAGGCGCAGGCGCAGTCCCATCGGCGGCAGGCTCGCGTCGGAGCTGTTGGAGGCGAAGTGCGTCGCCGGGTGGATGTAGCCGCGCTGGGTGCGCTGAACGGTCATCCGCAGCGCGTGTTCGATGCGTCCGGCGCGAACCTCCGGATAGCGGACGAGCAGCGGCATGATCGGCAGGCCGGCCGCGTCAGCCGAGGTCCAGCCTTCTGGACGCAGAGCGTTGCTGCGCAGGTTGAACACGGCGCCCGAGCCCGCTTCCCAGCCCGCGCCGCGATGCTGCGCCGAGTAGAGCTCATACAGCTTGCAGCTGCCCTGCTGCAGCACGAGCACGTGCCGGTCGCCCGCTTCCCCGGCCCCCTCCACCGGGGCGCCCGGTGGTATCGGGTACGGCCCGGGCTCGGATTCTTCGCCGAATTCGCTGAACGAGATCGGCACGCTCGGCTGGTGAGCGCCCGCGACGGCGTAGGGGATGCCGTAGCTCGGGTTGCGCCCGAAATCCGGGTGCAGATGGCCGCCGAGGCCGATGCTCGCGATGTAGCGGGCCGAGTTCGGGTCGACCCGCGCGTGGGATATGTCCCGGTTGAGCGTGTTGCTCGCCGGGAACAGCGGGCAGCCGTACTCGCTGGGACCGGCGTGCGCGTCCGGGACGGCGTGCGAGCTGGGGACGGCGTGCGCATCCATCTGCAGGCCGGCCGAGGGGGCGGCGAAGCAGGGTAGGAGCAAGCTCCCCGCGATCACCGTCCAGGCGACGCCGACGAGGCGACGGCCTGTCCGGAAGGCGGGCGGCGAGGCGCTCATCGCTCACACGGTAGGCGAGCCCGCGCCCGGCGGGGCGGGAACTGGACGAACCGCGGCTCGTCATGCCGCCCCAAGCCGCTACAGCATGCTGTTGGTCATGCGTTCGATCTCGGCGATCGTTGTGATCCCGTCGCGGACCTTCTGCAACCCGTCGTCGCGCAGGCGAAGCATGCCTTCAGCGACAGCGACCTTCACCATCTCGTCCACCGCCGCGCGCTCCAGTATCAGGGCGCGGATCGGCTCGCTCACCGACATCACCTCGTAGATCCCTATGCGGCCGCGGTAGCCCGAGTTGCCGCAGCGCGAGCAGCCCACGGGCTCATACGGCTCGGCGCCGGCCAGCCCGTGCTCGGCGAGCACGGAGTCCGAGACGGTCTGCGGGCGCTTGCAGTGCTGGCACAGCGTCCGCACGAGCCGCTGAGCGACGATGCAGTCGACGGCAGAGGAGACCAGGAAGGGCTCGATGCCCATGTCGATCAGGCGTCCGAGCGCGCTCGGCGCATCGCGGGTGTGCAGCGTTGAGAGCACGAGGTGGCCGGTCAGCGCGGCCTCGACCGCGATGTGGGCGGTCTCGCGGTCGCGGATCTCGCCGACCATGATCACGTCGGGGTCGGCGCGCAGCATCGAGCGCAGTCCTACGTCGAACGTGACCCCGGCCTTGGGCGCGATCTGCATCTGCTTGATGCCCGCGATCCGCTGCTCGACCGGGTCCTCGATCGTGAGGATGCTGCGTTCGCCGTCGTTCAGCGCGTTCAGCGCCGTGTACAGCGTGGTCGACTTGCCCGATCCGGTGGGGCCCGTGACGAGCACCGCGCCGTTGGGTCTGTTGATCGCAAGGGTGAACCGCCGCTGATCGTCCTGCTGCATGCCCAAGGACTCCAGGTCCTCGACGACCACGCCTTTGTCGAGGATGCGCATGACCACGCCCTCGCCGTTTACGAGCGGCAGCGTGACGACACGGATGTCGATCCGGCGTCCGTCAACCGTCAGCGCGAAGCGCCCGTCCTGGGGCACGCGCTTCTCGGAGATGTCCAGTTCGGCCAGGATCTTGATCCTCGAGACGACCGCCGCGGCCATCTTGCGCTTGACCGTGGCCGCCGGTGAGAGCACGCCGTCGACGCGGAACATCACGCGCGTGTCGCCCTCCTCGGGGTTCACGTGGATGTCCGATGCGCTCTGCTGGACAGCCTGGGCGACGATCGAGTGAACGAGCTTGATGATCGGGGCGCCTTCGTCGGCGTCGTCGACCAGCAGGTCCTGCTCGCCCTGCTCCTCCTCCTCCTCGACGATGCTCTCGATCGACTCGTCCATGCGCACGAGCCGTGTGAGCATCTGGTTGAGATCCTCGACAGATGCCGCCGCCGGCCTGATCCGCCGGCCGGACATCATCCCGATGTCGTCGATCGTAAGGACGTTCGTGGGGTTCGCCATCGCCACCAGCAGCGAGCCGTCGTCGGTGAAGCCGACAGGCAGCGCCTGGTAGCGCTTGGCCGTCTCGGCGCTGATGAGGTTGGTAGCTCCCATGTCGAGGTCGTAGACGGCCAGGTCGACGAAATCCAGCCCAAAGCGCTCGGCCACCACGCGGGCGAGCTGATCGTGGCGGAGGATGCCCCGCTCGACCAGCACGAGGCCCGTCGGACGGCCCTGCTCGCGGGCGGCGCTCACCGCCTCGTCCACCGTCTCGCGGTCCGCGAGGCCGAGGTCGACGACCACTTCGCCGATCATCCGCGAGGAGCGCCCCGGGTTGTGCGGCGGGTAAAGGCCGTTCTGTGGCCCGCCCGTCTGCCGCTGAGGGCTCAGGCGACGGTCGTCCAAGGCGTCCGCAGTCGCCCGGGTCTCACGGGGTTCAACAGTTGGCATGGCGATCTCGCCCATCACCAGTTCCTATCGGCATCGGCGATCGTCCCCTTGACCCCGCATTCGGCCTGAGGAGCAGGCCTCGCAATCAGGCCTCGCAATCAGGCCTCAGGAACCGAAGCCGGGAGCTCCGTGCTCGAGCGCGCCCTTGACCTGGGCGTCGAGCGTGTTCAGGCGGTACAGGGCCAGCGCCTCGGGCGAGGCGAAGCGCTGCCCCTGGGCCGCATCGGCTCCGTGGTGGAGGATCACGCAGTGCTCGAGCGCCACGAGGCGCTCGTCCTTCAGCGTGGGCGGCGCGTGGCCCGCGATCAGGCGCAGCCCCAGCTCGACGTGGCCCAGCAGCCTGCCCTCCCGGCTGCGCTCGATCTCGGCGCCGTAGGTGTACTCGCGTGTCTTGCCGAGGTCGTGGACGATCGCCGCGCTCACCAGCAGGTCGCGGTCGAGTCGCGTATGCAGCGGGCACAGCTCGAGCGCCATCGTGGCCACGGCGACCGTGTGCTCGAGCAGGCCGCCGAGGTAGGCGTGGTGGCCGGAGGGCGAGCGGCCCTGCCCGGACGGCCGGGAAGCGGAGCGCGAGACGGGCGGCGAGCAGGGAGCGAGGCGGATCGCGGCGCGCAGATCCGCGTCGCCGAGCAGCCGCTCCAGCAGCTGCTTGAGACCCGGGTCGTACACCTCGCGGGCGAGGTGCTCGAGGAAGCCTTCGAGCTCGTCGAGGTCCCTGTAGGCCGCGGGGAGGAAGCGGGTAGGGTCGGCCTCCGCGCCGTCGGCGCGGGCGATCGTCTGCAGCTCGATCTGGAGCTCGTCGCGGAAGCGGCCCACCCGCCCGCGCACGCGCACGAGGTCCCCGCGCTCGAAGCGCCCGGCGAGCACGTCGGCGTCACGGAAGGCGCGGGCGAGGAGCGTCCCCGTGCTGTCGCGCAGCTCGATCGTGAGATAGGGAGAGCCCACGCGGGATATCTGGCGCTCCTTTCGCGTGCACGCGAACACCGCGTCTACCTCCTCGTCGAGGCGCAGCGTTGCTAGCGTCTGGACGTCCTGGATCGGGTCATGCGTGGCGGAGGCCATCGGTCCATCATGTACGGTGGTTCGGATGCAGCCCCTCATATGGGATCGCCGCCCGGATGGCCTCAGGGCACCGGCCATGGTGTGCGCATTCCAGGGCTGGAACGATGCCGGGGACGCCGCCTCGAGCGCCGTCTCCTTCCTGGCCTCAGCGCTTGATGCACGCCGCTTTGCCCGGATCGACTCCGAGGAGTTCTACGACTTCCAGGCCAACCGCCCGTGCATCAACTTCGGCGAGAACGACAAGCGCGAGATCTCATGGCCGACCGTCGAGATCTTCGAAGCCGCCGCCCCACGCGCACCGCGCGACCTCGTGCTCGTCCAGGGCACCGAGCCGTCGATGCGATGGCGCGCGTTCGGCTCGCACATAGTCGACCTCGCCGAGGCGCTCGGCGTGCAGGTCGTCGTCTCCCTGGGAGCGCTGCTCGGCGACGTCCCCCACACGCGCCCCGTGGCGATGAGCGGCCACGCCTCAGATCCCGCGTTGCTCGAGCGCCTGGGGATCCAGCCCTCCACCTACGAGGGACCGACCGGAATCGTGGGCGTGCTGCACACCGCGTGCGCGGACGCGCGGATTCCCTCGGCGAGCCTGTGGGCGGCCGTCCCCCACTATGTAGCCGCGGCCACCAACCCCAAGGCCGCGCTGGCGCTGCTGCGCAAGGTCGAAGGCCTGATCGGGGTGTCGGTCGACGTGTCGGAGCTCGAAACGGCGGCCGCGGACTACGAACGTCAGGTCGGCCTCGCCGTGCGGAGCGACCCCGACATCCAGGCGTTCGTCGAACGGCTCGAGCTGGCCACCGACAGCGAGGAGGAGAGCGCGCACGAGGATGTTCCCTCGGGCGACATCCTCGCCCGAGAATTCCAGCGCTTCCTGCGCCAGCGGGGACGAGAGGGGAAGTAGGGCTACCCCTCGGCCGCCGGGCAGATGATGCGGTAGTCGCAGATCGAACAGGCCGCCCGCGAGGGGGTCGGCTCGAACTCCTGGGCGAGGATGCCCTCGCCGACCTCGAGCACGATGTCCTTGACCGCTTCAGCATCGCGCTCGTCGGTTCCCACGGGAACCTTGAGGTCATCGAGCACGTAGTAGTAGGCCTGCCGCGATGACTCGAGCTGCCAGGCTTCGCGCGCGGCCAGCCCGTAGAGGGAGAGCTGCAGGTCGTCCTTCAGCTGCTCGGCGGTCTTCGGTCGCGAGGTCTTGTAGTCGATCAGCTCGTACGCCGCGTCCGCCCCGTCGCCGAGGCGGTCGACGCGATCGACGCGACCGCGCAGGTGGTGGGGCCCCAGCCGGAAGGCGAACGCGCGCTCGAACCAGACCGGCTCGGAGTCCTGGTCGCTCAGGCGCGCGTGGTAAAGCGTCAGCGCCACCCGCGCCTTCTCCATCAGCTCGAGCTCGGACGGGGTTTCGCCGATGGCGCTGCGGCGCCAGACCGCCTCGAGCAGCTCGAGCATCTGCGCCAGCGAGCCGCCGCCCTCGGAGTGGTAGCGCTCGAGCACCTGGTGAACGACGATGCCGAAGCGCTGATGGACCGTCTGCTCGGTGGGGATGCGCAGGACGCGCGCGAACTTGTACCTCAGCGGGCAGCTGCGGTAGGTCTGGATGTCCGAGGCCGACAGCGCCAGGCCGATCCCCTTCCGCGGCAGGAACGGACCCAGCGAATGCCCGTCGCGCGGAACGATCGCCTGGACGCGGGAGCGGTCGTCTGAGTCAGCGTCCAGCAGCGTCCCATCGAGCGTGGAGGTCTGGAAGATCTCGCGCTGCAGCGGCGTCGTGGCGGCGAGCAGGCGCGCATTGATGTCAGACAGGGCGTCCACGAGACTCTGCCCGTCGGGACGCTGCAGCAGAGCGGAGAGCTTGAGCAGCTCCAGGTAGCGGACCACCCCGTGGGAGATGTCGAGATCGGTGTCCAGACGGAGCTCTCCCAGCCGGCCACCGATGCGCGCGACGCTCCCCAGGACCTCCTCGCGCAGCAGCTGCAGCGTGCTCTGCAGGCGGCTCTCCGCGGGCTCGGCATCGGGTTCGGCCGGCAGGCCGTCGGTGTGCACTTCGGGGATTACCGTCGCCAGGTGGCGGGCGAGGTCGCGGGTGGTGGACTGCGGGCTCGCGCGGACGAAGTCGACGGCCAGCCCACGCAGGCGCTCCAGGCTCACGCGCTGCTCGGCGGCGTCCTCGGGTGCGAGCAGCCGGCGCCCGCGCATGCCCAGCCGGTCGATCAGGCGCCCGAGGAAGAGGTCGGGCGCCACCGAGTCGAGCTCGGCCGCCGCGCTGCGGTGCAGCTCGACGAAGCGCTGTATGCGTTCGCGCGCCTCCGGCGGAACCTGAGGGGACTCCGTTGCGGCCGTGAGCCCCAGCACGAGGTCGAGCTTGCGCCGGCGTGCGACCTGGATGACCCGCGCGAGGTCGACCTGGCTCAGCTCGATCGGCGGTCTGGCCAGCGCGCGCACGACCGCTGCAGCATCCTGCGGGTCGACGAGCAGGCGCATCCACGCGAGCACGTCGCGCACCTCAGCGCGCTTGAGGAATCCACCGCCGTGCTCCTCGCGCGGCGGGCCTTGCGGGGGCGCGGGCGCGATCTCAGGGCCAGACACAACCCAAGGATACGCGGGGGCGGGCGAGGGCGGGCGGGAGAGCTCCGGTGGGGCGTGCGGGGACCTCGTGCGCGTGCGCGGGCGGGACCTCATCGTGACCGGGCTACGCTCTTGAGATGGATGTCATCGATTGGGGAACGGCTCAGCGGATCGGCGAGCTGATTGCCGGCTCGCCGCCGTCCGGGCACGTGCGCGCCGCCTCCGTCGAGCCCCTCGCCCGGGATTTCGCGGAGCGCGTGAGCGCCTACAGCGGACTCGACCTCCCCGCTGCGCTGCCTGCGCTGGAGGTAGTCGATCGGTCCTCGTGGATCGCCGCCAACCTCAAGACCATGCGACCGCTGCTCGCGCCGCTGACCGAACGGATGGACAAGGACACGGGCTTCCTCGCCGGCCCGATGCGGTCGGCCTCGGGCCTGCTGCTCGGCGCGCAGGTGGGCGCGCTCACCGGCGTGCTCTCCCAGCGGGTGCTCGGGCAGTACGACGTAGCGCTGCTCGATGACTCGGCGGCTCCGCGGCTTCTGCTGCTCGGACCCAACCTCGCCCAGGCGGCGCGCAACCTGGGAGTCGACCGCGACGAGCTCGTCCTGTGGGTGACGATCCACGAGATCACCCACGCGGTCCAGTTCTCCGGCGCGCCCTGGCTGCGCGGGCACCTCGGCGGGATGCTCAAAGAGCTGATCGACGGCCTGCAGGTGACCGTCTCCGGCCGGCCCTCGCTGATCGGGCGGCTGGGCGGGCTGGTTCCCGATCCGGGCGAGCTGCGCAACATCGTCGAGCTCGCCCGCGGAGGACAGCTGCTGCGCCTGACGCTGGGCGAGGATCGCTGGAAGCTCGTGGAGCGCATGCAGGCGGCGATGTCGCTGATCGAGGGGCACGCCGAGCACACGATGGATGTCGTCGGAGCCGACACGCTGCCATCGCTCACGCGCCTGCGCGCCGCGATGAACCGTCGTCGCAGCGGGCGCGGTCTTCCATGGCGGGTGCTCGAGCGCCTGCTCGGGCTCGAGCTGAAGCTCCGCCAGTACGAGACGGGACGCCGCTTCTGCGACGCGGTCGTCAACGACAGCGGTCCACGGGCGCTCACCCGCGCGTGGAGTGGCCCCGAGGCGCTGCCGAGCCCCGGCGAGCTCGAACAGCCGGCACTCTGGATCGCCCGCATGCAGGCCGCTGACAGCGATTGGCCATCCCCGGCGAACGGCCGAACGCATGTTCCTCCTGTTACAAGCTGAGCCGGCGTGACGGCCAGTTGCTACAGGCTTTTCGCGTCGTGCTAGGATCGCGGCGTAACGAACTTCTTTCAGTGGGTTACAAACAGGTGTTCGGTCGCTGACGGAGACCATCGAGCACCCGAACAAAGCGACCACATACCCGTCCCTCGCAGCCGGCGAGGAGCCGACAGGAGGACAAACTTCACATGCCTACCGCCAACACCACATCACCCAAAGCCTCAAAACCCCGCGCCAAAGCGGTCAAACGGGCTTCCGCCAAAACATCGACGACCCGCGGTGCGACGCAGGCAAAAGCCAGGCGCGCCAAAGGCGCTCGCACGCAGGCCGGGTCGGCGGCCCGCCAGACACAGACCGCCACGCGTGACACCGCTGGCGCGTTTGGCGACTACGCCGAGCGCGCTGTGCTAATTCCCGTCGGCGCCGCCCTCATCGCCCGCGACCGTGTGGTCGAGAGCGTGACCGACACCTTCTCGAGCTACTCCTCGACGACCAAGGCACAGGCGCAGCTGCGCCGCTTCGAGCGCCGCGGCGTCACCGCCCGCAAAAGGCTCGAGCGCGAGGTCCGCAAAGCCCGCGTGCGCGTCGAGCGTGAACTGCGTCAGCGTCGCCGCGTGATCGAGAGCACCGTGAGCGACCTCGAGGACCGCCGTGAAGCGTTCACGAAGAACGGCTCCGAGCTTGCCAACAAGGTTCCCGAGTTCGCCAACCGCGTTCCCGAGTTCGCCAACAAGGTTCAGGAGCGCATCCTCAGCCTGGTCTGATCAAGACCCTTCCCCCGCCCGGTCCGGAGAGGCCGGGGCACCGCCGCCAAGGCGGTCATCGGGAAAGTCTGCCGGCCTCATATCCCGCCGGCAGTTGTAGCACCCTCTCCTCCCTCGACCCGCGGGCGGCCCCCACCGCCCGCGGGTCATTTTTGTCGGCTTGCGTTCCGAGCGGCGCACGCGCCGCTCGGCCTGGCGGCACATGTGCCGCCAGGAGCGGGTCGCACATGTGCGCCCCGGGCAGTGCCGCATGCGGCACTGCCTTCCAGCCATCCCGGCCGCACATGTGCGACCCGGGCCGGACCGTTTGCGGCACCGGCTGCCTACAATGGAGGGCGTGACCAACCGGGATGAGATCCTCAAGGCGCTCGAGGTGGTGATCGACCCGGAGCTGCACCGCTCGATCGTCGAGCTCGACATGGTGCGCTCCATCGACATCAGCCCCAACGGGGTGGTCGACGTGACGGTGTCGCTGACGACGCCTGGCTGCCCGATCAAGGGCCACTTCCAGGCCACCGTCGCCGACGCCGCCTCCGCGCTCGAGGGCGTCACGCATGTGAACGTCTACTTCGACGTGCTCACCGACACCCAGAAGGCGACCCTGCAGCAGAAGCTGGGACGCGCCAGCCTGCCCGAGGGCGCGCTCGCACAGGTCGCAAACGTCATTTGCGTCGGCTCGGGCAAGGGCGGCGTCGGCAAGTCGACGCTGACCGCCAACATCGCCGCGGCCCTCGCCGGGGAAGGCAAGCGGGTGGGCATCCTCGACGCCGACGTCTGGGGCTACTCCATCCCACGCATGTACGGCCTCGGGGCCACCCGCCCGCCGGTCTCGGCGGAGCGCAAGATCATTCCGCTCGAGGCCCATGGCGTGAAGGTCATGTCGATCGGCTTCTTCGTGGAGGAGGACGCCGCCGTGGTCTGGCGCGGGCCGATGCTGCACAAGGCGCTCACCCAGTTTCTGCAGGACGTCGCATGGGGCGCTCTCGACTACCTGCTCGTCGACCTGCCGCCGGGGACCGGGGACGTCTCGATGACGCTCGCGCAACTGCTTCCCCAGGCGCAGTTCCTGATCGTGACCACGCCACAGCAGACCGCCCAGAAGGTCGCGCGCCGCTCAGCGCACATGGCGCAGAAGGTCTCGCTCGAGATCTGCGGGGTTGTCGAGAACATGTCCAGCTTCACAACGCCGTCGGGCGAGCGCTTCACGATCTTCGGCGAGGGTGGCGGCCAGGAGCTCGCAGACGAGCTCGACGTTCCGCTGCTCGGCAAGGTGCCGCTGACGATGCCGCTGCGCGAGCAGGCCGACGGCGGCCTCCCGCTGGTGATCGAGGACCCCGACGACCCCGCCGCCCAGGCGATCCGCCACCTGGCGCGTGGGCTGCTCGCCATGACACCCCTCGAGCTTCCCGTCCTCGAGCCGGTCGAAGCGAGCCCCTCCGGGCGGACGGGCTCTCATCAGCCAGACGAGAGCCGGAAACCCGTGGGCATGTCGCTGCCGATGGCCTGAACCGCAGGCCGTCGCGAGCAGTGACATGCCCTTCCTGGAAGCGCGGGCCATCGGGCCCTGCGCGGGCGAACCGTCGCGGCCCGACCCGATCACCGACCGCTTGACAAGCGCGTCCCACCTGAGAGGATCGTCTTCGAAATGCCAGTACAGGATCAACCGCAGGAGCAGGACGAGCGCCCGCCGGATACACCGGATGAGGCGCTTGACGGCGACGCCGACAACGGCGCGGCGGAATTCGACGAACGCCGAGCCAAGATGGAACGGCTGCGGGCGCAGGGGATCGATCCCTATCCGCCCGTCAGCCTGCCGGACCGCACGCTGATCGCCCAGGTGCTCGCCGCGCACGATCCCGGCGCGCTGGAGGCCGGCGAGCACCGCGAGCTTCGCTACCAGATCGCCGGCCGCCTGATCTCCCGCAGGGTGCACGGCAAGACCGCGTTTCTGGACGTGCGCGACCTGTCCGGCTCGATCCAGGTCGTCGTCCGCGTGGACGCGCTCGGGGAGGAGACCTACAACCGCGTCCTCGGCCTCGACATCGGAGACATCGTCGGCGTCGTGGGCTGCGTCTACGTCACCCAGCGGGGCCAGCTCGCACTCGCGGTGCTCGAGTGCACGTTGCTGACCAAGACCCTGCGTCCGCCGCCGGACAAGCACCACGGGCTCGGCGACACCGGCACGCGCTACCGCTACCGCGAGCTGGACCTGATGGCCAACGAGGAGACGCGCGAGCTGTTCGTGACCCGCTACAAGATCGTCTACGCGATCCGCGAATGGCTGAACGAACGCAACTTCGTCGAGGTCGAAACGCCGGCGCTGCAGTCGCTGGCGGGCGGTGCCGGGTCGCGGCCGTTCACGACCCACCACAACGCGCTCAACCGCGACCTCTACCTGCGCATCTCCGTCGAGCTGTTCCTCAACCGCTGCATCGTGGGCGGCATGGAGAACGTCTACGACATGGGCAAGGTGTTCCGCAACGAGGGCATCTCCCACAAGCACAGCCCCGAGTTCACGATCATCGAGTTCATGATGGCCTACGCGGACTACAACGACGTGGCGACCGCGACCGAAGAGATGTTCCGCGACGTCGCCCAGCGGGTGCTCGGCCGGACCGTCATCAAACGGGGCGGTGAAGACATCGACCTGGCCAAGCCGTGGCGGCGGGTCACGATGCGCGAGATCATCCTCGAGCGTTTCGGCCTGGACTTCATGGAGTCGACCCGCGATGAGCTCGCCGAGGTGCTCGACGGGCCCCTCGACGAGGCGGCCACGTGGGCGGAGGTCGTGGCGGACATCTACTCGGAGAAAATCGAGCACACGATCAACCAGCCGACGCACGTGTTCGACTTCCCGCTGGAGCCGTTCCCGATCACCAAGCGCCACGCCGTGCACCCCGAGCTCGGCGAGCATTTCGACGCTGTCATCGGCGGCATCGAGCTCGTCTCAGGCGACACAGAGCTCAACGACCCCGTCGACCAGTGGCAGCGCTTCGTCGACCAGCGTAAGCGGCGCTTGATCGACGACGAGGATGTACCCCACCCCAACGACGAGGAGTACGCGCGGGCGATCGAGTACGGCTACTCCCCGACCGCCGGCGGCGGCATGGGGGTGGACCGCCTGGTGATGATCCTCACCGAACGCGACACCCTGCGCGAGGTCATCCCCTTTCCGATCGTCAGGGACCTGCAATGAGCAAGCTGGACCTCGATCCGGGTGTGGTCGCTGCCTGCCGGCAGGCAGCCACGCGGATCGCCGAGCAGGTGGCCGAGCAGATCGCGGGCCGCACGACGTTGTCGGTCGAGCGCAGCGTCACGCGGCTGCTGGGCGTCGACGGCGCGAACGCCCTGGAGGTGCCGCTGCCGAACGTGCTCGTGGACCACGTCCACGAGCGGGGCGGCCTCGGCCGCGGGATCGCCTACTGGCTCGGCAACGCGATGATCCAGACGACCAGCTCCCCCCAGCAGCTGGCCGAGGCGGTCAGCGCCGGAGAGCTCGATCTCCTCGCTCTGCAGGAGGCCGAGGAGCCCGCGATCCACGAGCGCGTCACGAGCGAGTGTGCGGCGCGCCTGCGCGAGATCGCACAGCGCTTCGACGAGCGCCGTGCGATGCGCGAGCGCCTGGGCGATGGGGCCGCACCGCTTCGCTACGTACTGACCGCGACCGGAGACGTGTACGAGGATGTGGTGCACGCCAGGGCCGTCGCCGAAGGGGGCGGGGACATCGTCGCGGTGATCCGCTCGACCGCCCAGAGCCTGCTCGACTACGTGCCCTACGGCCCCACCACCGAGGGCTACGGCGGCACGTTCGCCACGCAGGCGAACTTCCGCATCATGCGCGAGGCGATGGACGAGTGGTCAGAGCAGCACGGGCGCTACGTGCGTCTGTCGAGCTTCTGCTCGGGCCTGTGCATGTCGGAGATCGCCGCGATGGGCGCGTGGGAGGGCTTCGACAACATGGTCAACGACGCCCTCTACGGGATCCTCTATCGCGACATCAACATCGTCCGCGGCCTGATCGATCAGCGGATCTCGCGGATGATCAACGGCTACTTCGGCGTGGTGATCAACACCGGCGAGGACAACTACCTGCGCACCGCCGACGCGATCGAGGCTGCGCCGTCGGTGACGGCCTCGCAGTTCATCAACCACCAGCTCGCCCTCGATTCGGGCGTCCCGGACTCCCAGATCGGGCTCGGCGACGCGTTCGAGATCGACGTGCCGGTGAAGAACGGCCTGCTGTACGAGTGGGCGCAGGCGCAGCTCACGCGCGAGCTGTTCCCCGACTGTCCCGTCAAGTACATGCCTCCAACCAGGCACATGGACGGCAACCTCTTCCGCACGCATGCCGCCGACACGCTGTTCAACCTCGTCACGATCGCCACCGGCCAGGGCATCCAGACGATCGGGGTGCCGACAGAGGGGATCTTCACCCCCCACATCCACGACCGCGTCCTCGGCCTGCAGAACGTGGGCTACGTCTTCAACGCCGCGCACGATTTGGGCGAGGAGATCGAGTTCAAGCGCGGCGGGATCATCCAGACCAGGGCGCAGCAGGTGCTCGCGGGAGCCCACGAGCTGCTCGAGCGGATCGCCCAGACTGGCCTCTTCGGAGCGATCGAGGACGCGACGTTCGGCGACGTCAGCCGCAAGCAGGACGAGGGCCGCGGCATCGAGGGGATCGTCAGCACCGAGCCCGGATACTTCAACCCGTTCGTCGAGCTGATGCGCGAGGCCAGCTATGCCTAGGGAGGTGGACCACAGGGCGGTGAGGCCGTACGCCGACCACCTCGGCGACGGCCTCGTGCAGATGAGCTTCACGCTGCCCGTTCCCTACTCGCTGGCCGCGCGCAAGGCGGCGCTCGAGCTGGCCGCGAAGATGGGCTTCCAGGAGCCGGAGGTGATCCACTACGAGCAGCTGACCGAGGGCTACACCTACTTCGTGATGTACGGGCGCTGCGTTCAGAGCGTCGACTTCGACGCGCTGCAGGGCGAGGGCTTCGACATCGAGTACATGACCGAGGACGAGATCGAGCGCTTCGCCGAAGAGCACCTCGGCCGCAACGTCGTGGTTGTCGGCGCGAGCACCGGCTCGGACACCCACAGCGTGGGGATCGACGCGATGCTCAACCTCAAGGGCTACCACGGCCACCACGGCCTCGAGGGCTACCGCTTCTTCAAGACCTACAACCTCGGCAGCCAGGTGCCCAACAGCGTGCTGCTGGCCAAGGCGATCGAGGTCGGCGCGGACGCGATCCTCGTCTCCCAGACGGTCACCCAGCAGAACCTCCACGTGCAGAACTTGACCGAGCTCGTCGAGATGGTCGAGGCGGAGGGCCGCCGGGGGGACATGATCCTCGCGTGCGGAGGGCCGCGCGTATCCAACGAGCTGGCCAAGGAGCTCGGCTATGACGCGGGCTTCTCCAAGGGCACCGAACCCCACCACCTCGCGACGTTCATCGTGCGGGAGCTCGCCGCGCGGGTAGCCGCGACCGGCTGAACTTCTCGGTGCTCAGCGATCTGACCGCCTCGGCCGAGCGACTCGCGCTGGTCGGGCTCGCCAAGAACACGGGCAAGACCGAGGCGCTCGCTGCGCTGCTGCGCGAGCTGCAAGCCAACGGCCGGTGCGTGGGGGTGACCTCGGTGGGGCGCGACGGCGAGGAGCGCGACGTGATCGACTTCCGCATCGAGAAGCCACGCGTGGTCCTGCCCGCGGGGAGCCTCGTGGCGACCACCGACGAGCTGCTGAGCGCGAGCGGCCTCCCCCACGTGCTGCTCGAGCAGACCGACGTGCGCACCCCGCTCGGGCGGGTGCTGATCGCGCGACTGCGGGGTCCCGGCGCGGTCGAGGTCGCGGGTCCGAGCGGCGCCGAGCAGGTGCGCGCGGTGAGCGACGCGATGCTCTCCCACGGCGCCGAGCAGGTGCTGATCGACGGCGCGATCGACCGGCGCGCCGCATCCTCGCCGGACGTGGCCGACGGCCTCGTGATGTCGACCGGAGCGGTGCTCGGCGAAGACATCGCGGAGGTCGTCTCGCGGACCCGCGACGCGGTCGAGCTCGTACGGCTTCAGACCGTCGAGGAGTCCACGGAGACCGGCCTGCGCCTGCGCATGCTCGCCGCACAGGACGGGGGCCGGGCCAACCTGCTCGTGGGCTCCGAGCAGGAGCCAGTGACGCTGCCGCCGCGCTTTGCCCTCTCCAGCGACGCCACCCAGATCGCCGAGGTGCTGGACGCGAGCCCGACGGCACAGTGGCTGATTCTCGCTGGGGCGCTGCCTGACCGCCTCCTGCGCGAGCTCTTAGAGGCCACCCGGCGGCGCCGACGCGAGCTCACGCTCGTCGTGGCCGATCCCACCAGGGTCTTCCTGGCCGAGCGGGGGATCGACTGGTACCGTCGCCAGGGCATCGCGGTGCAGTCCCTGCGCCCGATCGAGCTGCTCGCGCTGACGGTCAACCCGCTGGCGCCGCAGTCACATCGCTTCGACTCCGCCCGGCTGCGGGCACTGCTGGCCGAGGCGATCCCCGACGTTCCGATCTTCGACGTGCTGCACCCGGAGTATCAGGGCTCACGGCCCTAGGTCCGAGCCGCAGCTCGCAGCACCTGCCCTAGCGGGTGTTGGCGAAGTAGTCGGCGTTGATCTGCGTGTACTTGGCCCACTCCTCCGGGAGCTGGTCCTCGGCGAAGCACGCGTCCACCGGGCAGGCCTCGACGCAGGCGTCGCAGTCGATGCACTCCTCGGGATCGATGTAGAGCATCTCGGCCGGGTCGTATCCGGGCTCATCAGGTGTCGGGTGGATGCAGTCCACGGGGCACACCTCGACACAGGAGTTGTCCTTGGTGCCAATGCACGGCTCGGCGATCACGTAGGCCATTTGCTTCTTTCTTTGGTTCGATTTGCGGGGGTTCCCCTCGGGAGACGCATATTGTACGAGTCATGCTGCTGCTTACGGGCGCGACCGGCCTGTTGGGCTCCACGCTGCTGCGCCGTCTGCTCTCCGAAGGGACTCCCGTCCGCTGTCTGGTGCGCGACCCGCGGCGGCTGGGAGCCCAGCGCGTGCGTGTGCAGATAGCGCTCGGCGACCTCGCGGACCCCCCCTCCTTCCGCAACGCGCTGCGCGGCGTGCAGACGGTCGTGCACCTCGCTGCCGCGATCCGCGACCAGCCGCAGGGCTCGATCGAGGAGCTGAACGGCATCGCCACCTGGCGGATGGTGCAGGCGGCGCAGCGTCAGGGCGTGGAGCGCTTCGTGTTCTTCTCCGCGCTGGGTGCCTCGACGTACCACCGCACGCGCTGCCTGCGCGCCAAGGCGCTCGCCGAGCAGGCGGTGCGCGAAGCGAACCTGCGCTCGGTGGTGTTTGCCCCCTCGATCATCTATGCCCCCGGCGACCCCTGGCTGACGCTGCTCGAACGCCTGGCGCTGCTCCCCGTCATGCCGGTCTCCGGGCGCGGGCGCGCTCTCTTCCAGCCCATCTGGGCCGAGGACGTGGCCGACTGCATCGTGGCGACGCTTCGCGGGGACGCAGCGGAGCCTCACACGCGCCACGAGCTCGGCGGGCCAGAGACGCTCAGCCACAGCGAGATCGTGCGCATCGTGCTGCGCTCGCAGGGACGCAGAAGGGCGCTGGTGCACGTGCCCACCCCGATCGTCTCGCGCGGGCTGCGCATGCTCGAGCGGACCCTCGGGCCCGGGGCGTTCGCCACCTGGGACGAAGCCGAGCTGATGGAGGTCTCGATGACCTCGGTCCGCGGCGCCGCCGACGCCGAAGCGCTCGGGGTCAAACCACAGCGGATGGCCGCCGTGCTCGGGTCCGGCTGAGCATCCCTCCGCCGGCGTCCAGCTCAGTCGAGCAGCGCCTGCGCGATGGCCGGCCGGCGCTCTGCCCACGGAAGCGCCATTTCCAGCTGCGCGGCGAGCGCCAGCAGCGCTCCCTCGCCCGCGGGGCGACCGACGAGCTGCACTGCGAGCGGCAGCCCGTCCTCGCCCTCGTACAGCGGCAGGGAGATACCGGGCTGCCCGGTGGCGTTGATCACCGGGGTGAACGGCGTGAACAGGCCTGAGCGCGTGAACGTCTCCATCGGTTCCGGGGCGGCCGTGTCGAGCGTGCCCAGCGGCAGCGGACGCTCAGCCAGCGCGGGCGTGAGCAGCGCGTCGTAGGGGGCGAGGAAGGTGACCAGGCGGCGGGCGTAGGCCTGCAACTGCACAGCGGCGCCCATGCCCTGGACGGCGTTCATCTTCTGAATCATCGAGTAGATCGCCCAGCTCATCGGCTCCATGTCATCAGATGAGATCCCGTCCACCCCGCGTCCGGCGACCATGCCGGAGTACGCGATCGAGAGGGCGATGTGGGTGGAGAACACCGCGCCGAACAGCTCTCGCAGGCCGTCCTCCTGCCACGGCGGGTCGACCTCCTCGACCTCGTGTCCGAGCGAGCGCAGCAGCTCAGACGCATCGGAGACGGCCCGCGCGCACAAGGGGTCGACGGTCGCCTCGGGGACCGGCGGCAGCGTCGTGGCCGCGATCCTCAGCCTGCCAGGGTCCCGTCCGGCACTGTGCGCAAACGGCTCTGAAGGGTCGGGCGCCCAGGTGGCGTCGCCGGGCTCATAGCCCGCGAGGACATCGAGGATCGCTGCCGTGTCGGCGACGGTGCGCGTGAGCATGCCGTCGATCCCGAGCGAGGAGTCGCCGAGTTCCGGCGCCGCTGAGATGCGCCCGCGGCTGGGCTTCAGGCCCACCAGGCCGCAGCAGGCGGCGGGGATGCGGACAGAGCCCCCGCCGTCGTTGCCGTGCGCCACCGGCAGCATGCCGCTGGCCACGGCCGCCGCCGCGCCGCCGGAGGAGCCGCCGCTCGTGCGCTGTAGATCCCAGGGGTTGCGGGTGGGACCGAAGATGCGCGCCTCGCTCGTCGGCAGGATCCCGTACTCGGGCAGCGTGGTGGTGCCCACGATCACGAAGCCGGCCTGCTTCAGGCGACGGGTGATGTTGTGGTCGTAGTCGCACATGTTCTCGGCCATCAGCGAGCAGCCGTAGGTCAGGCGCAGGCCCTGCACCGGCCGGTTGTTCTTGATCGCGATCGGCACCCCCGCGAAGGGACGCTCGTCGCCCGGCCTCACCGCATCGGCCGTGGCCAGCGCCCGCTCGGAGTCGACGTCGACGAAGGCGTTCAGGGCGGGGTTGAGCTCCTCGATCCGCTCGAGCGAGGTCTCCACGAGCTCCCGCGATGAGATCTCCCCCGAGCGCACCATCTCAGCGAGCTCGATCGCGGGACGAAACATCAGATCGCTGTCGGACACGGCTCCTCCTGAAGGGTGGTCGGCGGGCAAGCGGGCGAGCGTGCGTCCATTGAACTGGAGCCTACTCGCGCGGGCATTCCTGCGACGATGTACGCCTGCCCACAAGGCAGCCCACCCCGTCAAGCATCAAGCTCAGAAAGCGAGTGCCATGAGCGCGGTTCAGTCAGCAGTAGAGGTCCAGTCGGGCCTTGAAGGCGTCGTCGCCTTCGCCACCGAGATCGCCGAGCCCGACAAAGAGGGTGGCGCGCTGCGCTATCGCGGCGTCGACATCGAGAATCTGGTCGGCGTCGTCCCCTACGAGCAGGTCTGGGGCCTGCTGGTGGACGGCCGTTTCAAACCCGGGCTTCCGCCCGCCGAACCGCACGCGCTCACCGTGCGCTCGGGCGACCACCGCGTGGACGTCCAGGCGGCGCTGGCGATGCTCGCGCCCGAGTGGGGCTTCAGCCCGCTGATCGACATCACCGACGAGGAGGCCCGCGACAACCTCGCGCGCGCCTCGGTCATGGCCCTGTCCTTCGTCGCACAGTCCGCGCGCGAAGCCGGCCAGCCGCCGGTGCCCCAGTCAGAGGTCGATCTGGGACGCACGATCCCCGAGCGCTTCCTGATCCGCTGGCGGGGGGAGGCCAACCCCGACCACGTGAAGGCGATCGACGCCTACTGGATCTCGGCCGCCGAGCACGGCATGAACGCCTCGACGTTCACCGCGCGGGTCGTCGCCTCCACGGGCGCCGACTGCGCAGCGGCGATGTCAGCCGCGGTGGGCGCGCTCTCGGGTCCGCTGCACGGCGGGGCGCCCTCGCGCGTGCTGAAGATGCTCGACGAAGTCGAAGAGACCGGCAACGCCGAGCAGTGGGTCTCAGATGCGCTGGACCGCGGAGATCGCCTGATGGGCTTCGGACACCGCATCTATCGCGCCGAAGACCCCCGCGCGCGGGTGCTGCGCCAGACCTGCCGGGAGCTCGGCTCGCCGCGCTTTCAGGCCGCCGAGGCCCTGGAGAAGGCGGCGCTGGCGGAGCTCCACGCGCGCAGGCCCGACCGCGTGCTCGCCACCAACGTCGAGTTCTGGTCCGCGGTGATCCTCGACCTCGCCGAAGTCCCGCCGGACCTGTTCACGCCGATGTTCACCTGCGCACGCGTGGCCGGCTGGTCGGCTCACATCCTCGAGCAGAAGCGCGAGGCCAAGCTGATCCGACCGACCGCCAAGTACGTGGGCGAGGGTCCCCGGCCGGTGGAGGCGGTGTAGGGGACTAGCGTCGGGTCAGTCGCCGGCGGTCCGTTGCGTGGCGTGTTCGTCGGCGCTAGTCCCGTGAGACTCCGACTCCGCCGTCGGCGTACCTGTACGCTCGACGTGGGTTGCGAACTGGTGGTCCGACTGCCGGCTCGCGCCCACATGTGGCTCGTTCGCGACGCGCTGCAGTTCCCGTTCATAGTCAAAGCCGTCGATCGAATCCGGGACTGAGGCTGCGGGTGGCGAGGCGCGCCTCTCCTCTAGTGGCTCAGAAGGCATGGCGAGTACCCGCGCGAGCAGCGATCCGCCCGACTCCCTTACGCGGCAGGTGCCGGCTAGCAGTTCGGTGATGGCGTCATCGATGTCCTTCGCCAGCAGCTCTACGTCGGGCAGCGCCTCCCGGTCTGCATACACCCCGATGCAGGCCTGGTCGTGCACCGTCACCATGCCCACGGAGACCGTATGGTGGTCGGCCAACGGGACCATGGGGTAGACGGCCCGTAGCGGACAGCCGAGCATGTACATCGGCTCTGACGGTCCGGGGATGTTCGACACGACGAGGTTGAACGCGCGGGGGCCCGCGAACAGCCGAGACAATGTTTGCTGCACTGTGACGGGCGTATAGGAAGCGGTTTTCAGGACGAGATCTGAGCCTTCGGGCTGACCCTCTCGCTTAGCACGGCTCATCGCCGTGTGGACCTGATAGAGCCGCCCGACGGGGTCTGGCTCCTGGCACGGCAGCTCCGCGAAGACGAAGGAGATGTGGTTGCCCATGATCTCTCCGGGCTGGCGGATGTTGACGGGCACCATGACCTTGAGCTCAACGGGCTCCTCTCCCCGACGCAGCAGGTAGGTCCGTATCCCACCGGCAACCGCAGCAAGCACCACATCGTTGATCGTCGTCCCGTACGCAGCCTTGATGGTGCGTAGATCCTCGAGCGGGCGCAGAGCTGTCGCCAGCCGTCGCAATGGTGAGAGCGCTTCGTTCAGGAGGCTGGCCGGCGCAGGCCGCAGGAGGTGATCGACCGCCCGAACCGCGCGCAGCGCACCCATCACCGTGTCTCGCACCGTCGTGTGCGGCGTGGCGACGGCGCGCCGCACGTAGCGCACGAGATCCACCTGATCGCCGATCAGGTCGCGCAGACCGCGGGCGAGCAGCCACTCTGCCCCCGGCTCGGACTCGGCCTTCCATTGCTCCGGCGTCGGCTCGATCGGGGTGGATGTGGGGTCGAGTATGAGCGAGGCCAGCTCGAGTGCCGCCATCCCATCGATCATGCAGTGATGAGCCTTTCCAACCAGGGCGAACTCCCGGTCCGCCTCGTTCTGGTAGATCCAGATCTCCCACAGGGGACGGTCCCGACGCAGCGGGATCGACATCACCTCGTCCGCGAGATCGTCCAGCGAGCCGTTCGCCCAGTAGACGTGGCGGTCAATCGAGAACGCCGGATCGTCGATCCACTCGGGCGCGTTGACTCCTAGGGGCACAGCCGCGAGCTTCTGGCGGTACCGCGGCGCACGGCTGATTCGCCTCTCGATGTGATCGCGAAGCTCGCGGAAACTCGGCACCACCTGCTCCGCGCTGGCAGCGAATTCGGCGACCCAACCCACGTGCATGTGTGCGGTCGGGGTCTCGACCGAGAGGAACGAGGCGTCGAGCGCGGATAGGCGCGGGCTGGTCATTTCACGAGCACCGCAGGCAGCTGGTGGGGCGCCGCCCGGGGAGGCGGATCGTGTGTAACGGGCATCTGTCGACTCGGGGGCGCGGCGTGTCCCATCGCCGTCGCCCGCGTGATCCGGCGTCGGCCCCATTGGCTGGCGATCGCAAAGCGAACCAGCCGATCGAAGTACGACTCGAGGCTCGGTGTCGCGATCCCCTCGCCCCGCAGCGCGACCCGCGCGCGACGATCATCGAAGTGCACTCGCATCGCGAAGTACGGGAAGTAGACCTCGCTTCGCCGCAGCGCCAGTCGCACCCGCTCGTCCTGGGCGCCCCTCAGCAGCATCGGATGCACCACCCTGTGATACACGGATGGGTCGACCAGCCACGGCTCGCGGCGTCTGAAGAACCTCGTCGCGAGCTCGATCAGTTGGCCCACGCTGCTCGATTGCGTGCCGGCCGTCAGATGAAACGTCGCGCCCTCCGCCTGGGGGATGCGACTCAGTGCAAACACCGCGTCCGCCACGTAGTCGACTGGAACGACATCGACAGGGGCCTCGTGGCGACCCGGAAGTGCGACATAGGTGCCGCGGGAGAACACGCGCAGCGGCCAGTACAGGACGTTGAACGAACCCGTCCAGCCGCTGTGCTGCTCGCCGACGATCATGCTCGGCCGGAAGATCGTGATGGGAAGCTCATCCCGCGAGCGGTGGACCAGGCACTCGGCCTCGAACTTCGACTGCTCGTAGCTGTTGCGAAACCTCTGGCCGCGATCGAGGTCATCCTCGCTGAAGCACCCGGCCTGCTCGCCGGCCACATAGGCGGTCGAGATGTAGGACATCCGCCGCAACCTGCCGCGAACATTGCAACGCTCGGCAAACTCGAGCACTCGCCTCGTGCCGTCGACGTTGATCACGCGGGCCTGCTCGAGCGGCTGCTCGAATGACACGGCGGCGGCACAGTGCACGATCTCGGTGACCCGCTCCGCGAGCCGGTCGATGCTTGACGCGATCCCCATTCCGATCTGCGTCACGTCACCCCGCAGCGCGACCACCCGATCGGCGTACCGGTGGACCGGCCCGAACAGCTCGAGCAGGGTGTGCTGTATGCGCCGGTAGGCCTCGTGGCCGTCAGCGCCTCGGACGAGCGCATAGATCCGACGATCGGTCTGCTCCAGGTAGCGGGCGAGCAGCTCCATGCCCAGGAAGCCGGTGGCTCCCGTCAAGAACACTGCACCCTCAGTCTCGTCCACAAACTCCCCCCAGCTTGCCCGCCCGAACAGCATCAACCACGCACCGGACACAACCGCTGCGCGGAGCGATCATGCCGCCCGCGGGCCTGCATCGCGCGGACGCAATCCGCAATCTCCGGTCGAATCCTGGCCAGCGGTCGCACCTGCTCTGCAACACCGGCTAGAACGCGCGGCACAGAACAGCTCTCGCGGCGCTCTGCAAGCAGGAGGCCACCGGTTCGATCCCGGCTGGCTCCACGATTCTGTTGTGGTGTGAACCTGGCCCCGAGGAAACGAGGTCGGGGGTTTGCGCTTCTTGACCTCTTGGCCGTAGAGTCGTCCGTCCGACCCCCGCTATTGAACATATGTTCGTATCGATGATTTTCCCCCATGAGCTCGCATCGTCGATTCTGCCCGGCGGCGGTCGGTGGAGCGAGCCCCGCCAAGAAAGGTCGGTCACGTCCGATGAAACAGGCACGTAGGCACCCCCAGCTCAAGTGGTTCAGCACCCTGGTGGCGACTGGAGCCACACTGCTCGCGGCGGCTGCAGTCCTGGCTTGTGCATCTGTCCCCGCGGTGGCCGCTACGCAGGGCTGCACGACCTCAGGACTGGATATCTGGTTCAACAACGAAGCCGGCGGCGGGACCGCGGGCAGCATCTACTACAAGATCGAGTTCACGAACCTCTCCGGACACGCCTGCGGTGTCCGCGGCTTCCCGGGCGTCTCTGCGAGAGACCTTCGCGGCCGCAAGCTTGGGAGGGCCGCCGGTCGCGACACCACGCAGCGATCGGGTCTGGTCGTTCTTGCCGCAGGCGCCACCGCCGCGGCAACGCTTCGCATCGTCGAGGCGGGCAACTTCCCATCCGCGAGCTGCCACCACGTTACGGCTGCAGGGCTGCGCGTCTTCCCGCCGGGACAGACCACCTCACGGTTCGTCCCGTTCCCCTTCCAAACCTGCTCGCGGACGGGGCCCGCTGTCCTGGCCGTCCGCGCGCTCACGAAAGCGTAGGACTACCTGGACATGAAGCGCGTTCGGCCGAGCGCTTGACGAGGTGTGCGGCTCACGCCAAAAGCAATTGCACCGAACAATGCCGGGGAAAGCGCGCCCGCGTTGCGGTGGCAGAGCTCGCTAGCGGATGAGCGGCTTTCCGCATCCCAAAAGGCCGAGGGCCCGGCATCCTGCCGGGCCCTCGTAGTACTCATCGGCAGCACGCCACGCCGCCTACAGCCCTGCAGACAGCGCCACGCGCTGCCCAGAGACCTGACTACATCATCCCGCTCATGTCGGGCATGCCGCCGCCACCGCCGCCGGCGCCTTCCTTCTCGGGCACCTCGGCGACGATCGCCTCGGTGGTGAGGATGTTCTTGGCGATCGACGCAGCGTTCTGCAGCGCAGAACGGGTGACCATCGCCGGGTCGATCACGCCCGCCGCGACGAGATCGACGATCTCGTTGGTGGCCGCGTTCAGCCCGTGGCCCTTCTTGGCCTTGCGCACGTCGTTGACGACAACCGAGCCCTCCAGGCCCGCGTTCTCGGCCAGCTGACGCAGCGGCTCCTCGAGCGCCCGCAGCACGATGCGCGCACCGGTCTTCTCGTCCTCGTCACCGTCGTCGTGGAGGCTGACGGCCGCCGAGGCCTGCAGCAGCGCGACGCCACCGCCGGGCACGATGCCCTCCTCGAGAGCCGCCCGCGTCGCCTGCAGCGCGTCCTCGACGCGGTGCTTCTTCTCCTTCATCTCCGTCTCGGTCGCCGCTCCGACCTTGACCACTGCGACGCCACCGGAGAGCTTTGCAAGCCGCTCCTGGAGCTTCTCGCGGTCGAAGTCCGAGTCGGTGTTCTCGATTTCGGCTTTGATCTGGTTGATGCGGCCCTTGATCGCCGCGGTGTCACCTGCGCCGTCGACGATCGTGGTGGTGTCCTTCGCCACGACCACGCGACGAGCGCGGCCGAGCTGGGAGAGCTGGGTGTTCTCCAGCTTCAGGCCCATCTCCTCGGTGATCACCTCTGCGTTCGTCAGGATCGCGATGTCCTCGAGCATCCGCTTGCGGCGGTCGCCGAAGCCGGGCGCCTTGACGGCCACGCCGGTGAACGTCCCGCGCAGCTTGTTGACGACCAGGGTCGCCAGGGACTCACCCTCGACGTCCTCGGCGATGATCAGGATCGGCTTGCCGCTCTGGATCACTGCCTCGAGCACGGGCAGCACGTCGCGCACCGAGCCGATCTTCTGGTTGGCGATGAGGATGTAGGGGTCCTCCAGGGTCGCCTCCATGCGGTCCTGGTCGGTGACCATGTAGGGCGAGATGTAGCCCTTGTCGAACTGCATGCCCTCGGTGAACTCGAGATCCATGCCGAACGTCTGGCCCTCCTCGACGTTGACAACGCCGTCCTTGCCGACCTTCTCGATCGCATCGGCGATGACGTCGCCGATCTCTTCGTCGCCGGCCGAGATCGTCGCCACGCGGGCGATCTGGTCCTTGCCGGAGACCTCCTTGGACTGCGACGCGATGTTCTTGACGACCTCGTCCACGGCCTTCTCGATGCCGCGCTTCAGCGCCAAGGGGTTGGCACCTGCCGCCACGTTCTTGATGCCCTGGCGAACGATCGCCTGGGCGAGCACCGTCGCCGTCGTGGTGCCGTCGCCGGCCACGTCGTTGGTGGCGGTCGCCACCTCGCGTACCAGCTGGGCGCCCTGGTTCTCGAAGACGTCCTCGACCTCGATCTCCCTGGCGATCGTCACACCGTCGTTGGTGATCGTCGGCGCGCCGAACTTCTTGTCGAGCACGACATAGCGGCCCTTGGGGCCGAGCGTCACCTTGACGGCGTTCGCCACAGCGTCTACACCGGCCTCGAGGGACTTGCGTGCCTCTGAGCCGAACTTCAGTTCCTTGTGAGCCATGTTTCCTCAGATCTCCTTAGGACTCGACGCGGGCGAGGACATCGGACTCGCGCAGCACGAGCAGATCCTCCCCGTCGACCTTGATCTCGGTCCCGCCGTACTTGCTGTAGAGGACCTCGTCGCCCTTCTTGACATCCAGCGGGATGCGCTTGCCGTCCTCGTCGAGCTTGCCGTCGCCGACTGCGAGGACCTTGCCCTTCTGGGGCTTCTCCTTGGCGGTCTCGGGGAGGACGATGCCACTGGCGGTGGTCAGCTCCTCCTCGATCGCCTGCACGATCAGTCGATCGCCCAGGGGCTTGAGCTTCATTTTGAAAAACCTCCATCTAGAGAATGCGACCGGTGGCTCGCGGCCTTCTTTCGGGGGCGGAGCCACCTCTTTTGGCACTCTCATGGGGAGAGTGCCAACGACACGCTCAATATATAGAAGATCCGGCCGCGATCCAGGGTAGATTGGCAGTCGAGCGGGAGGACCGCCGGAAGATATGGGCGCAGAGGCCGACGTGCAGGCCCCGCGGGCGCGCCGCGAGGGCGGCTGCGCGCCTAGTTCTGCGCGCCGCCGAAGCCCTTGATCGCCTCGGTCATCCCCGTGGGGTTGTCGAGGATCTGCGAGAAGCGCACGACCGTGACGGTGTCCTGGCTCGAGACTGCGCGGCCGTAGATCTGTTCGAGGAAGTTGATCAGCTCCTCCTGACGGCGGAACTCGGGGTTGTCGTGCTTGATGTCGCGCGGAGACAGGTCCGCCAGCTTCATCACGTCGACGTTGTCGATCACCGCTTCGAAGATCCGTTCGCGCGGGGAGTACTGATACCCGATCGTCACCAGCACCGACTGGTTCTTGCGGTACTTGCCCGACTTGTCGCCCAGGCGGATCGTGGCCGTCTTGCGACCCCGCTTGAGCTCGTCGGCAAAGATCGTCGAGTAGAAGTTGAGGACCTGCATCGCGCCCGCCAGGCTATCGGTCTTTGTCCAGATAGGCCAGCGCGAGCACGACCATCTCGCGCTCGGCGGTGTGGCTGAGGGCCGTTTCGGCCTCTTGCAGGCTGATCCAGCGGACCTCCTCGACCTCGTCGTCGTGGTCCTCGATATCGCCCTCGACGTAGTCGAACAGGAAGAAGCACACCGTCTTTCCGATCGTGCGCCCGTCGCGCCTGTACCAGTAGCGCGACTCGCCCAGCTCACTGACCGGCGCGGCCACGATGCCCGTCTCCTCGCGCACCTCGCGCACGGCCGCTGCGATCGGCGTCTCCCCAGGGTCCACGTGGCCCTTTGGCAGCGCCAGCACGCGCGAGCCGTCAACGGCGCGGCGGGTGGGAACGATGACGGCGACCTTCCCGCCGCGCACCACGACCCCGCCGGCGGAGAACTCGCGGGCCTCTTTGCGGCGCGAGCCGGTGCGCGGACGCTTCGAGGAGGATCTAGAAGACATATTGCTTGAGCGCCTGCGCGTCGTGGACGGTCAGGCGACCCCTGCCCTGCGAGATCACCCCGGCGCGCTCGAGCACAGCGAGGAAGCGGCTGGCCGACTCGCGCGAGGAGCCCGCAAGCTGCGCGAGGTCCGCCTGCGTGGCGGTGACCAGCACGTCGGCGCTGTCCTTGCCCGCTGCGATCTCCTGCTCGACCAGCTCGCTGAGGACGACCGCGACCCGGCTCTGCACCGTCTGGAAGGACTGGCGCGAGAGGCGCTCGTTCATCTCGCGCAGGCGTCTGCCGAGCGCTATCACGAGTCGGGGGGCTATCGCGGGGTGTTCGCCCATCAGCCTGCGCATGTCCGGCCCCAGCACGCCCACGACGCTGGTCGTCTCGATCGCTTCAACGGTCGCCGAACGACGCTCGTCCTCGAACATCGCGAGCTCGCCGAAGATGTCCCCCGGACCAAAGGTGGCCAGGGTGATCGTGCGCCCGTCGCCGTGCGTGCGCACAGCTCGGGCGTGCCCCTCGCGGACGATGTAGCAGGTGTCGCTCGAGTCGCCCTTGCGAAAGACGACCTCTCCGGGCTCGAATCCTCGCGGGACCGCCACCTCGGCGATCCGCTCCAGATCGACGGTCTCGAGCGTGGAGAAGGCCGGCACACGACCGAGCAGCTCGACGACGTCCGCTGAGCGTGTTGCCCCCATCATGCAGGGAATACCACAACCGGCTTTGACGGACATGGGCGGCGCGCGCAGTGGCCGAGCGGCGCTATCGTCAGAGCGATGCCCTGGGCAAAGCGCGCAATTCTCCTCGTCGCCATGGCAGCCATCTCGGCGCTGGCGGCGACGCCCGCGCTCGCCGCGTCCTCGTCATCTGAAAATCCGAAGGCGGGAATCGACGCCCACGCGCTGTTCACGTCTCGCCAGCTGTGGGCCACGATCGACGTCTGCAGCCCGACCGACCAGCCCGACACGGTCGGCATCCGCGGCTCGATGCCCGCCGACGGCCACGCAAACGACAAGATGTACATGAGCTTCCGGCTGCAGTACCTGGATGCGACCAACCGCTGGGTGGACCTCCTCAGCGGCGCGGCGCCCGACTTCGTCGCTGTGGGCAGGGCCTCCGCGCGCCAGGGCGGGCGGAGCTTCCAGCTCGTACCCGTCGCCGGCAAGCCGGCGGTCACGCTGCGCGGGGTCGTGGACTTCCAGTGGCGGCGCGGCAGGACCGTCCTTGAGAGGGCAGCGCGGCCCACCACCCCCGCCCGCAAGAGCCTCGCGGGCGCGGACCCGGCCGGGTACAGCGCGGCTACGTGCCTGATCGGCTGAACAGCCGCGGGTCGTTGGTGATGATGCCGTCGACGCCCATGGCGCTCAGCTTGGCGATCATCGGCGCGTCGTCGACCGTCCAGACGTAGAGTTCGCCGCCGCCCTCGGCCACGGCGCGGACGAGCGCTGCGGTCACGACGCGCCAGTGCGCCATGATCGCGTCGAAGCGCCCCTCCAACAGGGCCTTGCGGGCGCGGCGGGGGAGCGTGGCTCGATAGCAGGTGAGCATCGCCAACGCCGGGATCGCCGTCAGCATGTCGGTGGTGTAGTCGCGGCGCACTCGCGGGACCGACCAGCCGAGGCGCAGCTTGGGCTCGGCCCTACGGATCTGGGCGAGGCCCGACGGGAACATGCCGCTGACGAGCGTGCGTCCCACGAGATCGAGGTCGCGCAGGGACCGCAGTACGCGCAGCTCATAGCCGGGCAGCTTGATGTCGACGTCGAAGTGCAGTCCGGCGAAGGCCTCGCCCGACAGATGCACGAGGGCCTGCTCGAAGCTCAGCGGCGTGCGCGAGTGCATGTCCTCGTAGTCGTGCGCCACGAGCAGGCGCCCGCTGCCGTCGGGGTGCTCGCTGAGGACGTCGAGCTCGATCATGTCCACGTCGTGGCGCAGCGCGGCGTCGAAGGACGCGAGCGTGTTGCCAGGCTCGATGTGGTGGGCCCCCTTGTGACCCACGCGGCGCGGGCGGCCTAGCGACGGCTCGATCATCCCCACCAACGATCGCAGAGTCCCGGCTCGGGCGCCAAGGGTGCCACCGCGCGCCCGCGGGGCGAGCGGGTTCAGAGCACGCCGAGCGGCCTGCGCGCCCCCGCGATCGTCTCGATGGCGGCCTTCGGGCCCACATAGGGCGCGAGAACTGTGAACGCGAGCTGATCGACCACCAAGGGCAGGAGGCGCAGGCGGTCGTTGGCCACGTACGTTGCGATCATCACCCAGACCGCTCCGGTGACCGCTTGCAGGGCCACCGCGGGACCACGCTGCGGGGCGGGGCCCTCCTCGACGAGCAGCTTGGTCAATGCCTCCACCGGCCTTGTCATCCGGTCGATCATTGCGGGACCCACTTCGAACAGATCGATGAACGCGATCCGCAGGAGCGCCTGGTGGGCGACGAGGTGCTCGACGAACGCGGCGATCGCGCGGTGGACGCCTTCCGGCCAGGAGCCCGCGTTCTGAAGGCTCGGCCTGACCGAGTCGACGGCTTCCTGGACGAATTCGTCCAGAACGGTCAGGAAGCACTCCTGCTTGTTGGCGAAATGCCTGTGGAAGGCCTCCGTGGAGGTGCCCGCGAACTGGGCGATCTGCGCATCGGTCAGGCTGTTGTAGCCGGAATCGAGCGTCAGGTGCACGACCGCGCCGAGCAGCCGAGCGCGCCTGTCGTCACGCGCGAGGAACGACGCGGGTGCGGGCGGCACGTGCCGCGGCCTTGCCGGGCCGATGAGGCCCAGCTGGGCGGCTGCGGGGGTACGGTAGGACCAGATCCACTCGAGCACCTCGTCGCTCAGCGTGTGCAGGTCGCGTTCGCGCTGCTCGAGCATGTGCATGAAGAGCACGTGGCGAACGCCCCCGACGACCGCACGGGACGTCAGCTTCGGGAACCCCATCTCCTCGGGCGCCGTCCTGAAGGCGCCCGCCACCAGGCGCTCGAAGGCGAAACCCCCGAGCTGCAGGCGCTCACGCGCCTTGCCTGGAATCCCGAGCGCGTCCACGAGCACGAGGCGCGGGCCCTTGGGGGACGCGGCGACCTCGTCGAGCAGCGCCTTGCAGGCCGCGTGGAGACGGTTGACCCAGCCGCGCTCGCGCGCCCAGGCCGCGAGCATGCGCTTGCGTGCTTCGGCCATGACGACGTCGTAGGTCTCAAGGAAGCACTGCTCCTTGTTGGCGAACTGCTCGTAGAAGGCACGACGCGAGACGCCCGCGAGGCCGATCACGTGGGCCACGGTCGTGTCGTGGTAGCCCCACTGGGATACCGACTCGATCATCGCGCCGTAGAGACGCGTCCGCTGGTTGCGCTCGACGTCCACCCTGTCCATGCCGTACGGTCCACGCGGCAGTCTCCGGTACAGCGGCGCGAGCGGTTCGATCGTTCGGCTGACCCCCACGGTTCTAGAACATAGATTACTTGAAAGTCGAGATCAAGGGCGCGATCTCCGCGTGCCGCGACGCGCACGATCGCCGGCGGCGTGCGGCGCTCTTCAGGCGGACAGCGTGAGCCGGCGCGGGCCCGAGTGAAAGCCGAGTTCGACCAACACCTGAACGAGCGGCGAGGCGATCGCGGGCTCGCCGTCGATGCGCTCGAGCGCCAACTTGGGGACCCGTCCGACGCGCACCGCGTCCGCGAGCGCCTCGAGAGCCTCACGCTGCGGGTCGGGTTCGCGGCCCGCCGCGTGAGGAGCGCCCGCGCGCGCGTGAGCGCCCACCAGCGTGACCAGACCACGGCCGCCACGCTCGACGTACAGCACGGGCTCGTCTTCAACCAGGACCACATAGGCGCCCGCCACGCGCGCTGCGCGCCCCGCCAGCTCGTCGCGTTTGGGCCATGGGAGCGCTGCGCCGTAGGGCTGGGCCGGGTCGGCCGCGCCGATCACGAGCGTGCGCGCTCGCTCGCTGCTGGCGCGCAGCCGCTCGACGGCCCCGGGCAGCGCGAACTGGGCGCCGCCCATCCCCTCGATGAAGTAGCCGCGGCGACAGACCCCGAGCGTCTCGAGGTCTGAGAAGGTTCCGTAGAGCATCGCGAAGCCGCCCTTGATCCCCTCGGCGAGCACCTGCTCGCGCGTCACGATCCCGTAGCGCTCGAGCAGCAGCTCGGCCAGCGTGCGCCTGAGCGCCGCGGCGGGCGGCGGCGTCCCGGATCCCTTTTCGCTGAAGACCGGTGCGGTGAGCGACCAGCGACCCTGTAGCTGTGACTGCGCGCCGGCGCGTCGCCCGCCGCTGAAGCGACGGCCCGCATGGCCGACGCGGCGGCCGGTGAACGTGCGCGGGACGGCGGGAGCGCGTTCGGCGCGCGCGAGGGAGAGGCGGGGCGCGCGCAGGGGCGCCCAGGCGTCGTTGGTCACCTCGCCCGCCCACACGAGGTCCCACAGCGCCTCGCGCAGCGCCTCCGCCGGGGCGTCGAGCTCGGCGAGCAGGTCGGTGAAGAAGGACGGCCCCTGCGTCAGCCGCGCCCGCAGGAGCTCGTGCTCGGGATTGCTCGGCGGCTGCGCGCCGGCGCGGGCAGAGGCGGCGAACGCGGGCGGTCCGATCGCGGGGGCGTCCTCGCGGAAGTAAAGGGCGACCCGTCCAGATCGCCCGAGCGGGCCGGCGCCCACCCAAACCACCTCGCCGCTGGCGCAGAGACCGTCCAGCCAGGACTGCGAGTAGGCGCCGGTGCGCCGTGGCAGCACGTCGCGCTCCCAGATCTCGACGGGCAGCGCGAGGCCCTGCAGCGGCACGAGCACCTCGCGCAGCCGGTCGACTCCGGCCCCCGCGCCCGAGTGGCGGTCAACACCCTGCCAGGAGGGAAGAAAGGCCGCCAGCAGCTGAGCGTCGGCCGGCTCTATCTCCTTGCGCAGCGCTGCCAGCGAGGCGCGCCTGAGACGACGGAGAACCTCGACGTCGCACCACTCCCGCCCCGCCGCCGTGATCGTCGCCGCCGCCCCCCCATCGACGGGCGCACGCTTGGGCCTGATCTCGCCGCGAACCAGATCACCGGCGCGCTCGAGCTCGCGCAGGACGGCGCCGGCGTCGACACCGTAGCGGGCGCGCAGCTCATCGGCGGTGAACGGGCCATGGGTGCGGGCGTAGCGGGCGACCAGCTCGCTGAGCGCATCGGGCACATCGGCGAGGAACGCCTCGGGCAGCCCGCCGGGGGGCGCTGCGCCGAGCGCGTCGCGGTACAGGCCGGCCTCATCGGCGGCCACATAGCGCTCCTCGCCGCCGACGCGCAGGCGGATGGCGCGCCGTTCGCTCTGCAGCTCGCGCAGCATGGGGCCCGCGTCGATGCCCGCAAAGACGCGCTCTGAGACCTCGGCGGCGTTGAGGTCGCCGACGTGGCGCAGCACGTCGTGCAGGCCGTCGCGACCGGTTGCACGGGTCATCTCGGAGCGGTGCTGCAGGTCCTGTTCAACGCGGGCCAGCGCGCCGGGGTCGATCAGCTCGCGCAGCTCCTCCTGGCCGAGCAGCTCGCGCAGCAGGTCGCGGTCGAGCGACAGGGCGGCGGCGCGGCGCTCGGCGCTGGGCGCGTCGCCCTCGTACATGTAGGTGGCGACGTAGTCGAACAGCAGCGAGCAGGCAAACGGCGAGGCTGTCCTGGTCTCGACCTCCACGAGCGATATCTCGCGCGTTTGCAGGCCGCGCAGCAGGGTTTCCAGGCCGGGCACGTCGAGGACGTCCTTCAGGCACTCGCGGTAGGTCTCAAGGACGATCGGGAAGTCCGTGTAGCGGCGCGCGACCTCTAGGAGGTTCTGGGCCTTCAGGCGCTGCTGCCACAGTGGCGTGCGCCGGCCGGGGTAGGCGCGGGGAATGAGCAGCGCGCGCGAGGCGTTCTCGCGGAAACGCGCGCCGAACAGCGCAGAGCCGCCGAGCTCGGCGGTGACGGCCTGCTCGACCTCCTCGGGCTCGAGCAGCACGAGCTCAGCTGCGCAGGGGAGTTGGCCGATCTCCGATCGGTCGGCTTCGTCTGAGTCGAGGTCGGGGAGGTGAAGGACGATGCCATCGTCCGACCAGATGGCGTCGGCCTCGAGACCGAGGCGCTCGCGGATGCGGGCTGACATCGCGAGACCCCAGGCGGCGTGGACGCGCCCGCCGTAGGGGGACAGGACGCACAACCGCCAGTCGCCGATCTCGTCGCGGAAGCGCTCGACGACGATCGTGCGCTCGCTCGGGAGCACGCGGGTGGCTTTGAGCTGCTCGCGCAGGTAGGCGAGCAGGTTGCGCGCGGCGCGCTCGTCGAGGTCGTAGTCGCGCTGGAGCGTCTCTGCGTCCTGCTCGACGGCCCAGCGCGAGAACGCGCCGATCGCCTCACCGAGCTCCTTGGGGCGCCCGATCGAGTCGCCCTTCCAGAACGGCACCGCGCCGGGTGCGCCGGGCGCGGGGGTCACGATCACGCGGTCGCGGCCGATCTCCTCGATCCGCCAGGTGGAGGCCCCCAGCAGGAACGCCTGACCGGGACGGGCCTCGTAGACCATCTCCTCGTCCAGCTCGCCCACGCGGCGGCCGTCAGGGAGGGTCACGGCGTAGAGGCCGCGGTCGGGGATGGTGCCAGCGTTCGCGATCGCCAGCTGGCGGGAGCCCTTGCGGGCACGGATGGTGCCGGCGAGGCGATCCCACACGATCCGCGCACGCAGCTCGCCGAACTCTTTGGACGGGTAGCGGCCATCGAGCATGTCGAGCACGTTCTCGAGCAGCTCACGGGACAGCTCGGAGTAGGAGTAGGTGCGCCTGACGAGCGCGTGCAGCTCGTCCACCGAGACGCCCCCGTCGGCGTCTTCCTGTCTTGATGGGCCGGCTCGGACCGGCTCGGCGGAGACGGCGATGGCGACGATCTGCTGGGCGAGGACGTCGAGCGGGTTGCGCGGGACGACGGTCGGCTCGATCAGGCCTTCGTGCATCCGGCGGGCGACCACCGCGCACTCCAGCAGGTCGCCGCGGAACTTCGGGAAGATCCGCCCGACGCTGACCTCGCCGACGCCGTGACCGGCGCGGCCGATGCGCTGCAGCCCGCGGGCGACCGACTTGGGGGACTCGATCTGCAGGACGAGGTCGACAGCACCCATGTCGATGCCCAGCTCGAGCGAGCTGGTGGCCACGAGGCAGGGGAGCTCGCCGGCCTTCAGCAGCTCCTCGACCTTGGTGCGCTCCTCGCGGGCGAGCGAGCCGTGGTGGGCCCTGGCGATCTCTGCGGGGGCACCCGGGTCCTCGCCGACTGGCGCGCCGTCGCCGACCGGCGCGCCGGGATCGAACCCTTCTGCCTGCGCGGCGGCGAGCTCGTTCAGGCGCAGCGCCACGCGCTCGGCGGCTCGACGGTTGTTGACGAAGATGATCGTCGAGTTGTGCTGGCGCACCAGCTTGAGCAGCTCCGGGTAGATGGCCGGCCAGATCGACCGGGTGGACTCGCCGCCCGGGACGGGCTCGAGCGGGTCTGCCGCGGGCGCGCCGCTCGCTGGGCCTGGTTCGCCCATGGACTCGACCGGTACCTCGATACGCAGGTCGAGCGCCTTGCGCGCGCCCGCGTCGATGATCGTCACCCTGCGGCTCGGTCCCACCAGGAAGCGGCCGATCTCCTCCAGGGGGTTCTGGGTGGCACTGAGGCCGATCCTCTGGACATCGCGTGGGCGCGCGCCCGTCGCTTGGCGGCCCCTCTGGACGTGGTCCTGGAGGCGCTCGAGGGTCAGGGCGAGGTGGGCGCCGCGCTTGGAGTGGGCCACGGCGTGGATCTCATCGACGATCACGGCCTCCACGTCTGAGAGCATGTCCCGCGCCTGGGAGGTGAGGATCAGGTAGAGGGACTCCGGCGTCGTTACGAGGATGTCCGGGGGATTGCGCGCCATCGCCGCTCGCTCGCGTTGCGGGGTGTCGCCGGTGCGTATGCCCACCGTGACGTGGTCGGCGGCGATGCCTCGCAGCGGTGCGCGGAGGTTTCGCTCGATGTCGTAGGCCAGCGCCTTCAGGGGGCTGACGTATACGACGCGAGTGCCGCCGCCGACCCTGTCCTTGACGCTCAGCCGGTCGAGCGCCCACAGGAACGCGGCCAGCGTCTTGCCTGAGCCGGTCGGCGCGGATACGAGCACATGCTCTCCGGCGGCTATCGCGGGCCACGCCTTCAGCTGTGCCGCCGTCGGCGCCGCGAACGCCTGCTCGAACCACCGGCGGACGCCCAGGCTGAAACTCGACAGTGGCACCCCCGGAGGCTAGCGCCGATCCGCCGCCCGCTGCACGCCTCCGGCTGCCTCCGCCGCCGCGCCGGGGCGCCCATCCTCACCGCTGGTTCGACTGGACAGCGTCAGGGCTGCAGCGGGCGCCCGTACTGGCGCTCGTAGTAGGACCGGTAGTCGCCCGAGCGAATCGGCTCCCACCACCACGAGTTGTCCCGGTACCACGCCACCGTCTGCTCCAGCCCCTCGCTGAAGCGCACGCGCGGGCACCAGCCGAGCGCGCGAACCTTCTCCGAGGAGAGCGAGTAGCGGCGGTCGTGGCCGGGCCGGTCTGACACGTGCTCGACCTGCGACTCGGCTGCCCCGGTCAGCTCGACGATCCGACTGACGACGGCCATGTTGGCCTCCTCGTCGGGACCGCCCGCGTTGTACACCTCGCCCGGCTCGCCGTGTTCGAGCACGTGACCGATCGCGGCGGCGAAGTCGGTGGAGTGGATCCAGTTGCGTACCTGCATCCCATCCCCGTACACCGGCAGGGAGTCTCCGTGCAGGGCGTTGAGGATCATCAGCGGGATCAGCTTCTCCGGGTACTGGTACGGGCCATAGTTGTTTGAGCCGCGGCAGATCACCGCGGGCAGGCCGAACGTGTGAAAGTAGCTCTGCACGAGCAGGTCGGCGCCCGCCTTGGTGGCCGAGTAGGGGGAGGAGGGAGCCAGCGGGCTCTCCTCGGTGAACGTCCCCTGCTCGATCGAGCCGTAGACCTCGTCGGTCGAGACCTGGACGTAGCGCAGCTCCCGCTCGCGGGCTGCGTCCAGCAGCACGTAGGTGCCGAGCGCGTGCGTCGAGACGAACGCGTCCGGCTCGGCGATCGAGCGATCCACGTGGGTCTCGGCCGCGAAGTTCACGATCGCCTGCGGCGCAGCCGCCTCGATGGCCGTGGCGACCCCCTCGCGGTCCTCGATCGCCCCGCGCATGAAGCGGAAGCGTCGATCCTCGGCGAAGTCGTGGAAGTTCTCCTCGCGACCCGCGTAGGTGAGCTTGTCCAGGACGGTCACCTCGTCGCCGTGCTCGCGCAGGCGTTGGCGGGCGAAGGTGGAGCCGATGAAACCGGCGCCGCCGCAGACCAGGAGTTTCATACGCGCATCATCCCAGCGCGCGCCGCAAGATACCCCGCGAGCCCGTCCTGCCAGGGTGGAAGCGGCAGGACGTCTTCGCGTTCGGACTCGAGCGCCGACCACGCGGGGCGGGGCGCCGGGCGCGCCATCTGGGCCGTGGTCGCCTCCTCGACACGACAGTCCAGCTCGGCCTGACGGAAGATCTCGCCCGCGAAGCCGTTCCACGAGACGTGGCCGGCGCCGGCGAGATGAACGAGACCGGCGACCCCACGCTCGATGAGCCCGAGCAGCGCGGGGGCGAGATGGCCGGTCCAGGTCGGACACCCGACCTGGTCGGTGACGACCTGCACCGTGTCCCGCACTGCCCCCAGCTCGAGCATCGTGTCGGCGAAGTTGCGCCCGCCGATCCCGAACAGCCACGAGCTGCGCACCACCGTGTGGCGCTGAGAGGCGGCGAGCACCTGACGCTCACCCGCGAGCTTGCTCTCGCCGTAGACCGAGCGCGGGCCGGTGGGGTCGGACTCCAGGTACGCGCGCGGCGCCCCCGTAGGATCGCGTGGAGCCTCGCCGTCGAAGACGTAGTCGCTCGACACGTGCACCAGCTGCACGCCGACCGCAGCGGCCGCCCGCGCGAGGTTGCCCGCGCCGTCCGCGTTGACGGCGTGCGCCTGCTCGCTGTGTGTCTCGGCGCCGTCGACGTCGGTCCACGCCGCACAGTTGAGCGCCGCGTCGGGACGTACACGCTCGAAGGCCTCCTGGACAGATGCGCCGTCGGTGATGTCGAGCTCGGGCCGCGCCAGCGCCACCAGCTCGTGCCCCGCGCGCTCTCCTGCGCGCAGCACGTCCAGGCCGAGCATCCCGGCGGCGCCCGCCACGAGCAGCCTCATAGGATCGAGATGTCGGAGTTGTCCCCGACCATGAAGCGATATGCACGCGGCTGGCGGTCCCCGCGGCGCACGGTCACGTTTCGCCCGAGCAGCGAAGACTCCATGCGTCCGTCGAGGTTCGAGACGGTGCAGCCGGCGAGCAGGATCGAATGCTCGACCTCGGCTCCGGAGATCGTGCAGCGCTCGCCGATCGCCGTGTACGGGCCGATATAGCAGTCGCTCAGCCGCGCGTCCGCCCCGATGATCGCCGGACCGCGCACGGTGGTGCGCTCCAGGCGAGCCCCCCGCTCGATCACGACGCGTCCGTCGACCTGCGAGTCGATCAGCTCACCCTCGACCCGCTCCAGCAGGTTGTCGAGGATCAGGCGGTTGGCCTCGAGCATGTCCTCCAGGCGCCCCGTGTCCTTCCACCAGCCGCGCACGATGTGCGGCTCGACGCGCAGTCCCGCGTCGAGCATGTGCTGGATCGCGTCGGTTATCTCCAGCTCGCCGCGTGGCGAGGGCTCTATCGCGCGGGCGGCGTCGTGGATGGCCGCCGTGAACATGTACACGCCCACGAGCGCCAGGTCGGTGGCAGGCTCGCTGGGCTTCTCGATCAGACGCACGATCCGGCCCACCTCACCGGGGGCACCCGGGGCGAGCTCGGCGACACCGTAGTTCTCGGGGTCGGGCACCGGCGTGAGCAGGATCAGGGCGTCGGGTGCGTGCTCGCGAAAGGCGGCCACCAGATCGGCGATCCCGCCTTGGAGCAGGTTGTCGCCGAGATACATCACGAACGGGCTGCTCGCCAGGAACGGCTCGGCCGCGAGCACCGCGTGCGCGAGCCCGAGCGGCTCGTCCTGGACGATGTAGGAGATGCGAAGCCCGAAGCGCGAGCCGTCCCCGGCGGCCGCTTCGATCTCGGGACCCGTCTCGGGCGCGATGATGATCCCGACCTCCTCGACCCCCGCCTCGGCCATCGCCTCGATGCCGTAGAACAGGACCGGCTTGTTGGCCACCGGCACGAGCTGCTTGGCGCTCGTGTGCGTGATGGGGCGCAGGCGCGTGCCCTTGCCTCCGGAGAGGATCAGTCCCTTGAGCGGCTCCATCGACCGATCAGCCTACACAGCGATCAGTACGTGCCGCCGAGCTTGCGATGGTCCCAGCTGGCCCGGTGCCGCTCGACGAACTCGAGCGCGACGCGCTTGGCGGCCTGCTTGTCGACCATCTCGCCGACCGCGGGGGGCAGATTCTCGACGGGCGGCTGCCCACGCGGGGAGGCATAACGGGCGAAGATCTCATGGCCGAGGGCTTTGACGACATCCAACTCACGGTGGACGAGGACGTCGCACTCCAACATCACGCCGCGCAGCTCCTCATACTGCTCGCCGGCCTCCACCTGGAGCGTCGCCCGGGGATCGCGCTCCACGTTTCGCACCTTCTGGGAGACCCCGTATGTCCACGCCCACAGGCGCGGGCCGGCCTGCCCTGCAGGAGCGTCGCGGAGCACGTACCACAGCGGCATCAGGTGCGGCCAGCCGCGTGGACCGCTCGTCGCGCAGGTCATCGTCCGCTCTTCGCCGAGGAACGCGGCGACCTCCGCCTCGCTCATCTTGATCTGCTCGCGGCGACTCACGCTGGGCATCCTACGGCGAGGCGTCGTCGCTGTCCGGGCATGCACTCAGGGGAGGCGCACGCAAGACCGCTCAGGCGTCGCTACACGCCGGCGGTGGCCGCGTTGACCTCGCGCAGCCGCGAGACCGCGGCCTTGACGGCCTCGCGCGCGTCCTCGGGCTCCAGCACGGCCGCGTCGCCGGCTTCCTTGAGGATCTCGCGCACGAGCCAATCGACCCCCGCGAAGCTCAGCTCGACGACGACCGACCCGTCGCTCCACTCCTCTACGACCCGCCGCGCCTCGCGCGCCCAGCGGGCCCGCTCCGGTGAGACCCACACGCGCGCGGTCGCCGACGCGGGCACCTCGCCGGTGCGCAGCCAGCCGTCGACCTCCGCCGCCGGGTCGACCTCCGGGCGCGGCTCGAACTTCTCGTTCGTCACGTTCACGTGCTTGATCCGATCCAGGCGAAAGTGGCGAACACCGTCGCGCTCGGGGTCATAGGACGCCACATACCAGCCCTCGCGGCCGTTGGTCAGGGCGTAGGGCTCGACCCTGCGTGGTGAGATCTCGTCCTCGTTCTCCTTGTAGTACTCCAGCTCGATCATCTTGCGGGCGACGATCGCCTTGGAGACCAGGCGCGCCACGTCTGAGTCATCGCCCGAGGTCGGCGCCACCTGCAGGCCCTGCTCCATCGGGTCCTCGCCGAGCGCGGCCACGATCTTCGTGCGCGCGGAGGTCAGCGAGCCCTCCGGGATGTGCTCGCCGATCAAATCGATCGCAGCGACCAGCGCCTTGGCCTCGACCGGGAGCAGGCGGGCGGGCCGGTCGAAGTTGTCGCTGTAGGGCTCCGGGTCGACCTCGATCTCCCCCTCCTCCTCGTCGATCTCCGCGTACAGCACGTAGGAGCCACCGCCGAAGTTGACGACGTTGAGGACGTTGACGTCCTCGCGGAGCTCCTCGTCGCTGAGCTGCAAGCGCTCGCACACCTCCGTCATCACCACGCGCTCACCGGCGCGCCCGGCCTTGATCAGGATGCTCGCGAGCGTCACCAGCCGCGCGAACCGCTCGGGACGAATCGCCGCCTCCGCGCGGCCGGAGCCACGCTCTCCGTCTGCGCCCGTCGAGTCGCGCCCTCCCGCCCGCGAGCGCGACTGGCCCGTTATCCGCCCGCCCGTCGTCGCGTTGGCGACCGTCTTGGTGACCGCGTCGCGACCGGCGGGCGCGCTCGGAGGCACGTCGCCGTGGTGCTCCTCGAGCTGCTCGAGCCGGCGCTGGAACTCGCTCCTGAGCTCCTCGCCTCCCAGCAGCCGCGCGTTCGCGCCCAGCCCGAACACCCACGAGATGAGACCGCGCGGGTTGGAGTATCCGGTGAGGAAGACCGCGTCGCCGTCGTCATGGCGGATGTCCCCGTAGCGGCCGAAGTGGCGTTCGACCTGCCAGGCGATCCGCTCACCGATGTGGACTTCGGCGACGCCCCGCTCGTCCCCCAGCTGCCAGTCGGCGCGGTTGGCGTATGCACGCGGGTCGAAGTCGGCAGGGCGGCGAAAGTCGTGCTCGGCCTTCGTCGCATAGGACACCTTGCCGCGGATGCGCGACAGGCGGAACACGCGGATCGCCTTGCGCTCGTGGGAGTAGCCGAGCAGGTAGAACTGACCGCCCTGGAAGAGCAGGTGGTAGGGGTCCACGCGGCGGGCGCCCACCTCGTCGCGCTCCATCGTGTAGTACTCGAACAGGATCGTCTTGTTGCGGAAGATCGCCGTCTCCACCTTGGCCAGGCGCGCAGAGAGCTCGTGACCGCCGGCCGAGGCGGTGATGCCGAGCGCCACCGAGCGCTGCTCCGGTGCGCGCAGCGGGCTGGGGCGGCCCCAGGTGATCTGCTGCAGCGCGAGGCGCAGCGGCTCCGCGTAGGCGAATTCCCCGTCGAGCAGGCTCAGTGCGGTCTGCAGGGCGGCGAGCTCCTTGTCGGTGAACTCGATCGCGGGCAGGTGGAAGTTCTCGGGGCGCAGCGAATAGTTCTCCTGCTCGGCCGCGCCGTCGGCTGGCCGCTCGACCGTCAGCTGGATGCGCAGCGATTCGAGCTCTGAGCGATCCGCGTAGAAGCGGCGTGCGAACGCATCCTCGTTCATGCCGCTGTAGCCCTCAACGTCGCGCCGGATCTCCAGGGCCGTGACGGGACGCCGCTCGGCCATCAGGTAGGAGATCAGCGAGAGCTGACGGATGAGCTTCTCGGTGTCCTTTGCCATCTGGCTCTGAAAGATAGAAGCCGGCGGCGATACGGACGCGACGAGGTCGAACGGCCGCCCCGCTATTTGCGGAGTTTCAGGCTGCTTCGCGCACCGGCACGGACGGCTCGCCGATCTGCGCCTGCTCGCCGCCCCGCTCGGCGAAGAACGCTCCTCCTCCGATCGCGCGGTCGAATCCCGACCAGCGCCGACCCGGGGCGAGCTCCTTCTCGAGTCGGTCGAAGCTCCCAAGCCGTCCGCCGAGGTTGTCGATCATGTGGACGAGGGTCGCCTCGCGCGTGCACGGCACGACCGGGCTGCCGTGCTCCAGCGTGCCGTGGTGGGAGAGGATGATGTGGGCGACGGCCTGCGCGAGCTCGGCAGGAAAGCCCTCGATGTCCTCGATCAGGCGGCGGATGCGGTAGTAGCCGAGGGCGATCTCCCCTTGCAGCCTGCCGGCGTCGGTGAGGTCGATGTTCTGCGGGTCCGCGGTGTAGGCCTCGAGCTTGCCGACGTCGTGGAGCAGCGCGCCCGTCACCGCCACGTCGCGATCGATGCCGGCGAACGTGGCGCTGATCGCGCTCACGGCCTGGGCGACGCCCAGGGAGTGCTCGAGCAGGCCGTGGAGGTAGGCCTGGTGGTAGTACTTGGCCGCCGGAGCCACGCGGTAGGCGGCCCACAGCTCGGAGCCCTCGCCGAACACGTGCTCGAGCAGGACGCGCAGGTGCGGCTCCTGGATCGTGCCCAGCAGCTCGCGGATCTCGCGCTCCATCTGGCCGATGTCGCGCGCGGGGCCGTCCAGCAGATCCTTGGGGTCGAACGTCCCCGGCTCGGCGGCCTCGATGGAGCGCAGGTTGATCTGCGGGCCGAAGCGCGGGTGAACGGTGTATCGGCCCCGCACCCTCACCGGCACCCCTGCCCGCGCCAGCTCGCCCACCTCGACCAGCTCCTCCCACACCATGCACGCGACCGCGCCTGTACGGTCGCCGAGCTGCAGGCGCAGATACTCGCCACCGTCGCGCCGCTGACGGCGCTCGGCCTCGCGGACCAGGAGAACCTGATCGATCTCCGTGCCGTCGATGAGCTCGTTCAAGAGCATGACCTGAAGGTAGAGGTGGTTGCGGACGGGATGCGAGTGGACCCCGACGTCCCCCCGCTCGCCGCCGGGGGAATGGCCCTTCGCGCCCGCCGCGGGCGCCAGGCCTTCACGGGCGCCGCGCCCGATAGGGGCCCGACGCCCGCGGAGACCTGGCATTGGGGGACGCCCGATCTCTCCCGAGCACCGTTCGAGAGAGGGGTGAGCGGTGCTCAAGCTCCTGCAGCCCCCTGACCGGGAATGACTTCCGCGAAGTCGATTCCGCCGCCAGCATAGTTTCACCGGAGCGGTTCTGCGAGGTGTGTCTCCGACTCGCAGACGGCCATACCCCGCCTGGCGCCTACACTCTTCGGCCATGCGAAAGCGAGCACCGATGTGATCGATGCAGCGGTTTCGAGCGCCGCGCTCGGAGACTCCGATGGTGGCCTCGGACAGGCCACGGGCGTGCTCCCGTCTCAGCGGCTGCGCGAGGCGATCTCGCGGGAGTGGATGGTCGCGGGTCCCTGGCGGATCCCGGGCGAGTCGGTGCAGCCGGCGAGCGTCGACCTGCGCCTGGGCGAGCACGCGTGGGCGCTGCGCTGCAGCTTCCTGCCGGACAGCGACTCGACGGTCGAGGAGAAGATCGAGGACCTGGCGTTCGAACGGATCGACCTGCGCGACGGAGCCACGCTGGAGCGCGACCGGCCCTATCTGGTCCCGCTGATCGAGGAGCTCCGCCTGCCGGACGAGCTCCGCGCAAAGGCCAACCCCAAGAGCTCGACGGGGCGCCTGGACGTGTTCACGCGGGTGCTCACCGACCGCAACCACCGCTTCGATGAGATCTCCGACGGTTATCACGGCAAGCTCTACCTGGAGGTCGTGCCGCGCACGTTCGCGATCCGGGTCAAGACCGGGCTCGCGCTCAACCAGGTCCGGCTGATGTCCGCGGACGCGCGCCTCAGCGACGATGAGCTGCTCGCGCTGCACGCCAGCTCGCCGCTGCTCTACCTGGACTCCCAGCCGTTGGCCGAATCGGAGCTCTCGCTCGCGGACGGCCTGTTTCTCAGCCTCGACGTGTCAGGTTCGGCGGAGAGCATCGTGGGGTATCGCGCGAAGAAGAACAGCCTGCCGATCGACCTCACCCGCGTCGGCGCACTGAAATGGCGCGACTACTGGGAGCCGGTGAACCCCGAGAAGGGCGGGCGGATCGTGCTCGAGCCCGAGGTCTTCTACCTGCTGTTGTCGGCCGAGGGCGTCAGCATCCCGCCGTCCTACGCCGCGGAGATGCTCGCCTATGACCCGACGGCCGGAGAGCTGCGTACCCACTACGCCGGATTCTTCGACCCGGGCTTCGGCTACGCCCGCGACCACACCGCGCCCGGAAGCCGCGCGGCGCTCGAGGTTCGCGCTCGCGACGTGTCGTTCATGGTCGAGCACCGCCAGCCCGTCTGCAAGCTCGCATTCGAGCGCATGGCCGAGGAGCCGGACGTGCTCTACGGCAAGGAGCTCGGGTCCAACTACCAGGGCCAGCTCACGATGCTGAGCAAGCATTTCCTGGAGGCGCGGCCCGCTCGCTGACGCAGATCGGCGCGCACCCTCCGGCTGAGCCTGAAGCCTGGCCAGGAGCGTCGCGGGGCGGGCTGGGCGGCAACGTGTTCGGAGTGTCCGTCCGGACGGCGACCGGGGCTCTTGAGAGTCCAGTGTTTATAGTTGTCAGAGCTGATATGCCGAACTAGATTGCCGTATCAGCCAATTGAACTTCCCGGCCAGGGAAGTGTACCCGGGACAAAACAGGAATCAAGGTGCCGATGCCCAGAACGAGTTCAACTGCCGCCAAAGCCGCCAAGGACGCCATCGAGCCGGCTTGGTCGATTCCCAGCCTGCGCGAGCCGCGCTACTCCCAGTCGCTGGAGAGGGGCCTTGCGATCCTCGGCTGCTTCACTCCCAAGCGCCCCGTGCTCGGGATCGCCGACATCGCCGACGAGCTCGGCATGAGCCGCTCCACCACCCACCGCTACGTGATCACGCTCGTGGCTCTCGGCTACCTGGAGCAGGGCGCCTCGCGCAAGTACCGCCTCGGGCTGCGCGTGACCGACCTCGGGATGTCCGCCCTGAACTCCACCGGCCTGCGCGAGCACGCTCATCCCTATCTGGAGGAGCTGGGCCAGCGCAGCACCTACACCACGAGCCTCGGCGTGCTCGACGGCACGGATGTCCTCTACGTCGACCGCGTCCGCAGCTACCGCCGCGGGCAGAGCGGCATCGACCTCAACGTTCACACGGGCTCACGCCTACCCAGCTACTGCACCTCCATGGGCAAGCTCCTGCTCGCCAACCTCCCCGAGGCTGAGCAGCGCGAGCTGATCGCCTCCATGAAGCTCACGAAACACGGCCCCAACACGATCACGGGCAAGAAAGCGCTGCGCGAGGAGCTCGACGAGATCCGGACCGCGGGCTTCGCCGTCAACGACCAGGAGCTCGCACCCGGGCTGTACGCGATCGCGGCGCCCGTCCGCAACGAGGCACGCGACGTCGTCGCCGCTGTCAACCTGTCGGCCCACAGCTCGATGATCTCGCTCGAGGAGCTCGTCGACGCGCTCGGCCCGCACCTCGTCTCCACAGCCGACCGGATCTCCGCCCGCCTGGGCTACCGGCGCGACGACGAGCAGAACTAGCGCCCGTCGCATAACCTCTGGCGCCGGAATGTCCAGCTCCGCCGCCAGACGCGTCCTTGCGCCGCTCAGCGTCCCGCTCTGCGCGGTCGCCCTCGCGGCGTGCGGGAGCACCGTGTCGACCACCGGCTTCAAGGGCGAACAGCGCGCGGTGGCACAGACGATCTCAAACCTCCAGGCAGACGCGACGGCTGCGGACGCCAAGAAGATCTGCGCGAACGACGTCGCCGGCACCCTCGTCAGGAGCCTCGGGGGCGTGAAGGGCTGCGAACGGGCGATCAAAGACCAGCTGGCCGAGGTCGACAACCTCGAAGCCAGTATCCAATCCATCGACGTCGCCGCCGGCGCAGCCAGCGCGACCGCGCGCGTCAAGAGCACCTACGAAGGCAGGAGCCACGCCGGCACCGTCACCCTCGTCAAGGAAGGCAAGAGCTGGAAGATCTCCCGGGCGCAGCGCTAGGCCGGACCGACCCCGGGGCGCGCACCAACGGCGAGCCGTCAGCCGACGGGGCTACGGCTCGAGCCGGTGCGGCCCGCGGTATAGGAACGTCACCTCGCGCACATTCTCCTGCCCGAGCATCTGCATCAGAAGCCGCGTGAGCCCGAATCCGAACCCTCCGTGCGGAGGCGCGCCGAAACGGAAGAAGTTCAGGTAGTACTGGATCGGAGCAACGTCCACCTTCTTGTCCCGCGCCTGGGCCATCAGCTGCTCGTAGCGGTGCTCGCGCTGTGCCCCGGTCGTGAGCTCGATCCCCCGCCACAGCAGGTCGAAGCTCTTGGTCAGAGTCGGATCCTCGACGTGGCGCATGTGGTAGAACGGCCTCACCGTGGTCGGGTAGTCGGTCACGAACGTGAACTCGTGGCCGTGTTGCTCTCTGATCAGCGCCGACAGGGCCCGCTCGCTCGGTGGGTCCAGGTCATGCCCGGCTCCCGGCGCGTCATGCCCGGCCTCGCGGAGCATCGTCTTTGAGTCCTCCAGCGTGACGCGGGGGAAGGGCACCGCGGGCACAACCAGCTCCGTGTCGAACGTCGCTTCGATCGCCGGCCCGTGCGTCTGCTTCACCACCGTCAGCACGTGCGCCAGCCAGGCCTCCTCGAAGGCCATCACGTCCTCGTGCGAGTCGATCCAGGAGATCTCCACGTCCACGCTCGTGAACTCGGTGTCGTGACGTGAGGTGAACGACGGGTTCGCGCGGAACACCGGACCCACCTCGAACACCCGCCCGAAGCCCGCCGCCATCGCCATCTGCTTGTAGAACTGCGGCGACTGCGCCAGATAGGCCTCGCGGTCGAAGTACTCGACCTTGAACAGCTCAGCGCCGGACTCACTCGCCGAGCCCATGAACTTGGGCGTGTGCAGCTCGATGAAGCCGTCGCCGCGCCAGAACTCGCGCATCGCGTGCTCGGCCGTCGTCTGCACCTCGAAGATCAGCCGTCTGTCCGGACGACGCAGATCCATGTAGCGCCAGTCGATCCGCTTGTCGAGCGCCGAGTCCGCCGCCACCGGCAGCTCCGGCTCGGCCGGCGAGTCCACCTGCAGGGCATCGAGCTTCAGCTCCAGGCCACCGAGCTTTACCCGCTCGTCGGCCACCACCGTCCCGGTGACGGTCACCGCCGACTCAGCGGTCAAGGCCGAGACCGCGTCGTTGAGCTCGCCGGGCGGATCGTCCTTTCCGAGCACCGCCTGCGCCAGGCCCGTTTCGTCGCGCACGATCACGAACTGCATCCGCTTCTGGTCGCGCACGGTCTGGACCCATCCCCGCACGGTCACCCGCTCGCCGACCTTCTCGGACAGTTCCCTGATCAGTGAGCGCGTCACGTCAAGGACCCTATCGAGGGGGCGCGCGCAACGGCACGCGAGCTAGGACTGGATGCCCTCGTCGCCTCGCTCGAGCGCAGCGCGGCCGTCGTCGGAGAGCACCCGGAGCGCCTCCATGATCGTGTCGGCCGCGATCTTGTGAGCGTCGCAGATGCGCCCGAGATGAAGCAGCGAGTCGGTCTCCGCGGCGACGTCCCCATCGCCGAGGCGCATCACCAGCGGGATGCCCGGCGCGAGGTCGCTGACGGCCAACCCCACCTCGACGTTCACGAGATCGGTGGAGGTCACGGCCGCCACGGCCGCGCAGCGGCGGATGCCGAGGCGCTCGAGCGTCTCGCGGTCATCGCCGCGTCCGATCGCGATCGGGATCCCGGCGGCCCGCGCGAGCCGAACACAGGGCGCGTCGGGATCGCGCTCGACGCCCAGCACCGAGACGCCGCGGCGCCGGAGCTCCTGCGCCAGGCGGAAGCCGACCTGTCCGAAGCCGATCAGCAGCACGTGGTTGCGGGCCGGCGCAGCCCGCGAGCCGATCAGCGTCGTCAGACGGGGGCGGCTCAGCCGACGCACGAGCGCCGCCGTGAAGACCGCGACGAGCAGCAGCGCCGCGAGCGTGTCCAGGGCGGACAGGAGCTTGAACCACGCGGCGCCCGCTGCGGCGCCGGGCGTGCCCGCCACGGTCGCCACGGATCTGGTGCTGAAGTACAGCGCGTCGACGACGCCCTCGTGCAGCGCGATCATCGAGATCGCCCCCTCGAAGAGCAGCGCGATCAGGAGCCCGACACCGGCGCGGACGAGCAACCGCAGCGCGTCGTCGACGAGACGGATCCCGTTGCGCCCTCGCGCTGAGGCCCGGCCGGCCACGGCGATCGTCTGCTCGGCCAGGTCGGCGGCGACGAGTTTCGAGGGCGAGATGACATGCACCGCGGGCACCACGTGCTGCAGCTCCCGCGTGATCGTCCTGTCGAACATGGTCACCCACAGCGGCAGCTCCGGCCTCAGGTGCGCGCTCAGCAGCGTCAGCCGCAGCGCGAGCACGTCGTCGCGCGTGACCACCGCCACTGCGCCCCAGCGCGGCTCGCGGAGAGCCGCCGCGGTCTCGCTGTCGGTCAGCGACATCGCCTGCTCGGCCGCGATGCCGCTCTGCTCGAGCCTGCGCATCAGCGCCACGCCGAGGCCCGCCGATTCGCCCAGAACCAGCACCGCTCGACCGACGCCGGGGCTGGGGTGTTCGCTCACGGCTCGATCTCTGGCGCCAGCTCGACCTCCACGGCGAACTCGCCGTCCTCGACCGGCTCGAGCAGCTCGACCGCGCCCGCCTGGCACAGGTCACCCGCGCCGAGCTCGAGCGCGTGCAGCCGTGCGGCCGTGTCGCACACAACCACCCGCTGCACGGGCGCGCGCATCGGCCGGCGGGCCTGGGACTTGGCCTTGCGCACCTCGCGCAGCACGTCAGCCGTGACATCCAGCGCAGCGTCCTCCCTGTCGCGCTCCTCGGCCTCACCGCCGGCGATCGCGGCGAGCTCCTCGGAGTCCGGCCAGCGCGAGCGGTGCACCGAGCCCTCCTGCCACCACGACCAGACCTCCTCGCACACGAACGGCACGAACGGGGCCAGCAGGCGCTGAAACACCGACAGCGACACGCGCAGGGCGAGGCTCACGGACGCGCTCACCCCCGGGTCGGGGTCGTAGCGGCGGCCCTTCACGAGCTCCAGGTAGAAGTCGCAGTACCACCAGAAGAAGCTCTCCGCGCGCTCCAGCGCGCGCGCGTAGTCGTAGTCCTCGAAGCTGGCCGTCGCCTCCGCCACCACCCCCGACAGCCGCGCGATCAGCGCGCGGTCGAGCGGGTGCGTGAGCGTCTCGCCCTGGGCGGGGAGATCGGCGAGCGCGAACTTCGACGCGTTCAGCAGCTTCACCGCCAGGCGACGGCCGACCTTCATCTGCTGGGCGTCGAACGCGGTGTCCGTGCCCGGCCGGCCGTTGACGGCCCAGTAGCGGACCGCGTCCGCGCCGTACTCCTCCAGCAGGTGCATCGGCGTGACCACGTTGCCCTTGGACTTCGACATCTTCTTGCGGTCCGGATCGAGCACCCAGCCGGAGATCGCGGCGTTGCGCCACGGCAGCTCGTTCTCGTCGAGGTGCGAGCGCAGGATCGTCGAGAACAGCCAGGTCCTGATGATGTCGTGCGCCTGCGGGCGCACGTCCATCGGGAAGACCTTCCTGAACAGATCCTCGTCCTCGCCCGCCTGTCCGGCGATCTGCGGCGTCAGCGACGACGTCGCCCACGTGTCCATCACGTCCGGGTCAGCCGCGAAGCCGCCCGGCTGCCCGCGCTGGGAGGCCTCGAAGCCGTCGGGTACGTCGGTCGAGGGGTCCACGGGAAGCTGCTCGGGGCGCGCGGGCAGCGGCTGGTCGAACAGCACCGTCCCGCTCGCGTCGAGGGGGTACCAGATGGGGAACGGCACGCCGAAGAAGCGCTGGCGGCTGATGCACCAGTCGCCCGTCAGGCCGTTCACCCAGTCCTCCAGGCGCGCGCGCATGTACGGCGGGTGCCACTCGAGCTCGCGGCCGCGCGCGAGCAGCTCCTCGCGATGCTCGATCGTGCGGATGAACCATTGCCGGCTGGTGATGATCTCCACGGGCCGCTCGCCCTTCTCGAAGAACTTCACCGCGCGCGTCACCGGCTGGGGCTCCCCGATCAGCTCGCCCGACTGCTCGAGCAGCTCGACCACGCGCCTGCGCGCCTGGTTGACCGTCCTGCCGCTGAGCTCCTCATAGCTCGCGCGCGCGCGCTCGCGGTCCGCGGACTCCCACCCCGGCGAGCCCCACGGGACGTCGAGCAGCCGGCCGTCCGGACCGAGCACGGAGCGAACCGGAAGCGAGAGCTCGCGCCACCACATCACGTCGGTGAGGTCGCCGAACGTGCACACCATCACCAGGCCCGTCCCCTTGTCCTGCTCGACCTGCGGGTGTGTCATCACGGGCACCCGCGTCCCGAACAGGGGCGTGAGCACGTCGCTGCCGACGAGCTCTCGGTGGCGCGCGTCGTCCGGATGGGCGAGCAGCGCCACGCACGCCGGGATCAGCTCCGGGCGGGTCGTCTCAATCAGCGCCTCACCGCCTCCCTCGGCCCGGGCGAAGCGCACGCGGTGCATCGCGCCGGGGCGCTCGCGGTCCTCGAGCTCGGCCTGCGCGACCGCCGTCTGGAAGTCCACGTCCCACAGCGTCGGCGCCTCGAGCTGGTAGGCGCCGTCGCGCTCCAGCAGCCCGAGGAACGAACGCTGGGAGATGCGCTGGGCGAGCGCGCCGATCGTCGTGTAGGTCATCGACCAGTCCACCGACAGTCCCAGCGTGCGCCACAGCGCCTCGAAGACCTGCTCGTCGCTCTCGGTCAGCTGCAGGCACAGCTCGACGAAGTTCGGGCGCGAGATCGCGACGGGCTCCTTCTGATCGGATCCCCCCCCGCCCGCCGCCGGCGGGGTGAAGTCGGCCTGATAGGGCACCGAGGGGTCGCAGCGCACGCCGAAGTGGTTCTGTACGCGCCGCTCTGTAGGCAGGCCGTTGTCGTCCCAGCCCATCGGGTAGAAGACCTCCATGCCGCGCATCCGCCGGAAGCGGGCGATCGCGTCGGTGTGCGTGTAGGAGAACACGTGGCCCACGTGCAACGAGCCGCTCACGGTCGGCGGCGGCGTGTCGATCGAGAACACGCGCTCGCGCGGCGCCGAGCGGTCGAAACGGTAGGCGCCGTCGCGTTCCCACGCCGCGCTCCACTTGGCCTCGAGGCCCTCGAGCGTGGGGCGCTCGGGCACGCTCGCCTGCTTCAGAGCACCCTCGTCGAGGGGGTGCTCCGGTGCGGCTGTGGGCTTGGGTGGCTGCGACGGCGGCAAGCAGCTGATCGTATCCGCCGCTGCCAAGCGGTGCTCGTGCAGATCGCGCGGACGGTGCAGGCGCGAGAACGGGCACCGCACGCACGAAGAAATCTCGCGCGGACTCCGGACATACCCCAAACTTTCCATGAGACTGCTCTCATAAATGCCCTCTGGCGAATCCCTTCCGGCGGCGCGCCGATATAGAGTGGTCGCTGTTGGGTAGCTGGGAGAGCGTAGCTGCGACAAGCAGAATCACGCGAGGATCACGGGGAGCGGTTTTTGAGCCTTTTCGCAAAGAAGCTTTTGAGCGTCGCCGCCACCGTGACCGCGCTGGGGGTGCTCATCGGTCTCTACGTCGCCGACTGGGCGACCAGCTATCCGAAGGAGATCACCGCCACCAGCGCACCCGCCAACAGCGGCGGCGTCAACCTCACGCTCGAGGCGGTCGCGGCGGTCGGCGCGAAATACAGCCCGCAGCATCCGGAATGGGTCTCCTACCTGGTTCGCACGGGTGGCCGCTGGGTGCGCTCGACGGACTACATCGTCCCCGCGAACTCGGTCGTGCACGTCACGATCTACCAGTACGACACGCCCACCGGGCTGCGCAACCCGTTCCTCTCGCAGGTCCAGGGCACGGTCGGTTCGACCGAGGTGATCGACGGCAAGACGGTCAACTCGATCCCTCCCGAAGAAGCCTCACACACCTTCGCCGTACCCGAGCTCGGGGTGTTCGTACCGCTGCCGGGCGCCTCCGAAGAAGGCAAGCACCCGTGCGAAGAAGCGCCGTGCGAACTGAACAGCGATCACCGCACGATCAGCTTCAGTTTCCGCACCGGCAAGAAGGGCCGTTACCGCTGGCAGTGCTTCGTGCCCTGCGGCGCCGGCTGGTACTTCGGCAACGGCGGTCCGATGCAGACCCTCGGCTACATGGACGGCTTCATCAATGTCGTCTAACCCGGCGACTTCGCCCGCCGAGCTGGCGGGCGAACCGAATCACGCCCGGCGCTTCGGGCTGACGTGGCTGATCGCGACGGTCATCGCGACACCGCTGGTGATCGTGCTGCTGGGGCCGATCCTGCCTCCCGGCAAGGCCACCGAGCAGGCCGCCGGGCAGGTCACCGACAACACGGTGCTGCTCGGGATGGCCACGCCGGTGCTGCTGCTGGTCGTGATCTACCTCGTCTACGCGTCCATCTTCTTCCGCCAGCCGAAGGGCGGCGTGCTCGAAGGGCCGGCTGTTCGCGGTGACGCTCGTATCCAGACGACGTGGATCGTGGTCACCTCGCTGCTCGTGCTCTCGCTCGCCGGCTATGGCACCGTGCGGCTGCTCGCCGACAACGGCGCCGGCTCGGGCAGCGGCCCCACCCCTCTGACCGTCCCGGCGGGACCGAAGCTGCCGGTGCAGGTGATCGCGCAGCAGTGGGCGTTCACCTACCGCTACCCGACCTATGGCGGAGTCGAGACCCCTCACCTGGTCCTGCCGGTCGGCAAGATGATCGAACTGCACGTCACCTCGCTCGACGTGATCCACTCGTTCTGGGCCTATCAGCTCGGCGTCAAGGCCGACGCGAACCCGCAGATCGACAACATCGCGTTCGTCAAGCCGACCAAGGTGCAGAGCTTCGAAGTGCGTTGCGCTGAGCTGTGCGGGCTCTGGCACGGTGAGATGTTCGACCACGGCCGCGTGGTCACCGAAGCTGAATTCGAAACGTGGATTCACGAACAGCAGACACGTTTCGCGGCGGCGACCAAGTCGCTGCCGCCCTACAGCACGACCTATCAACCCGAACCAACGAGGCGCGGCGGATGAGCACGACAGCAGCAGCCGTTTCCACCCCTGCACCGGCCAGCCGCCCGCTCTGGCGCCGGTTGATCGGCTTCAACCTGCTCACGGCGGTGCTGCTGGGCATCGGCGGTTATTACCTCGGCTGGTTCATCGGCCACCAGATCAAAGGCTCGAGCTTCCATAACCAGGTGCCGAGCAGCGAGAACGACGTGGCGCTGCTGCTCGCCTACTTCTTCGGGGTGATCGGCTTCCTGATCGGCCTCGGCTTCGCCAACTACCCGGTCTCGCGCATGCTCGGGCGTCCCGCCTCGTTGCGTGAGAAGGAGCAAGAGGGCTGGGGGCGCTACTTCGGCCTCTGCACCGACCACAAGGTGGTCGGGATCCAGTACCTGATCGGCATCGGCGTGTTCTTCTTCATCGGCGGGCTCAACGCGATGCTGATCCGTGCCGAGCTGCTGCACAACACGCCGACCTTCGTGGGCCCCGGCCAGTACATCTCGCTCGTGGGCATGCACGGCACGATGATGATGGGAATGATGACCTCGGGCATCCTCGGCCCGTTCGCCAACTACTTCGTGCCGATCATGATCGGCGCACGGCGGATGGCCTTCCCGCGCATCGAGGCGCTCACCTTCTGGCTGCTGATGGCGGCTGGGTTCATCCTGACCTCGACGATCTTCTTCGGCGGCTTCCCCACCGGCTGGACGGGCTATGAGCCGCTCAACGACCAGGCGGTCATGGGGATGGACTCCTACATCTGCTTCTTCGCGCTCGTTGGAATCTCGATGTGCCTCCTGGGCCTCAACATGATGGCCACGATCATCACCATGCGCGCGCCCGGCCTGACGTGGTCGCGACTGCCGATCTTCGTGTGGTCGGTGTTCGCCACCTCGGTGCTGATGGTGCTCGCCGCGCCGATGCTGGTTGCGACCCTGCTGATGGCCGCGCTCGACCGCACGATCAACACGTCGTTCTTCATCACCGGCGGCGGCGGCAGCTCCTACCTGTTCGAGAACCTGTTCTGGTTCTTCGGCCATCCCGAGGTCTACATCCTGGCGCTGCCCGGCTTCGGGATCGTGCTCGAGCTGCTCCCGGTGTTCACGCGCAAGCCGCTGTGGGGCTATCGCCTGGCGGTCTCCGGCATGCTCGGCGTCAGCCTGATGAGCTTCTTCGTCTGGCAGCACCACCTGTTCGTCAGCGGCATCAACGCCGACCTGCGGCCGTTCTACATGCTCTCGACGGAGATCATCTCGATCCCCACAGGCTTCATCTTCATGTGCGTGATGGGAACGCTGTGGAAGGCCCGAACCTCGTTCACGGTGCCGATGCTCTTCTGCCTGGGGTGGACATTCAACTTCCTGATCGGCGGGCTCTCCGGCGTGTTCCTGTCTGACACCCCGAGCGACACGACGACCCACGGCAGCTTCTTCGTGATGGCCCACTTCCACTACACGATCATGGGCGGGCTGATCTTCACCTTCTTCGCCGCGATCTATTACTGGATCCCGAAGATGACCGGGCTGCGCTTCAACGAGCGCCTGGCGAAACTGCATTTCTGGCTGATGTTCGTCGCGTTCAACTCGACCTTCCTGCCGTTGTTCGTGCTCGGCATGAAGGGACAGCCCAGGCGTGTGAGCGAGTACGCGCCGAACCTGCACGGCCTCAACGTGTGGGTGTCGATCTCGGCCTTCGTGCTCGGATTCTCGATGCTGATCTTCCTCGCGAACGCCGTCTACTCGCTGATCTTCGTGCGACTCAAGGCCGAGCAGAACCCGTGGCGCTCGAAGTCGATCGAGTGGCAGGTCCCCACGCCGGTGCCTGTCAACAACTTCGAGCAGATCCCTGTGTTCGACTCCGATCCCTACGAATACGGCGTCCCGCTCACCGTGGGCCCCGGCCAGACCGCCCCCGCGGGAGCCTGAGCGATGGCATCCGAAAGCGAAAGCCTCCCGCTCGGCCGTATGGCCCCGCCCGTGCCCGCCGGCCTGGATATCCCGCCGGAGCCGCCGGACGTCGGCGCCCGCGCGCTATCGGTCGCCTCGCGGCTGCTGTGCGGCGCCTCGACGTTCTTCTTCCTGGCGTTCCTGTTCGCGTACTTCTACCTTCGCTCGATCAACCAGGATCACTTCTGGCTGCCCTCCGCAGCACAGCTGAAGGAACAGAAGGAGCTCCACGTCAGCCTCAAGCCCGATCAGGCGCTCGGTGCGGTCTTCATCGTCTGCGTGGTGCTCAGCGTGCTGCTCGCGTTCCTCGCGAGCCGGCGCATGAAACAGCAATCGCAGAGCTGGCTGCCACCCGCGATCGGCGCACTGGTGCTCGGCATCGGAGCAGTCGCGGCCCAGTGCATCGAGTTCATCGTCCAGAAATTCGGACCCACCGACGGCGCGTTCGCGAGCGTGTTCTGCGCGTGGCTGGCCTTCTATCTGATCGCGATCCTGGGCACGATGTACTGGCTGGAGACCCAGGTCGCCACGGAGCTGCGCGCGCGGCGCCAGCCGGCGGCCCACGGCGACATCCGCGACCCGGACCGACTGATCGCGCCGAGCCTTGATGCCGCGGTCTTCTACTGGGGCTTCCTCGCCGGAATCGGCATCGTCACCTACGTGACGCTGTACCTCCTCTGACCATGCCCGCCGCGGCCGCGACGCCCGGCTTCTGGACCTGGTCGTTCGACCCGGCGCTGGTGTTGGTGCTCGCCGCCACGGTCCTGTACCGCGTCGGCGACCGGCGCACGGTCACCGCGAGACAGTCAGAGCATCGCCAGCGCTTCAGGAACGCCGCCTTCTACACCGCCATGGCGGTGCTCGTGATCGCGCTCAACTCGCCGCTCGATGCGCTCAGCGAGCAGCTGTTCTGGGCCCACATGGTCCAGCACGTGCTGCTGCTCCTGGTGGCACCGCCGCTGATCGTGCTCGCCCGCCCGTGGGTTCGCCTGTGGCGCGCACTGACGCTCGACACGCGTCGATCGCTAGGGCGCGACCTCGCGCTCGGCGAGCGCACCGCGCCGCTGCGGTGGTTCAGCCGGACGCTAGGGCGTCCGCTGCCGAGCTTTGTGGCGTTCTCGGTCGTGCTGCTCGTCTGGCACGTGCCGGTCCTGTTCGAAGCGACGCTGCGCTCAGGCACGCTGCACGCGCTCGAGCACACGCTGTTCTTCAGCACCGCGCTGATGTTCTGGAAGCAGGTGATCGACTCGCCACCGCTGCACGCACGCCTGACCGACCCCGAGCGCGTCGTGTACGTGATCGGCGCGATGATCGTCAGCTGGGTCCTCGCCGTCGTGCTGGCGCTGGCGCCGCATCCGCTGTATGGCTTCTACGCCCACCAGGCGAGCCGTCCCGGCGGCATCTCGGCGCTCGCCGACCAGCAGATCGCCGCTGGAATCATGTGGGTGCCGGGGTCGATCACGTTCGTGATAGTCATCTTTGCCTACGTCCACCGCTGGCTGATGCCACCGGCGCCCCCAACCCGGGCGCACCGGCTGGCAAGCCAGCCATAGGAGGGTCAATGCCAACTACCGCCATCCCGATCGCCGCCAACTTCCTGGCCGGATCGATCCTCACCCTGGTCCTGCCGGGGGTCGTCGTGATCGTCGTCACCGTCTGGTACGTGCGCCTTTGGCTGCGCGGCACCGGGGAACGCTGAGCCTCGCTGGATCGAGCGCGTTCAGCGCGTGGCGAGCCTCGGCACGTCGTGGACGATCTCGCTCGGTTCGAAGCTCGACGGATACAGCGTCGTCAACGTGCCGCTCGCGCTCACGCCGTAGACGAGCGCCGAGTGCTCGATCGCGTCCGGATGGCCCGCCACGCGGATCGAGCCCACGCTCCATGCGGACCACGTGCGGGCGAGCTCACGGGTCGAGCCGATCAGGTAGCGCATCCGGCCGAGCATCCCGCGGGCGCGCAGGAACCTCGCGACCGTCGCCCTGGTGTCACCGCGCTGGTCGACCGACACGGCGATCACCTGCGCGTGTGACGCCTCGGCGCCGAGCAGGTGCAGCGCCACGCGGAGGTTCGAGACCATCAGCGGACATATGTCCGGGCAGTGCGTGTAGATGAACGTCACGAGCACCGCCTTGCCGCGGTACTGCGCGAGCGTGACCGGCCGGCCGAGATAGTCGCGCAGATCGATCGCGGGCGCCTGCCGGGCAGGGAGCGCGAGCGTCCCGAAGAGCCCGCTCGCCGCGTTGGCCGGGCGCCCGCCGCCGGAGCCCCGGGAGCCGCTCGAGCCATCGAACAGCACGAAGGCGAGGCCCGCGAGGATTCCGAGAAGCAACGCCAGCGCGGTGACGATCCGCGGCCACGATCGGGTGGCGGTGGCCGCGCCGGGTGGGGTTGTGTTCTGCTCGCTCATCACGCTCCCGGCCGCGAGTGTACCGACGCTTCACCTGCCTGAGACGCCTGCCGGGCCGGCGACGCGCAGCCGAGCGACGAGGCCTACCGGGCTAGCTCATGCTCACGTAGCCGGTCGCTTCACCCGGGCTGCGCACGTTGGCGGCGACCTTGTTTTCGTAGTTGCCCTCGACCGTCGCGATCTGCCCGTTTGCCAGCACACCCCGCACGACGCCGACGTGCTCGCCGCCGAAGACGATCAGGTCGCCGGGTTTGGGCAACACCCCCGGTCCGTTCGGCACGGCACGGCCGGTGCTCTGCGCCCACGACCAGATCTCAGAGACCGAGCCGAGCCCCTGTCCCTGTGGGCCGAGCGGCTCGCCCGCCTGGTTGGCCGCCCAGGAGGCGAAGTAGGCGCACCACGGTGCACCTGGGATCGCCCCGGCTGTCGCGCCGCGGTACTGGGCGATGGCCGGCGATTCGTTGGAGCCGGGAGGCTGCTCGCTCTGGCCGAGCTGGCTTTCGGCGACCGCGGCGATCCGTGCGCCCGGTCCTTCGCTGGATCCGAACGGGGAGGCGCCGGCGACGCCTCCGAGGCCCTGCGACGGATAGGAGTAGCCGAGCCCGGTGGTGGGGGCGAGCATCGACGCGCTCGATCCCGCGAGCGTGCCGGCAACGGAGGTCGGCGTCTGAGATGCGCTGACGCCCGCCTGCCTGAGCGCGGCGGCGAACGGCGATTGGCCGCTCGCGGCGACGGCGCCCGGGGCTTCGGTCCCCCCCGTCACGGCGGCCCTGGAGCTGAGGAGGGTGGCGGGATCGATGATCGCCTGGCGGATCGCGCTGACCCGCTCAAGCGTTGACTCGATCGACATCGCCCGGGTAATCGGCAGCGAGCCCCGCCGATTGAGCCCTGAGATACAGGAAACGGACGGCCGTCGCCGTCCGTTTCCACCACCGTTCCCTCGATGAAGCGGCGGTATATGGCTTCCGCCGGTCTTTCTTGACCGCCCGAAGCGTTGTTACCCGTCCGTCGCGGCGACCGATCGAAGATCGGTCAGCGAACGGATGGGCTTCGCTGCAGCGGTGGCGTCCTCTAGCCGCCACCGCTGAGGAAGTTGGGAATTACTGCAGGAGCTTCAGGACCGCGTCCGGCAGGTGGTTGGCCTGCGCGAGGATGGCAACACCGGCCTGCTGGAGAACCTGCTCCTTGGTGAAGTTGGTCATTTCCGCGGCCATGTTCACGTCGACGACGCCACTGACAGCCGACTGGAGGTTCTGGCTGTAGACTTCCAGGTTCGCCTCGGTGTACTGGATGCGGTTCTGCACCGAGCCGAATTCGCCGGCCGCCGTGGTGACTTTGCCCAGCGCTTCGTCGATGCTTTTGATTTCTTTGAGTTCGACGCCTTCGGTCGCTTTTTCCAGCTGGAGGGTTTTCACGGCGATCACTTCTTCGTCGTTGGCGCCCACCTGGAAGGAGATCGTCGCTTCTTCGGACAGCAGCGCCACGCCGTTGAACTTCGTCGTTTGCCCGACGCGCTGGATCTCTTCTTTGAGCTGCGTGGCCTCGGCTTCGATCGCTTCCTGGTCCGTTTTGGAGGTCGTGCCGTTGGCGTACTGCACCGCCAGCGAGCGGACGCGCTGGAGCATCTGCACGACGTCGTTGAGCGAACCCTGGGCCGTCTGCGCGAGCGAGACGGCGTCCTGGCTGTTCTGGGTGGCCTGGTTGAGGCCGTTGACCTGCGCCTGCAGCCGCGAGCTGATGGCGTAGCCGGCGGTGTCGTCGGCGGCCGAGTTGATGCGAAGACCCGAGGACAGACGCTGCATCGCGGTCGCAAGGCTGTTCTCGGTCTGGTTCAGGTTCCTGCTGGCGTTCAACGCCTCCAGGTTGGTGTTCACTGTTAGGGCCATGCGTTCATCTCCTTGATGACGGTGTGGTGATGGGTCCCGAGCCGACTCCTGTCGACTCACGCCGTTTATCGTCAGCGCGCCGGGGAACTTGAGGGGAGTTCTCTGTTCTCAGCCTGATTCCCCCTGCGTGCACGATCTCCTGCACGCGAGCGAGCGCTCCGCTCAGGCACGCACGTCGATGTGGGGATGGGCCCCGTCGCCATCGCCGCGCGAGGGCTCCTCGCCGCCGTCCGATCTGCGACCGGCCTGCTCGCGGCGCTCTCGCTCCTGGGGATCCCTGGACGGGCGGTCGCGCTCGCGCGAGATCCGCTCCAGGCGCTCGACGGGCAGTGCTTGAACCCGCGGGAGCGCCGGCGGGCCGGGCGCGATGGGATGGATCGGGTCCATGGCCGGATCTCAGCCTAGGAGGCCGCCCTCGCCTTGGCACGGTCGCCCGCAGAGAAGCCCGCGCCGGCGGGTTCGCGTTGGGCACGGGCGGCCTGCGCCGCCATCAGCAACTGCTGCTCGCGGCCCTTGATCTCGAGCATCACCAGACGGCGCCAGGCGAAGACGGCACCCGCCCACGCGACCACGTAGCAGACGATGCCGGCCAGGAGCGCCCGCAGCCCGGCGTCCACGGGCGTGGCCGTCGGCAGCGACAGGTAGCCCCCGAGCAGGAAGCCGCCGAGCCCGCCCCACCCCTTCGCTCGCCCGACCGCGCGGGCGGCGCGCGGATGGGCGGCGACGCTCGGGGCGCCCGCCTCGGCCGTGGCGGCGGGCTCCTTGGCGCCCTTCTTCGCCTTCTTCCCCTTCTTCCCCGCGCCCTCTGCCTGCTCGGGCTTCTCGTCCTCGGGCACGACCTTCAGGTCGGGTGCCTTGACCGGGTCCGCCGGCGCCTTTGCCGCGTCGGCGGGCTCTTCCACGATGGTGTCTGGCGCCGTCGCCATCTGCGCCTCAGCCGCCATAGCCGTCGTCGACCTCCAGGGAGCGGCGCCGCTCGATGCGCTGGCACTCGAATATGAAACGGATGAGCCGCCGCCTGTCGAGGTCGCTGATCGCCTCGAAGGCGACCGCGCGGCGCCCACCGGAATCGATCCGCACGACCCTGCCGCTGCCCGCGACCGGTGGCTCGCCCTGTGTGAGCGTCAGCCGGAAGCGGACCTGCTCGCCGGCCTCCAGCGTGTCGGGCCCGGCAAGCAGCAACCCGCCGCCGCTGATGTCGACCGTGTAGCTCTGGATATCGAGCTGATCGAGCCCGGAATACACGAGCGCCGGACGGGCGGAGCGGATTCGCACGTACTCGCGTTCCTGGGACACCTCGATCGCGCACGGGTCCTCGACGCGCAGCAGGTCGGGCTCTGCTGGATTCTCAGCGATGACGCTGCCGCGCAGGCGCACGCGCCCGTGCGGGCCGGAGTATTCGAGCACCATGGCATCGAGATCCTCCGCTGAGAACGGCTTGGTGGGGACCATGATCGCGACCATGAGGGTGCGCGGCCCGCAGGCGGTGACCCTGGCCGGGATCCTTGCGCCGGAGGCGGTGCTGAGGGTCACGGTCTGCGAGCGGCCGGGCAGGGTGATCGGCCCCGACGCCTCGCTCTTTCCCCGCCGCAGCCTCATGGCAGCAGTTTCGCGGCCAGCCCAGTCGGATCCGTGCGGCTCAGTCGCCACCCGCCCGAGCGGGCGCGATCGAGCAGGAACTCCGGCGCGAGACCGAACGTGCAGGCAACCTCGACCGCGACGCCGATCTGATCGGTCTCCTCGGCGTGCGTCACCGCCAGCGCGTTCGCGCCGAGCGGGCTCAGCGCCGTCAGCAGCTGCGCGGCCGCCGTCGCGCCCAAGGTGGCCGGGAGCGCCACCACCACCCGCTCGGGCTCGAGCTCGACGAGCAGGCGCGCCAGCTCGCGGATGCTCGCCCGGTCGACGGGCGACAGCTGCGGGGTGTCGATCACCGCCAGGCCGCCCGTCCTTGCCGCCCGCAGCGCCCGCAGCGCCCGCGGGGCGTTTGCGGGCGTGGGCTTCATGATCTGCGGGCTGAGGATCATCTGCAGCTCGCCGCGCTCGGAGCCGCGCGTGAGGGTCGCGAAGCGCGCGGGCAGCGTGCTGCTCGTGCGATAGGCCGCAAGCAGGGTCGCGCAGCAGGTCGTCTTGCCGGCACCGCCCGCGCCGATCACGACGATCGCTGCGCCGCTCGCGGGCAGCGGCGGGGCGACAGGAATGCACTGCGCGAGCGTCACGCGCACCGCCTGGGCGAGTCCCGAGCGCGGCGCGAGCGCCAGCGTGTGGGCTGTGGCTCGGTCGATCAGCTCCCGCGTGAGCTCCTCGCTGATCCCCACGCCGCGCAAGGTCTTCTCCACGCCGGCGCGCGCGCGCGTGTGCTGGCCGATCTTCGATCGGTCCGGCGCCACCCTGCGGCGCTCGGGCGCGGGCGCTCGCGGCGCGGGCGCGTACGGCGCGGGCGCGTACGGCACGGGCGCGTACGGCACGGGCGCGTACTCCGCCTCAGAGCGCGCGCGCAGGCCGGGAGGCGGCAGATCCCTCGGGATCAGCTCCTGGAAGTCGGCGCCAGGGGCCGGCGGCTCACGCCGGTGCTCGGGGATCGGCGTGAGCTGGCCGACCTTCGATCGGTCGGCCCGTGCCAGCGCGGCCAGATGGGCGGTCACGTAGGCGCTCCCATAGGCGGGCGGGCTCGCTGGCTCGCGCGTGTAGAACGGGGAGAGCGCCGGCGCAGGCGCCGGCGCGGGCGGTGCGACGGGCGCAGGCGGTTCGCCGGCCGCCGGACGCCGCTCGGGGGGCGGCTGAATCGCCGCGGCCGACTGGGTCGGCTCGGCGCTGTGGTCTTCGTCGTAGACGTCGATGCGCGGACCGCCGGGCATCGCCTCGATCTCCACGAACGGGTGCTGGAAGAACCCGAGGATCCCGCCCGTGAGACCGTCGCGCCTGCGCACGATGATCGCCTCGGGGCCGAGCTCCGCCTGGATCCGGGGGATCAGCTCATCGACCGCGCGCCCGCGGTAGGTGCGGGTCGGGGTGCTCATGCGTGGATGACCCCGATCGTTTCGACGTTGATTCCCGGCGAGATCTCGTTGTAGGAGCAGACCGCGAGGTGGGGTTGGGCCTGGGCGATGAGGCGGCGCAGGTGACGGCGTATGCGCGCCGAGCAGAGCAGAACGGGTCTCGCTCCGAGTCCCGTGGCGTGCTCGACCTGCGCACGCAGCGCGCTGACAATCGCCTGTGCCCGCGGCGGATCCATGGCCAGGTACTCCCCATCGGTCGTTTGCGTGATCGAGGTGGAGACCTCCTGCTCGATTGCGGGGTCTAGGGTTATCGCTTGCAGGCGCAACTGCTCGTCCAGGTGGGGAGCCGTGATCGCCCGGCCCAGGGCCTGGCGAGCGTACTCCGATAGGAGACTTGTGTCTCGTGTTGTTCGCGCCTTGTCGCCGATTGCCTCCACGATGGTGCCGAGATCCCGGATCGGAACGCCCTCGGAGAGGAGCGATTGCAGCACGCGCTGGATCTCTCCGAGCGACAGCGCATCGGGAACGACCTCCTCGACGACCGCCGCGTTGGTCTCCTTG
>JADGPK010000148.1 GCA_017882445.1 Solirubrobacteraceae bacterium
ACCCTTCGCGACCATCCATCCATCGTCGACGGTGTATCTGACAGTCGCGTTTGGCTTGACGAAGCGCATGTCCTTCAGGACAAGCGCGGGATGCCGGAACCTGTCAAGCCGAATGAGACGGTCGTCGCTGGTATTTAGTGAGCAACCTCCTTTGTGTCGGGCTTGTTGATCCAGGCGGCCGTGGGCAGCTCGGGTGGCCGGGGCGGCCGCGCGACAAAGCGCTCCGGGGTGCGCTCATAGGCTTGGGCGAGGACGCGGGCCCGCTCATCGTGGATGTCCTTCGCGCGCCCGTAGTGGACGGCGGCGGGCGCCATGAGGCCGATCCCTGAGTGGCGGTGCTCGTGGTTGTACCAGCAGAAGAACTCGCGGCAGAAGGCGCGCGCCTCTTCGATGGAGCCGAAGCGGGCCGGGAAGGCCGGCCGGTACTTCAGCGTCTTGAAGTGCGCCTCCGAGTAGGGGTTGTCGGTCGAGGTGTAAGGCCGGTTGTGCGTGCGCGTCACGCCGAGGTCGGCGAGCAGGAAGGCCACCGGCTTGGAGGTCATCGAGCTGCCGCGATCGGCGTGCACGGTGAGGGTGTCCCGGGCGACCTGCTGCTGGGTGGTCGCCTGGCCGATGAGGTCCTTGGCGATCTCTCCTGATTCGCGCTGCTGCACCGTCCAGCCGACGATGTAGCGGCTGAACACGTCAAGGATGGCGTAGAGGTAGTAGTAGGTCCAGGTGGCCGGGCCCTTGAGCTTGGTGATGTCCCAGGACCAGACCTCGTTCGGTCGCGCGGCCAGAAGCTCGGGGCGTGCATAGGCCGGGTGGCGCAGCTGGTCGCGGCGCTCCCGCAGCTCGCCGTGCCCGGCAAGCAGCCGGTACATGGTGCGCTGCGAGCAGAGGCAGCGGCCCTCGTCAAGCAGCGTCGCCCAGACCGCCGCCGGAGAAGCGTCTGCGAAGCGCGCGCTGCGCAGCTCGCTGAGGACCTGCGCGCGCTCTGCCGTGGAGAGCGCCCTCGCGGGCGCCCCCCGTGGCCGCCGGCGGCGGTACACAGTGGCGGGCGCGGCGCCCAGGGCGCGGCAGGCCGGGCGCTGCCGCCGCTGCCGCGAACGTCGCCGCGCACAGCGCTCGCTGACGCCCGCCGCCCCAAACGAGCGCTGAGCGCAGTCGCCCCCTTGGTCACCTTCGTTCCTCGCTGGAGGCCGGCCTTCTCATCCCATCTGCTCGCGCCTTCTCGGGCCCGCGTCCCGGCGGGGCCAGCGTGATCCAGGCGATCAGCCCCGATACCAGCATCACAGCGCCGGCCACCACCAGCGAGATGGAGAGGCCGCTGCGAAAGGCGCCGTAGGCGGCGTCGATGACGTGGGCCACGATCGGGCCGAAGGCCTGCGCGGCGGCTCCCCCGCCACCCTTGGGCACCTGACCGGTCTCGACTGCGTTGATGACGATGCTGCGAAACCCGGCCGGCACGCCGAGGCTGGCGAGACGCTTGGTCAGGTCGACCGTCAGATGACCGTTGACCAGCGAGCCCAGCACGGCCACGCCCACGACCGCGCCCAGCTCGCGGCTGGTCGTGGTGGCTCCGGCGGCCATGCCGGAGTGCTCGGCGGGCACGATCGTGAGCGCGACCGTGGTGACCGGTACGATCGCGATGCCGCAGCCGAATCCGGCCAAGGCCAGCGCGGCAGCGAGCGTCGTGAAATCGACGTGACCGCGGAGCGCCACATCGGTTGCCAGCATGCCGGCGCCGGCGGCGAGGCAGCCGAGCACGGTCGGCAGGCGCGGCCCGGCGCGGGCGACCCAGCGCCCGGTCAGCGCCGAGGCGGCAATCATGGCGATCGCCATGGGCACGAACAGGACTGCCGTGCGGTAGGCGGAGTAGCCGACCACGACCTGCAGGTAGAGGGCCGTAAAGAAGAAGATCGAGAAGATGCCGAAGTAGGCGGCGAAGACGACCAGCAGGGCGCCGGAGAACGGCGCGCGGCGCAGGAAGGCGAAGTCGAAGATCGGGCTGCGGCTGCGCCACTCGACGAGCACGAACAGCGCGGCAGCTGCGGCGCTCACGCCGAACAGCGTGACGACCGCGGGGTCGCCGTAGCCGGTGGTCTCGCCGTGGATCACGGCGAAGATCGCCGTTCCCAGCGCAAGCGGACCGAGCACGAAGCCGGCGATGTCGATGCGGCCCGCCTGCGGGTCGGCGCTCTCGGGTACGGTGACGTGTGCGGCGAGCAAGACCAGCAGGCCGGCGACGAGGTTGAACCAGAACACGAGACGCCAGCTGCCCAGCCCCACAAGGACGCCGCCGATCACCGGTCCCATGGCGAGCGCCAGACCCGCGACGGCAGCCCAGACTCCCAGCGCCCGGGCGCGCTGACCGCGCTCGGGGTAGAGGTGACGGATGATCGAGAGCGTGCCCGGCTCACTGGCGGCGGCCCCGACGCCCATGATGACCCGCGCAGCCACCAGGGTCGAGGCCGAGGGCGCGAGCGCGCCGCACAGCGAACCGGCGATGAACACCCCGAGACCGCCCAGCATCACCCGCTTGCGTCCCAGGCGGTCGCCGAGCATGCCCATGCCCAGCATCAGGCTGGCGAAGGTCAGGGCGTAGCCGTTCACGACCCACTGCAGAGACGAGACGCCGGCGTGCAGGCTCGACTGCACGTCGGCGAGAGCGACGCTGACGATCGTCGTGTCGAGGAAGGTCAGGAACAGGACCGCGCTCAGGGTCGCAAGCGCGAGGCGGCGGCCGCGCTCCGCGGCCGCCATCCCCACGTCCGCTGCGGCCTCAGCGCCTGCCGTCATCGGCTGTGCGTCGGCTCACGGCGACGCCGAAGGCGACGTGCTCGTCTGGCCCTGCTCCAGCTTGAGCAGGGCCTGGAAGCTCGGCGCCGAAACCTTCCAGACGCCGCCCTCGAGCACCGCCTGCCCCTGCTGGTTGGGCAGCGCCACCTGGCCGCCCTGCAGGATCGAGTAGGTGACGTCGGCCGTGGTCGCCGAGACGACCTTCACCGCCGTCACCTTCGCCTGCGTCGCCTTGGCGAGCGGTGAGCTTGCCTGCGCCTGGATCGTCTTGGCGAACTGCTGGCCGTTCTGCAGTAGGGCGATCTTGCGCGCCGCCGTCGTCGTGCCGGCGAAGAACGTCTGCCAGTCGCTCGTGATCGCCGCCGTGGGCGAGACGCTCGCTGTCGGGCTCGGCGTCACCACGGCGGCAGTCGACTTGCCGCCGCAGGCGGTGACGAGCAGGGGCAGCAACACGAGGCACGCGGCAAGCGCGCCGCCGCCTGTCCACGTTCGTGTCATGATTCTCATAGGCCCGTACCTCCAGACGAAGTGTCGGTCGACCGCGGCCCCAAGCGGCGGTCTTCAAAGTTCCTTTGCCCAGCGGTCGGCTCCGCCTAACGAGAGGTTGGGGGCTGCACGCTCAGTGGAGCGAGGCTCGACGCTCGCCGAGCCTGAAAGAGGCGTGCATCGGCGCGGTGCACCACGGGCGGTCGCTTCTGGTCGAGGGTCTGGTGCGATCTGGCCTCGCGGCAAGAGTAAAGTGGCTCGCGGCGTCACCGGCGTCACCTGCATCGCAGTCGCTTTCGCATGCGTGAAGGTGGTCCCGCGCACTTGAGTCGGCCGCGTCACTGCCGACGCGATGCCGACAAGACGCCTCACCACGCGCGAGCACGCCTGAACACGGTCCAGCATGGAGGCCGCGCAGAACCTGTAAGCGTTCAGTCGGTCCACCCAGGGCCACCGA
>JADGPK010000021.1 GCA_017882445.1 Solirubrobacteraceae bacterium
GCGCGAGCACAGCCAGGCCTCCGAGGTCAGCGTCTCGGTAACCGGACGCCCGATGAGCATCGAGCTGCAGATCACCGACAACGGCACCGGCTTCGACGTGGAGAAGGCGCTGGTGCGAGCCGCCCGCGACGGGCGCTTCGGGCTCGTCGGCCTGCACGAGCGCGCACGCCTGTTGGGCGGCTCCTCAAACATCGACAGCCGCCCCGGACATTCCACGACGATCTCCGTCACGCTCCCACGCTGGCGCCCGGTCGGCCCGGGCGGAGAGTAGACGCCGCCCCGGGCGCCGATTCAGGAGAAGGTGCTCTGCAGCGAGAAGATCGCCGGCAGCAGCAGCACGATGAACATCGTGGGGAAGATCAGGAAAACGAGCGGGAAGAGGATCTTGATGGGCGCCTTCTGCGCGCGCTCTTCGGCCGCCTTGCGGCGGCGCTTGCGCATCTCCACGGCGATGTTGCGCATGATCGTGCCGGTCGACACGCCGAGGCTCTCGCCCTGGATGACCGAGCGCACGAACGAGCGCATGCTCGGCGTGTCGGCGCGACGCAGGAGATGCACGAGCGCGTCGCCCATCGTCAGGCCCATGGCCTGTTCCTGCAGCGTGAGACGCAGCTCGTCGCTGAGCGGCCCGGCGAATTGGTCGGCGGCGACTCGCAGCGAGCCGCTGAAGCCGAGACCCGCCTCCACGGTCACCACCAGGAGGTCGACGAGGTCCGGCAGCGCGCGATCTATCTGATCGATGCGCAGGCGCGCCCGACGACGGACGATTACGAGCGGCAGCGTCCATCCGAGCCCGATCATCACCAGCGCGAGCACGATCGTCAATCCGCTCCCCGAGCCGAGCAGCAGGATGAGCACGGGGAGCACGATCGCCGCGAGCACTCGGTAGCCGAGCAGCGTTCGCGGTGACACCGTGTACATCCCTGCGGCCATCAGCTCGGCCCGCAGATCGGCCTCGCGCACGCCACCGAACCGCCGCACGACCAGGTCGCCGATCCGGCCCGCGATGTCGGTCAGCCCGCCGCTCTGGACCTCCACGCCAAGGCGGGCGCTCGCAAGCGCGGACGAAGAGCCGTACGCCTCGATCTCCGCGACTCTCTGGACGGCGTGAGCGCGCCGTGACGTGATCAACCGGATCAAGCCGGTGACGCAGACCCCCACGAAGAAGAGGCCGAATATGAGGAAACCGATCACCTTGCCACTCCTTTCAGGTCTCGATGTCCACGATCCGCCGGATCACCCAGAAGCCGGCGGCCAGCATCATCGCTCCCGTGCACAGGGCGATGACGCCCGCGGTGCGGTGAAACAGGGGATGGATGTACTGCGGATCGAGGAGCGAGATGAGGATGAGCAGCGCGACGGGCAGCGAGCTGACCACCCATCCGGCGAGGCGCCCCTGGGCCGTCAGGGTGCGCACGAGGCGGCGGATGTCCAAACGCTCGCGGATCGTCTCGGTGACGGTGTCGATCACCTCGGCCGTGTTGCCGCCCGTCTCGCGCTGTAGGGCGGCCACGAGCGCCACGTGCTCGAAGTCCCTGCTGTTCATCCGCTCGGTGACCCCGTTGAGGGCATCGACCAGGGGGACCCCCAGCTGCTCGTCGGCGAGCACGCGGCGAAGCTCCCGGCGCGAGGGTTCGGGGGCGTCCTCCGTCACGAGCGCCAGCGCGCCGACGAACGTGTGTCCCGCGCGCATCGCCGCCGCGACGACCTGGAGGTTGTCCGGCAGCTGCTCGTCGAACAAGCGGCGCTGCCGATCGACCAGCACGCGGATCACGATTCGCGTCCCGACGGGAACGCAGAGCGCGAGCACGCCGGCGAGCGGGCTCGCGGTCGCGCTCACTAGCAGCCAGCCCAGCAGAACGGTCCCGATCCCCGTGAGCGCGAGAATCTGCCCGAGGGACATGCCCACCCGCGCGAGCTCCACCTCTTGGACGAAGCTCGCCCACCGGCGGCCATGGCGGAGGCCGGCTCGATCGTCGGCGAAAGCGCGCTCGAGCAGCGTCGCGGTCCACGACTTCGTCTTCTCCCGCGGCGCCGTGGAGACGAACCTGCCCACCCGGCCACGAACGCTGCGACGTGGTGTCAGCAGCGCCAGCGCCCCGAGCCCGATCAGCCCCGCGCAGAGGACGCAGGCCAGCACCGCGGCCGTCGTCGTCCGCCAGAAGGAGACGTGTGCCTTGACCGCCCGCCCGGTTGCGAGCGCCGGAGGCGACGCCGGCGCGGAGTAGTCGGCCACGGCCGCTCCCGGCGCTCCGGCGACACGCACGGTAACGTGCACCCTGCTGCCGAGCGTCGCCAGCGAGCGGTAGCGGATCAGATACTGGTTGGACAGTTCGGTGCCGAGCTCGCGCAGCAGCGACGGCAGACCGGCCGAGCTGACTTCCGTGTAGGTGCCGCCGGTGGAGGCCGCCAGGCTCTGCAGGGAGTGCGCGTGAAAGGCGGGGTCGTGTACGCCGATCGCATACACACGGACGTTCTCGGCGGCGGCGGTCGAGATCACCTGCGCGTTGCGCTGCCGGCTGGCCTGTTCGCTGAGCCGCCCGGTGATCGCGCCATCCGACAGCAGGATGATCGCTCCGGCGGTCACGTTCGCTCGCGCGAGCATTGCCAACCCAGTGGACACGGCGTTGAGGATGTGCGCGCCGCTGCCCAGCGGCGGCGCTTCCGCGAGGGCGCGGCCGATGGCCGCCTGGTCGATGCTCAGCGGCAGCGCGATGCGGGCGACGGAGTCGAAGTACACGACGCCCAGCGGCTGGCGAGCGTCGCGCTGCGCGGCGAACGATCGTGCCGCCCCGACCGCTGCCTGAATCGCGTTACCGCGCATGAAGTCGCTCGCGTCGATGAGCAGCACGGCGCCGAAGTGGCCCTGGCCGAAAGCGCCCGCAGGCACGACGGAGAGCCCGCTCACGGGGGCGCCATTCTCGGCGACCGAGACCTGCCCGGGACTTAGCGAAGCCTTGACAGGCAGCGTGAGGAGGTAGCCGCGCTCGGGGAACGCGCCGGTCTTGGCGGGGGTGAGGCGAAGCCCCGAGGCCGCCGCGGGAACCGTGAGCAGACCGAAGGCGAGCATCGTGAGCGCGAACGCTCGTCTCATCGCGCCGACCTCCGCGGCTCGGAGCGGTTCGACGCCCCCGGCGGCGCGCCCGCGAGGCTGGGGAGCGACATCCAGGAGGGGAGCTTCACGGCGCGGCGATCGAACTTCGGGCTCGTCGGGCGCAGGCCTGTGGGCCGCAGCGTGCCGCTGCTCTCCCCGCGACCCTGGTCGAGCTGGTAGTCGAAGAGGTCCTGGAGTGTGATCATGTCCGACTCCATCCGCTGGACCTCGGTGATGGACGTCACGCGGCGCGCACCGTCGCCGAAGCGCTCGATGTGGACGATCAGATCCAGCGCGGAGGAGAGCTGCTGGCGAACGGCGCGCATGGGTAACTCCAGGCCGGCCATCAGCACCATCGTCTCCACACGCCCAAGGGCATCGCGCGGGGAGTTGGCGTGGATCGTGCTCAGGGAACCGTCGTGGCCGGTGTTCATCGCCTGCAGCATGTCCAGCGCCTCCGCGCCGCGAACCTCGCCGACGATGATGCGGTCGGGTCGCATGCGCAGCGAGTTGCGCACCAGCTCGCGGATGGGGATCTCCCCCTGGCCCTCGACGTTCTTGGGACGAGACTCCAAGCGCAGCACGTGGCGCTGGTTGAGGCGGAGCTCGGCGGCGTCCTCGATGGTGACGATCCGCTCGTCGTCGGAGATCGCCGTTGACATCGCGTTCAGCAACGTCGTCTTGCCCGAGCCGGTGCCGCCGGAGATGAGGACGTTGAGCTCCGCTTTGACCGCGGCCTCGAAGAAGTCGACGCTCTCCCGGGTGAGCGTGCCCAGCCGCAGCATGTCGTCGAGGTCCAGGCGCTGTTTGGAGAACTTCCTGATCGTGAGCAGCGGCCCGGAGAGCGACAGCGGGGGCAGCACGGCGTTGACGCGGCTGCCGTCGGGCAGGCGGGCGTCGACCATCGGCGAGGACTCGTCGACGCGGCGGCCCACCTGCCCCACGATCTTGTTGATTATCCGGCGGATGTGGTGCTCGTCGGCGAAGCGAACCGGCGTGCGATGGAGCCTGCCCTCCCGCTCGATCCATACGTCGTGGGGCCCGTTGACCATGATCTCCGACACGGTGTCGTCCGCGAGCAACGGCTCGATCGGGCCGTGACCGAGCGTGTCGTCGGCGATCTCCTTGGTGAGACGATCGCGGTCGGCGGCGGCGACGTTGCGCTCCTGGCCGAGCCGGCGGCGGATGTCGGCCAACACCAGGCGGTGCAGGTCGGCGTCGTTCACGTCGGCGTCATAGAGCTGTGGGCCGAGCTCGGAGATCACCGCGAGGTGGACGCGGTCCTTAAGCTCGGCGAACGCGTCGCGCGTCTCCTCCGAGGGCTCAGGACGGGCGTTGGCCAGGCGCTGGGCTAGCTCCATTACGCACCGCTCCTGGCGAGCAGGGAGCGCTTGGTGGGCTTGCCGGCCGCGCCGGTCCCCTCCGACGCGTAGCTCGTGGCCAGCGCGCGGAACGCCTTTGCCGCCTCGGAGCGCTTGTGGGAGGAGACGATCGGGGTTCCCTCGTTGACCGATCGGGTGATGTCGCGATGGCTGGGGACGAACACGTCGGGTGGGCGCCCGAGGATGGCGAGCACGTCGTTGTGGGTGATGCCCACACTCGAGTCAGCGCGGTTGAGCACGAGCCGCACGCGCTGGGAGTCGTAGCCCATCAGCTCGAGTGTCTCCAGGCCGAGCTTGGTGTTCTTCAGCGACAGGGCGTCGAGCATCCCCACCATGCAGATGTGCGACGAGGCGTCGATCGAGGCGATCACCTCTGGGGTGAACCCGGGTGGCGTGTCCACGATCACATAGTCATAGGCGCCGCGGAGCACCGCGTAGACCTCGCGCAGGAAGTCGATCGTGATGGCTCCGGCCTGGTCCGGTCGCGTGGGCGCCATCAGCACCCGCATACCCGAGGAGTGAGCCGCCAGGTATGCGTCGATCTTGCCGGCGTCCAGCGATCCGCCGGCGGTGGCGAGGTCGTACACCGTTCCGTGTGGCGTGAGGCCGAGAGACAGGGCCAGGTCGCCGAACTGCAGGTCGAGGTCGACGAGCACGACGCTCTTTCCCATCTCGACCAGGGAGATCCCCAGGTTGCAAGAGGTCAGCGTCTTGCCGATCCCGCCCTTGGGACCGAGCACGCAGATCATCGCTCCCAGGCCGGCGCCGTTCTCCTCCGGCGTCGACCTGCGCGCGACCGCCTTCTGCAGCGCGAAGACGAGCTCCCGCGAGGCCTCTGTCGAGGCTTCGCCTCCCGGCTCGACCACCATCAGGTCGTCCGCGCCGGCCGAGAACGCGCGCCCCACGAACCCGTTGGGCGAGGCATGGCAGAGCACCACCACCGGCCGCGCGGGCCGGTTTACCGCCCACCAGTGCACCAGCGCCAGGGCTGCTTCGGGCTCCTGCGCGCAGGCGACCACGAGCACGTCGGCGTCCGACTGCAGGACCTCCTCGGGAGTCGGGGTCAAGTCGCCGACGATGCCCGCCACGACGATCCCGCAGCCGGCGGGCATCTGGTCCGCGACCCAGCCGCCGGCGATGCCGGCGTCGTGGGCCACGAGCGCCCTGATCTCGGTGTCGCTCATCAGGGACCGCTCGGCGTGGTCGAGGTGCCCGAGGACGCCGCTTGGCTCGCGCCGAGCGGGGGTCGCATGACGATCCACACCTTGCCGTTGTCAGCGGCGTAGGCGAGGCCCGGGGCGTCGTGTTCACTGACTCTCAGCACGATGTTGCTGGTGGTGCTGCCGATCCCGCCACTCGCGGCGCTCGGAGCGCTCAGCACGAGGACGTCCTGCAGCAGCCTGGTCACCGAGCCGCGGGCGGCGGCCGAGCCGCCGGTGTAGCTGGCCAGCACGTCCACGTATTCGCCCGTGTGCACGAGTCCGGTCAGCCCGTGCGAGGCGTCGACCGGGATCGACAGGGCGCGCTGGTCGGCGGTCAGCTGCGAGGCGATCGTCGCGGCGGGTGTGAAGTCGGCGGCGGTGATCTGCTGTCCCGGATAGATGTTCGTCGCCGCCACCTCGCCGTGCAGCACCGCGGGATCCGCGATCGCCCCCGCCTGTACCTGGCTGCCGCGGAGCGTCGTGCGCTGCAGCAGCTGCTCGGAGGCGACCACGTCGGCCGAGCTGCCTTGCGGGATCAGGCTGCGGGCCACGAACACGGGCGTGGCCGCGGACGAGGCGTTCTGGTTGGAGCGATAGCGCTGCACGAACGCGAACAGAAGGATTCCGGCGAGAATCGCGGCGACCGTCGCTACCGCGAGCGCCCCGCCACGGGTCGAGAGGACGTCTCCCGGTGATCTCCTGCCGATTTTGCTACTTGGGGATGCGACTTCCATTAGGTCTCCTTACTTGGTGAGGACTGCGACGCAGTCGCCCAGAGTTTCACTCGCCGTACAGCTGCCTTCGCCCGATCCGCTGCCTTCACCCGGGGGTTCCACGTACTTGACGAAGTGGCCCAGAAGTTCGCCCGTCGCCGCAGAGTCGTCCGTCCGATAGGGCAGGCCGCTCGGGGGCGAGGTATTGGTCGTGGTACAGGGGCTGCCCTTCCACCCGGTTATGTAGAAGGTCGCGAAAATGCGGATCGGGACGTAGAACGTCCCCGTCCGGTTCGCGAACGAGCCGGAGTCGACGATGAACACGTGAACCAGCCGTGGATCACGGGGACTGGCCGAGAGGATCTGCGAGACCGTGTTCGGCGACGTCCAGTGATTCGGGTTCACACAGATGCTTTCTGAGCAGCCCGCCGTGATTCCGTTGCAGTTTACGCGTGCGTTGATGCCCGGTTCTAGCTTCTTACCTTCGCCGGGGTTGGACTTTACGCACACGACCGGATTCGACCCTGGACAGATCGATTCGTCACCGGTCGTCGTCCCGAACGGACCGGGTGGGTTCGGACAGCCAGTGGCGAGCATGGTGGTGAACGCCGATGCGCCGTTGTTGCCCGAGCAGTCCAGTGCCTGGTTGCCCTGATTTCCGGTCAGCCGCAGCGCGACCGGCGCCGCCGAAGGATTGATGGTCTCTTCGTTCTGAAAGCCCCGTACCGTGAGGGTGATGAGGAGGCTGGGCGTGCATTTCGTGAATACGAACCCCGTGGTGGCGCTGCAGCGCCGGAAGGAGTTTCCCTCCCCGCCGGTGCTCTGGTCGATGACCGTGGCGGAGCTGATCGGCCCCGAGCGGCTGGACGCTGCGCTTCCTGCGTCGGGTGCGCCGGCGAATGTCCGCTGGACGAGGCCGAAGCTGCCTTCGCAGGGCTTGTGGGTCGTGCAGAGGCTCGGCGTTGCGTTTGTCCCACCCGTGGCTCCGGCCGGCTTGGTTCCCGTCGCTTGGATCCAGCTGAGGCTGAAGGTCATCGGCCCGGAATTCGGGGGCAAACGCACGGTCGACGTCCACACACCGGTGGCCGAGCCGCTGGTCGGACAGTTGATTGCGGGCGTCGAGGAGTTCCCCGAACCGTCGACGGCGGTGAGCGTCAGCGACGCTTGGGGCGATGACCCAGTGCAGGTGATGCCGCTGGCAAACGCCATGGTCGCGCTGAGCTGCACTTCGCACGCGCTCGGTTCGGAAGCGAAGTATCCATCAGGGCAGGTCACCGGCGAGAGCGTCACGTCCTGAGCCTGTGGGCCGGCCGGCGCGGTCGCCGGTGGCAGCGGCACACCGGGGGTCCCGTCGCCGGACCAGCTCCTGATGAACAGGACGCCAGTCGTCGGGATGCCTTCTTTGTTGAGTGACCCCGAGTCGTAGCATTCCACGTACTTGCTTCCGCACGTCGTCGAGCTCGTGCCGCTGAGGGCGAACCGCACGCCTACGTCTCCGCTACTCGCACTACTGAAGGTGACTGGAGTCGCGCCCGAGCTAGTCCATGTCAGGTGATCCGAACTGTGTGTCAGGTCGACCCCGCCCAGTTCGGAGTTGGTGGTCTCGTCGAAGAACGTGGCGTGCACAGCGTTGGGCGCGGGATTGGGTACGCCAAGCGGGAGCTGCCCTCCCGAGCTGGCCAGCGCCTCGATGCTCACCCGCGCCTGGGCGTTGATGTGGCTGACGTTGAGTAGCTGCAGGTACCAGGGCACGTTGGTCTCGGTGACCTTAACGTCAATCGCTCTTGCTGCGCACGGGGAGGACGGGAGGACGTCGCCGGGCGTCGACTGGCCGAAGAAGTTGGCGGCGTTGATAAGCGACACTACCTTGTGTTCGACATTGCCATGCGGCGATGGAGTGGCGACCTGCTGGTTGTAATTGCCTGGGCCGGTCTGCGTGCCGTCGTAGTGGTGGACGTCCGTCGTGATCTGTTCTTCCACGGTGGGCGTGCAAGGGAACTGAAAATCCTGGGCGGCCGCTAGGGCGGCAGCGTCGGCCTGCGTCTGCAGATGGCTATGGTGGGTAAACCAGTTCGCGCTGTCGATGGCCAACGCCGCGACGAGGATGAGCACCGGCACGAAGATGACGACGATCACGAGTGCGGCCCCTCGCTCGTCGGCGATGAATCGTGAACGCAGGATCGACCAAAGGGTCATGGCGGAGGGATTTCGCACGTCATGTTCCCGTTGGTGGTGTTCTCTAGGCGCATGGTGGCTTCACCTGCGACGGCGCTCGTTGCGCTGATTCCGAGCGTACTCTTGAGGAACTTCAGCCAGTGATAGTTGTTCGTGACCTTGACGGTGACAGGGGACCCCACGGTCACTGAAGGCTCAGTAACGACCACACCGAGTTGGCTTTTGAGATCTGAGGGTGCGGCGGTGGAATCGATGTATTGGCACAGTGATGCGCTGCCGCTCGGAATTGTTCCGACCGCTGCGAAGCGTGCCCCGAGATTGGCGAGGTGGTTTGCGGTGTTCTTATCGTTGATTGCGCGGCCAAAGTCCAGAACGCCGAACAGGATGAGCAGCACCACAGGCAGGATAAGCGCAAGCTCGACCACGGCTTGACCATCTTCGGAGCCGAGGGAGAGACGACGGACGCGTTCCGGTGCCCGTGATGTGGCCTGGCGCGAATGGCCTCGCCCGACTGCAAGAGTACTAGGCATCAGTATCATCTCCGGCTCTGTATCGTCCTCTCACCTGGGTCCTCGGATCCCGGGTGCATAAGACTCCGTGGGAGCATCATCGATGGCTCTCCGACGCTCCGGATCATAGGTTTCGGCGTCGGCAGATGAACGGTAGCTTGGTCTAGCGACACCTAGACGAACGTGCAGTCTCTGCGCGCTCCCAAGCCCCAGCGGAGAGGTCACGACAGGCTCGCCGGATCCGAGCGCAGGCACGCGGGAATCCGGCGCCGCGTGCGCCGGCGCCCGAGGACGGCGCTCGGCTCGTACGCGCGCCGTCACTGGGCCCCCGACCGGGTGGCCACCGCGACGCCGTGACCGCGCAGGATCGCGTGCGTCCTGGGCTGGTCGAGCAGCAGCCGGGAGGCGGCGTCGGTCGTTTCGAGCACCAGCAGACCGTATCCTGCGAGCGGGTCGCGAGCGCCTGGAGCGCGTATTTCGCTCAGGTCGGCTACTTCCCGCAGCTGTGTCGATGTGAGCAGTTCCAGGCGCGAGTCGTACGCGATGTGTCCCGCCAGGGACGGATCGTGCCACAGCAGCCAGTCTGCGAAGTGCCCGTCGGCATAGATGTGCACGCCTGGCCGACGGTGCACTACGGCTGCCACTTGAGTTAGCGCCCGCGCGTCATAGCCGCTCTCAAACCACGAGCTGGGCTTGGTGGCGACGGTGATCAGGGAGACGAGCAGGAACGCGGCGCTCGCCCCGACGAGGGCGAGGTTAAGCCGGTGACGCCGGGGCGCCGGTGGGCGGGGAGCGGCGATCGTGCCAAGCGTCGAGGGCAAAAGCATGATGGCGGCAAGCGCGAACCACGTGACGTTGCGAACGGCCGAGATAGCGGCCGCGATCAGCGCCAGCAGCGCCAGCGCCTCAAACAGACGGGCCCGGCCGCGGCTGAAACCAAGCGCCCACACCGTCGCGAAGGCGGCCACGAAAAACGGGACCGCGAGGAGATATATAGAGGTGATGGGCCGCCACTCGGTGACGAGCGCCTTGAACTCCGGGTTCATGAGCGTCTCGCGGTAGTAGGTCAATCCCGAGATCCCGTATGGCGTTGCCAGCAGACACAGTGGCGCCCCGATCATGAGCGCCACGCCCCGGCCACGCACGCGCCATGGCGGCCCGGCGCGAAGATCCTCGACGAGCAGAGTCACTCCGTAGAGCGCCACCAGCCCCGCACCCAGGCTTGCGGAACCGTGCAGATTGCCCCACAGGACGAGCAGCGGGAAGACCATGTACACGCGTCGCCGGCTGGGAGCGTGGATCTCCGCCGCCAGCAGCCACAGGACTCCTACGAACAGCGGATAGGCGAAGCCCTGCGTGCGGATCTGGAAGGAGGCGGCGAGATACAGGAAGGCCGCCACCGGCAGCACCCAGACGACATGGGCCTCGCTGCCGCCCAGCCGGCGCGCCGCGACGATCGCCATGGCGAGAGCGCCCACCGTCAAGGCCACGTACACGACGCTGTACAGCGCCAGGCCGCCGAGCTGGTGCAGTCCGTAGATCGCCAGCTGGGCGAGCCACTGCTGGTCGATCCAGCGCGCGCCGTGTGTCATGACGGCGAGCATGTCGTTGTGCGGGATTCCGTGCTGGGCCACGTAGCGCCCGTCCACAAGAGCCAGCCACCCATCCTGGTTGAGATGTGTGGGTACCCTGCCGAGGATAACCCCGGCCACAGCCGCAAGAGCGGTTACAAACAACGCTTGCCGCTCGAGCCACGCGATTGCGCCGTACGCCCACCTGGGCGTCGGACGGCTTGCGCCCAGGGGAACGGGCAAGGCGCCCGAAGCCGCCGGGGCGTCGGCTGAAAGGATCTGCCTGGCTCCCATTGCCCTGGAAGTCTCGACCGGCGCGGCGTCCTGCGCACTGCACATTGGTCTAGGTCCGGACTAGACGAACCTCCGTTCCTCGGCGAGATCGCCTCGCGTACGCTCCGCGAGGATGGCTGGAAAAGACTGTGATGCGGCCGCACGAGAAGCTTTGGGCTGCTCGAGGCTCGACAGCCGAGACCCACGAGCGAAGAGGGGGTGAAAACACATGCTCAACTTTCTAGTCGGCCTGCAGTGCAGTATGACCGGCCTGCAGAGCCGTATGATCGGCGCCCTTCGCCGTGAGGAGGGCCAGGGGATGACCGAGTACGCCATGCTCATTGCCTTCATTGCAGTGGTCGCGGTCGTCGCAGTGAAGTTCCTGGGGAGCCAAATCTCGACGCTGCTCAACAGTGTCGCCAGCTCACTCTGATCTGAGCGGCCCAGCCGACTCGCCGAACGGCCCGCGCTGCGCTACGCAGGGCGGGCCGTTCGTCTTCTTCAGACATCGAGTCCGGGGCTCAAACTAGACGAACGTGGGTTACCTGGCCGCGTTCGAGCGGGGAGACTTTGCGTGGAAATGAAAAGTTGGAGGGGCATCCTCGATGTCGCACCGGTGGTGAGCGCGAAGTGAGCACGCGGGCAGACTCGATCCCCGCGCACGTCGACGCCGTGACTGACGCCCCGCCCGCCGGCGTGGACACGGACGCGAGCCGACCCCTGCTCGGGACGCCCGGGCTCGTCGTGCCGTTCGTCGTCGCCGCCGTCGCGCTGGCGCTCGGCGCCTATCCGCTCGGCGGCACGGCGCTGCTGGCCGCGTTCGTCGCCGCCGTGCTCGTGCTGCTCGCGGCGATCGACCTCGAGCATCGCATCATCCCCAACCGCATCGTGCTGCCTGCGGCGGCGGTCGCGCTGCTCGGACGCATTGCGCTCACCCCCGGCCACGCCGCGCAGTACACGCTCGCCGCGCTGCTGGCGGCCCTCTTCCTGTTCCTGCCGAGGCTGCTCAACGCCGACGCGATGGGCATGGGCGACGTCAAGCTCGGCCTGCTGATCGGCGCGGCGCTCGGCTGGGGCGCCGCCTCGGCGCTGGCGCTGGGCCTCCTGTTCGTGTTCCCGGTGGCGCTCGTCATCGTGATCCGCCGCGGCGTCGCCACAGCGAGGCGCACGACGATCCCGATGGGCCCCTTCCTGGTGCTGGGAGCGCTCGTCGTGCTGCTCGGCCCGGGGCTGGCCGGCAACTGATCTTGCAGGAGAACCTGGACAAATCGGAGCTCTTGACCTAGAATTTATGAATCTCGCCGTAAGGAAACGGCTTCTGAATCGGGGCAAGGACGTAATCGCGTGGACACACTCATAGAGAAGCCCGGCATTGGGGGAGCGATCGAGGCGCCGGCGGTGCCGTTGAAGGTGCTGATCGCCGATGACCATCCGCTGGTACTGCTCGGCGTGCGCAGGACGCTCGAGAGCCACGAGGACATCGAGATCGTCGGCGAGGCGCACTCGGGCGCCGAGCTTCTCGCGCTGGTCGAGCGGCGCCGTCCCGAAGTCGTGCTGATGGACCTGCGCATGCCGGATGTGGAAGGCGAGTCGTGCATCCGCGCAATCTCGCAGAGCCGGCCGGAGGTCAAGATCGTCGTGCTGTCGGCGTGCGACGACGACGCGTCGATCGACGGCGCGCTCGCCGCCGGCGCGAGCGCCTACGTGATCAAGAGCGTCAGCGCGGTCGACGTCGCCTCGGTGCTGCGCCAGGCGCGCTGCGGCGCCGTCCGCCACGCGCGCACCGACGGCGTGAAGCCCGCGGGGTGCGCGGCCGAGCGCGCGGTGCCGGGGCTCACCGAGCGCGAGACGGCGATCCTGCTCGCCGTCTCCAGGGGTTTGACGACGAGGGCGATCAGCCATGAGCTGTGGGTGAGCGAGCACACCGTCAAGTTCCACCTCACGAACATCTATCGCAAGCTCGGCGTGTCGAACCGCAGCAGCGCGGTGCGCTACGCGATCGAGCACGGGCTCGCCACGTAGGCCAGCCTCGCCAATTCGAAACGGTGGTTGGTGAAACACCAACTTCGCCAGCAATCCGGGTGTTCGCGACCCCATCGCCAGCAAGCAAGGACGTGGGTCGAAAGGGTCATGCGGCCACGATAATCCTCGACATGGAGGACCCCGCCGCCCTCGTGCGCTTCTACGACGACGCCTACTCGCGCGAGCCGGCCGAGGCCGCCCTGTACTCGCGCTGGCGGGCGCTCGGCGCCGTCGGCAAGGCCGACCACGTGATCGCCCTGTGCACGCGCGCGGGTGTGTCGCCCGGCGGCACGTTCGACGTCGGCTGCGGCGACGGCGCGCTGCTGTCCGAGCTGCATCGCCGCGGCTTCGGCGGCCGCCTCGCAGGGGTGGAGATCACCGAATCGGCTGTCGAGATCGCGCGTGCGCGCCCTGAGATCGACTCGGTCGAGTGCTACGACGGCCTTCACCTGCCCGCACCGGACCGCGCCTACGACCTCGGCGTCCTCTCGCACGTGCTCGAGCACGTTCCCGATCCGGCTGCCCTGCTGGCCGAGGTCGCCCGCGTCTGCCGGGCGGTGGTCGTCGAGGTGCCGCTCGAGGCCAACTGGTCGGCGCGGCGGACCGGCAAGCGAGAGCATGCCGCCGAGGTCGGCCACCTGCAGCGCCTCGACCTCTCCGGCGCCCAGGAGATCGTCGCGCGCGCCGGTCTGTCGATCGCTGTCGAGCTCGACGATCCGCTTCCGCTCGAGGTCCACCGCTTCTTCGCCGACAGCCGGCGAGCGCGGGTGTCGTCCACCGCCAAGTGGGCCGTGCGAGCGGCGGTCCACCGCCTCGCTCCGCGGCTCGCCCGGCGGGTGTTCACCGTCCACTATGCATGTCTGTGCGTGGCGCCGGCCGCGTAGCGACGGAGCGCCGCCGAGACGGCAGCTCGTCGAGCTGGGATGCACCGTCGAGGAACAAGGGGGCTCCGTCGCCGTTTCGATACCGTCGCTCATAACGCAAACGAGTCAGGGGAGCGAGCACGATGGCGACGGCACCGACCTCCACAGCCGCAGGCGCCACCGAGGGGCCGGGCCTCCCCGCTGACGCGATCTCCTACGAGGACCTGTACGCGCGCTGGGAGCGCGGCAACTGGTCCGCCACCGAGCTTGACTTCACCGAGGACGCCCGCCAGTGGCGCGAGGACTTCACCGACTTCGAGCGTCAGGCGGCGCTGTGGAACTACTGCCTGTTCTTCTGGGGCGAGGACGCGGTCGCAGACAACCTCTCGCCCTACATCGACGCCGCGCCGCTCGAGGAGCAGAAGTACTTCCTCGCCACCCAGCAGGTCGACGAGGCCCGCCACGCCGTCTTCTTCAAGCGCTTCATGCAGGAGGTCTGCGAGATCGGCGACGGCTCGATGGCCAGCGGCCTTGAGGCGATCAAGCCGCAGCTGACCCCAGGCTTCCGCAAGATCTTCGACCGGCTCGATGAGATGGCCGACGAGCTGCGCGCCGACCGTTCTCCCGCCCAGCTCGCCGCCGCCGTCACGCTCTACCACATCGTCATCGAGGCAGCCCTCGCCCAACCGGGTCAGCACTTCATCTGCAGCTACCTGGAGGAACGCGACCAGCTGCCGGCGTTCCGCGACGGCATGGCGAACATCGCCGCCGACGAGCAGCGCCACATCGGCTTCGGCGTCAAGCTCCTGTCCGACCTCAACCGCGAAGACCCCGTCGGCGTCCCCAGGGCCGTCGCCCGCATCCTCCGCGAGGTCACCCGCTTCACCTCCCAGGTGCTGATGCCGCCGGGTTGGGACGAACGCTATCTGACGGTCTTCAACTACACGTTCGACAAGGTCGGCGTCGAGGGCCTCGTCTCGATGACCACCAAGCTCCGCTCCGCCGGCCTCGCCGTCGAGACGCTCCCCGGGCCCGCGCTGCTGCCGGCGGGCCTCACGCCCCTTGAGATCTCCCAGCGCGGCCGGGCGCTCGCGATGGCCGGCGTCATCGGGGTCCGCGAAGGACCCAGCGACCGCGACGACGCCACGCTCGCGCTCCTGTTCGACACGATCCGCCGTCAGGTCAACCCCGACCACGGGCTCACGCGGGCGACGACCTTCCAGTGGGAGTTCACCGACCCCGACGTGCCGACCTGGCACCTGACCGTCGAGAACGGCTCCAGCGTGGTCGCGCAGGGCGAGGCGCCGAACGTCGATTTGCACCTGCGCCTGTCCTACCAGGATTGGGTGGACATCGTGGGCGAGCGACTCGACCCGCTTCGCGCCCTGGCCACCGGCAGGCTGCGCCCACGGGGCAACCTCCTCACCCTCGCGCGGCTGGGCAAGGTCTTCCCGAGAGGCTGACCGCGGCTATGCGGACTGTCCGCCCGGCGCGATAAGCGTAGCGCCGGGGATATAGATGGCCACCCGGCGCGGATCTCGTGTGAGCAGCGGACGGGCGGTGACGGCGGCGTGCGCGCCGATCAAGAAGTCGGGCAGGATCGCCTCGCGCGTGCATCCCGCACGACGGTAGTTGGCATGGGCATGACCGGCGAGGAACGCCGCCGCCGCGGGGATCTCCTCGACGACCGCCATCGAAGGCAGCGCGCGCCGGAGCGTCTCGATGCGCGAGAACCGTGGCGCGATCTCGGCCAGCACGACCGTGTTGACGATGATCGCGCCACGCTGGGCGGCTCGTGTGAGCTGTGCCAGCGACCAGTCCAGCCAAACGGGATCCTCAGTGAAGACGTCGAGCAAGACGCTGCTGTCGAGGACAGTCCCCGCGGCGGGATTCAACGGCGGGTCAGGGCAAGGATCTCATCGGTGCTCAGCTCGCCCTCGCCGGCGCCGCGCATGCGGGCGATCTCCCGAGCAGCGCGGTCGCGCTCGAGCCGCATCCGCGCACCCTGCTCGTCGAGCTCGAACTCGACATCGCTGCCCGGCTGGATGCCAAGCGCCCGCCGAACCTCCAACGGGATCGTGACCTGACCCTTCTGCGTCACGCGCATGCAGTAATACTAGCAAGTAATACCGACACTCGCTGCATTCCTCTCCCGCGCTACCCCGGTGAGAACTCGCGCGCGGCCTGGGCCGCGGCGGTGGAGGCGCTTGACGCACCCGAAGGCGCAGCGGTGCCCGCGAGCGATTCACCCGAGGAGGTCCCCGTGCTGTACCCGGATCCGGTGCCCGCGGACGCCGACCGTGCAACCGGCGTCGGGGTGCTGGCAATGGCGGTCGACCGAGACGCGCTCGCCGTCTGTCCGCTCTCGGGACCGAACTCCCGGCTCGCCGTCGCCGCCGGCGTGAGCGGCCCGGTCGAGGTGGTCGACCCGATCGTCGCGGCGAGAGCGGCCCCAGCGGCGCCACCGGGAGAGATCTGAAACCCCGGCGTGGAGCCGTGCGCACCCGCGTCGGCTCCCAACGCGCGTGAAGAACGATCGGGGTGAGCGTGCCGACGGGTATGTCCGCCACCCGCCTCGAGCGCGACGCAGGACGCACCGACACCCAGCGCGACCAGGCATCCGACGACGAGCTTCGCTCCGACGGACCCACCGGCCAGGAGCCAGCTCCCACCGGCGCCGGCGCCCATGCCGGCGGCGCCCGGTGTCGCCAGCGCACCGCCGATCCCTCCCCCCACCGGCGCTCCCGCGCCCGCGCCGGCACTCGCGCCGCCGCCACCGGCGAGGCCCCCGCCGAGCGCGCCCGCACCCGCGCCGGCGCCCGCGTGGACGCCTTCGCCGACGTGCGCGAGCACACCCGCTCCGAGACCCCACGGCAGGAACACGGGCGGCAGCGCAGCAGCCAGACCCCGCAGAGACGCGACGTAGGCCCGACAGGCGGGACATTCGCTGCCGTGCATCAGCGCCAGGCGGTGACGCTCGCCGTCAGGGTCCAGGATGCCGAAGGCCAACCCGCGCATCAGTGAGCCCTGCTCCTCGCACCAGCCACCGTTGCGGATCGTCTCGACGAGCGCGCCGACCTTCCCCGCCACCCCCGGCCGGCCGGGCCCGCCCCCCTCCATCAGCTTGCGCATCCTGCCCTCGCTCACACCGATCCGTTCCGCGGCCTGCGAGCGCGGAAGGCCCTGCAGGTAGCAGAGCACGGCCGCTTCCCGCTCGCGCGCGCTGAGTCGGCCGCACAGGCCCTCGAACAGCTGACGCAGCCTCATGCGATCGTCGAGCCGCGCCGCCAGGTCTCGCTCATCCGCCGCGCTTTCCACCGGCTCGGCGTCCATCAGCCGCTCGCCAACCTCGCCGCGAAGAAGGTCGCCGCCGCGTCGACGCGCGCGATGCTCTTCGATCCCGCGACGAAAGGTCACCAGCACCAGCCAGCCGGACGGGTTGGCGATCTCCTGGCCGTCGAGCATGGCCATGTAGAGCCCCTGCCACGCCTGGGCGTAGCACGCCTCCAGATCGCACGGGTCGAGCGTCACGCCGCCGGCCAGCAACCGCCGGCGCGCCGTCGCGATCACCCGCCCGCGCAGCGCCTCGAAGTCCCGGCGCAGGAGGCGCTCGGCACGGTAACGACGCACGTTCAGGGGGCTCATACGCCGGGAGCTTAGGCGCCTTCCCTGTATGGCGAATTCTACGATTCTCTCGCATCGAGAAATGGCTCAGGCAGTGGTGGATGGCCGTCGCGCGTCCGTTCAAATTGTCTCCAACCACCTACGCGATGCGGCCGCCCGCCTGCGCGAAGCGCCCTATCTGGGCGAGGCTCACAGCTCGCATCTCCGCTCCCATCCGGTGAGCCCGGTGCCACTCCACCACCAGCCGGAGCGCATCCTGCAGATCCCATCTCGGGCGCCATTCGAGCTCCCGCGCCGCATCGCTCGAGTCGAGCGCCAGATGCGCGGCCTCCGGCGGGTTGGCGCTTGGGTCGAGCTCCCAGCGCAGCTCCCCTCCCCACAGCTCGCCCAGCCGCTCGACGATCCAGCTGACCGTTCGCGCGTCACCGGGCGCAGGCCCGAAGTTCCAAGCGCGCGCGGCGCCCGGCCCGCGATACAGAGCCTGGGCGAGTCGCAGATAGCCGTTCAGCGGGTTGAGCACGTGCTGCCACGGACGCACGGCGTGCGGGTTGCGAACCATCAGCGACCCGTCGCTCTCGACCGCGCGCACGCTGTCGGCGATGAGCCTGTCCTCACCCCAGTCGCCGCCCCCGATCACGTTGCCCGCGCGGGCCGTCGCAAGCCGCGGTGAGCCCGTCAGCGAGAAGAACGAGCGCCTGTACGCGCAAGCGACCAGCTCCACGCACGCCTTCGAGCTCGAGTACGGATCGGCGCCGCCGAGTTGGTCGCTCTCCACGAACGGCCGCGAGCGCTCGCCCGGATTGAAGTAGCACTTGTCCGAGGTCACCACCACGACGGCACCCACTCGGCTGCCCTGCCGGCGGACGGCCTCCAGGACGTTCACGGTACCCATCACGTTGACCTCGTATGTCAACGCCGGCTCGCGCAGCGAGCGCCTGACCAGCGGCTGCGCTGCGAGGTGGAACACGATCTCTGGATCCGCCTCACCGAGCGCCTCGCGCACCCCGCCGGCGTCACGCACGTCGATCACATGCTCGAGCATGTGATCGCCGACCGCCGCGAGCTCATACAGGCACGGTCGGGCCGGCGAAGCGGGCGCCAGCCCGGTCACACGGGCGCCCAGGGATTGCAGCCAGAGCGACAGCCACGCGCCCTTGAAGCCGGTGTGACCGGTGACGAGTACCCGCCGGCCCATCCAGAAGTCTGCGTCGATCTCCACGAGGGCCGGTATCTTCACGCAATCGCGACGCCTCCAGCCTGCACCCCATCGACCTCGCCCCCTTCCGCCCCGCCCACCCGCGTCGAGGTGCTCGGCATCCCACTGGCGGTCTCCGACTACGAGGAGGTCATCGACTGGATGGAGTCGTTGATCGCCGGCGGGGGCCGCGGCTACGTGACCGCCGCGGCGGTCAACCTCGTGATGTCCGCACGCGAGGATCCCGAGGCGCTGGCCGCGGTGCTCGGCGCGACGCTCGCGGTTCCCGACGGTCAACCGCTCGTGTGGGCGCTGCGCGCGCTCGGGCACTCGCGCGCCACGCGGGTCTACGGCCCCGACCTGATGGCCCGCTTCTGCGAGCGCGCCGCGCGCAACGGCACACCCATGTACCTGTACGGCGGCCGTACGCCCGAGGCGCTTGCGCTGCTGGAAGGGCGCCTGCGCGAGCGCTTCCCAGGCCTTGAGATCGTGGGCGGCTTCTCGCCGCCCTTCCGCGAGGCGACCCCCGCGGAGGAGGAGAGCGTCATCGCCGCCATCAACTCCTCGGGCGCCGCCGTGGTGTGGGTGGGCACCGGTCAGCCAAAGCAGGAGAAGTGGATGCTGCGGATGCGTCCCCACCTCACCGCGCCACTGCTCGTGGGGGTGGGCGCGGCATTCGACTTCCACGCCGGCCTGGTCTCCCAGGCGCCGCGCTGGATGCAGCGCAGTGGCCTGGAGTGGACCTACCGGCTCTCACGCGAACCGCGACGCCTGTGGTGGCGCTACGCGCGTTACAACCCACTGTTCGTGGTCGGCTTCCTGCGCCAATACATGCATCACCTCGGCGATCGCCGCGCCTGACGCTTTGGTGATCCGAGCAGACACAGCGGCCGGGGCCACCCGAACGCCGCTAACCTCTTGCCTTCGATGACCCCCTCGCAGAGCACCGCCGACGTCGCCGTCGTCGGCCTCGGCCGCGTAGGGCTGCCACTGGCATTGTCGTTCGCCGATCGCGGCCTGAGCGTGATCGGGGTCGACAACGACCCCGTCCGCCTCGGAGCGGTGCGTGAAGGCAGGATGCCGTTTGCGGAGACCGGTGCTCAGGAGCTGCTGGACAGGGTGCACGGCGCGGGAGGACTCTCGCTGTCCGAGCGCGTGGCCGACGCTGCCGGGGCGCGCCACATCGTGATCACGCTGGGAACGCCGTCGTTCTCGCACATCGAGATCGACATGCGCGACATCCGCTCGGCGCTCGACGATCTGCTGGGGGTGCTCACGCCCGGCCATTCGCTGATCCTGCGCTCCACGGTCGCCCCGGGAACGACCGAATTCGTCGCCGGCTACCTGACCAAGCACCGCGGCTTCAACATCGGCGAGGAGGTGTTCGTGGCGCACGCGCCCGAGCGCATCGCCGCGGGACGGTTCCTGCAGGAGATCGACACGCTGCCGTGCATCATCGGCGGCGTGGGCGAGCGCTCGGGGGAGGTCGTGGCGGAGCTGTTCAGCGCGTTCCGCGCGCCGATCGTGCAGACGACCCCCGTCCAGGCCGAGCTGGCGAAGATATGGGCGAACATCATCCGCTACACGCATTTCGCCCTGCCCAACCTGCTGATGATGGACTGCGAGCGCTACGAGGCGAACGTCTTCGAGGTCATCGACCTGATCAACCGCGACTATCCCCGCGGCGGGATCGCCCAGCCGGGGCTGACGGCCGGAACGTGCCTGCGCAAGGACTTCGCCTTCTCGGAGGAGCGCTCCGCGGCGCCCGGAATGCTGCTCGCGGTCTCGCGCGTGAACGAGTCGGTGCCGCTGTTCCTGCTCGAGGGAGCCAGACGGCGCCTGGGGACGCTCGCCAACCGCAAGGTCGCCGTGCTCGGGCTGGCTTTCAAGGCCGACACAGACGATGAGCGGGACTCGCTCGCGCACAAGCTGATCCGCCTGCTCGAGCGCGAGCTCGCCGATGTGGTCGTGCACGACCCGCACGTTCCCACCCCCACGCTGAGCTTCGAGGAGGCCGTCGATGAAGCGGAGATGGTCGTGGTGGCGACCAACCACTCGGAGTTCTGCGACCAGCGCGCGCTGGTCGAGATCGCCGCGCGCGCGGCCGGCGACTGCCTGGTGGTGGATCCATGGAACTGCTGGGGCGTCGCGCAGGTGTTCGCCTACGTCTCCGAGCTGGCAGCTCTGGGAGCCATCGGGTGAGCAGGGTTCTCGTCACCGGCGGCGCCGGGACCATCGGCGCCGCCGTGGTCAGACGCCTGCTCACCGACCCGGCCTACGAGGTGCGGGTGTCAGACCAGCGCGCGGCGCCGCTGTGGATGCGCGAGGGCTGCGAGGTCCACACCGGCGACCTGCGCTCGCTCGAGCAGGCGCGCACGGCCACCAAGGGTTGCACGCATGTCATCCACCTGGCGGCGATCGTCGGCGGGATCGCCAACTTCCACCGGCTCCCCCACACCCTCACCGAGGTCAACAACGCGCTCTACAACGCCGTCATCCGCGCGGCTCTCGACCTGGAGGTCGAGCGGTTCGTGTACGTGTCGTCCTCGATGGTCTTCGAGCAGGCCGAGCTGTTCCCCACCCCCGAGGACTACCTGCCGCGATGCCCGGTGCCGGTATCCGCATACGGCTTTTCGAAGCTCACCGGTGAGGTCTACTGTCGCGCGGCGCACGACGAGCACGACCTCCCCTACACGATCTGCCGTCCGTTCAACGCATACGGCCCGGGAGAGCTGCCCGACGAGGAGCCCGGGATCGCCCACGCGGTCCCCGACCTGATCAACAAGGTGCTCTCCGGACAGCGGCCGCTGAAGATCTTCGGCTCCGGCGAGCAGACCCGGACGCTCACCCATGTGGATGACATCGCCGACGGGGTGGTCACGGCCATGAGCTCGCCGGCGGGCCTGAACGAGGATTTCAACATCTCGGCCTCACGCGAGCTGACCGTGGCCGAGATCGCGCGCATCGTATGGACGGCCTGCGGCGAGGACGAGGAGACCTTCGAGCTCGAGCACCTGCCCACGTTCGCCGTCGACGTCCAGCGGCGCTGGCCCTCGGTGGAGAAGGCGCGGCGGCTGCTGGGCTGGGAGGCGCGGATCGAGGTGGAGGACGGGATCGCCGCGACCGTGCAATGGCTGCGCGAGCGGCGCGCCACAGCCGAGCCGGCCGCTTCAGCCTCCTCGTGACGATGCCGCCGACGGGCCGCCGGCACATCGCCCGCGGCCGATAGGCTCCCGCCCCATGCCCGAACCCCGCAAAGCGCTGATCACCGGTGTGACCGGCCAGGACGGCTCCTATCTGGCCGAGCTGCTGCTCGAGAAGGGGTACGAGGTCCACGGCATGGTGCGCCGCGCCTCGACCGAGAAGTTCGACCGCATCGAGCACATTCGCGACCGCATCACATTCCACCAGGGCGACCTGCTCGACCAGCGCTCGCTCGTCGACGCGCTGCGCGCCTCGCGTCCCAGCGAGATCTACAACCTCGCCGCCATGTCCTTCGTCGCCGTGTCCTGGATCCAGCCGACGCTGACCGCCGAGTTCACCGGCGTGGGCGTCACGCGGATGCTCGAGGCGATGCGCGAAGTCTGCCCCGACGCCCGCTTCTACCAGGCCTCCTCCAGCGAGATGTTCGGCAAGGTGCTCGAGGTCCCCCAGACCGAGACCACGCCGTTCTACCCGCGCTCGCCCTACGGCGTCGCCAAGGCCTACGGCCACTTCATCACGGTCAACTACCGCGAGTCCTACGACCTGCACGCGACGTCGGGGATACTTTTCAACCACGAGTCCATCTGTTCGAACACCCCGCTTCTCGTCAGGGATGACGGGATCATCTCGGTCAAGACGCCGGTGGATCTCGTCCCGCTCTTGAGGAAGGGCGGATCGGTCCAGAACTTCATTCCCAAGTCGTTCCTCGAGATCTGGGACGGAGCGGATTGGACGCCGATAAACGCGATCACGGCGACGCGCCGGCGCCGAACCGATCCCGATCATCAGCTGATCTCGATCCAGGCCCGGGCGGGAGTCGTCGAGGTGACGGCACATCACAACATGCTCGACTCAGAGCGCGAGAAGGTTCCTGCACGCGACGTCGAGCCGGGCGATCAACTCGCCCTCGCGGAAGAGATGCCGCAAGCGGCCGGGTGGACCGCCGCAACGGCTGAGATGGCCGAGTTCCTGGGCCTGCTCGCCGCTGACGGTTACGTACACCGAGACGGCACAGGCATCCGCTTCACCAACAACGATCCGATTCTTCGTCTTCGCGTCGCGACCCTGTGGTTACAGCTTTTCCTTGGCAGCTCCCGAGAATGGACCGGAACATCCGGTTGGGACGACGACGCGGTGGTTGAGCACATCAATCTCACCGGTAGCAGCGGGACAGCCAGATGGCTGCGGGAGCAGCTGTACACCGCGACCGACCTCAAGCAGGTTCCGGCTCTCGTTCTCAACGCGAGCGCCGAGATCCAGCAGGCATTCATCAAGGGCTACTACGCGGGCGATGGGCTCAAGGCCGGCAATGGCGCGTCGATTACGACCAACAGCCCGGTCCTCGCTCAGGGCCTCTGCTGGATGTACCAGGTGAACGGGCAGCCTGCCTCCGTGTACGTCGAGCAACGTGGCACGAAGACCTACTACCACCTCAATCTTGCCTCGGCGGTGAGAGTGGGCGCCAAGGGTGAGCACCTGCGCAAGAACCCCGCCGAAGTCAGACGTGTAGCGGCCGCCGTCGTGCCCGACGACGAATGGACATTCGATGTGGCGACAGAGAGCGGAGCCTTCTGTGCGGGCGTAGGGCGCGTCGTCATCTCCAACTCTCCCCGCCGCGGCCTGGAGTTCGTGACGCGCAAGATCACCTGGCACGCGGCGGCGATCAAGCATGGCCTGGCCAAGGAGGTCCGTCTGGGCAACCTCGACGCCGAACGCGACTGGGGCTATGCCAAGGACTACGTCGAGGCCATGTGGCTGATGCTCCAGCGTGACGATCCCCAGGACTACGTCATCGCCACCGGCCAGGCCCACTCGGTGCGCGAATGCTGCCAGGTCGCCTTCGACGAGGCGGGCCTCGGCGACTTCGAGCCCTACGTCACGATCGATCCCTCGTTCGTGCGGCCGGCCGAGGTCGACCACCTGATCGGCAGCCCGGCCAAGGCCGAGCGCGACCTCGGTTGGAAGCCCGAGACCACGTTTGAGGAGCTGATCAGGCTGATGACCCAGGCCGACCTGGCGTTGCTCGCGCGCCGCTGAGCGCCATGGGCGTCCCCCTGTTCGACACCTCGACGCCGCTGATCGCGCTGAGGGCCGAGCTGCGCGCCGCGATCGAGGAGGTGCTCGCCTCCGAGCGCTACATCCTCGGACCGCAGGTCAGCGCGTTCGAGGCCGAGTTCGCCGCCTACTGCGGCGCCTCCCACGCCGTCGGCGTCGCCAACGGCACCGACGCGATCACGATCGCGCTGCGGGCCATGGGCGTCGGTCCCGGCGACGACGTAGTCGTGCCCTCCTTCACCTTCTACGCCTCCGTCGAGGCCATCGTGCCGACGGGCGCCCGGCCGGTCTTCTGCGACATCGACCCGGACACCTACTGCGTCACCGCCGACACAGTCCGCGCCGCGCTCACGCCCGCCACGAAGGCCGTCATCGCCGTGCACCTGTTCGGCAACGTCGCGCCCGTCGCCGAGATCGAGGCGCTCGGCGTTCCCGTGCTCGAGGACGCCGCCCAGGCGGCCGGGTCTACGGCCGGCGAGCGGCGGGCGGGCGCGCTCGGCGCCGCCGCCACGTTCTCGTTCTTCCCATCCAAGAACCTCGGCTGCTTCGGCGACGGCGGCGCCATCACCACCGACGACGCCGACATCGCCGAACGCGCTCGCACCCTGCGCTTCCACGGCTCCCACGACAAGGTCGGCTACGTGCAGATCGGCTACAACTCGCGCCTGGATGAGCTTCAGGCGGCGATCCTGCGCGTCCAGCTGCCGCACCTCGACGAGTGGGCCGACGGTCGCCGGCGGGCTGGGCGCCTCTACCGCGAGGCCGGTCTCGGCGAGCTCGTCGGGCTGCCGCAGGCCGCCGACGGCGCCTCGCCGGCCTGGCACCTCTACGTCGTGAGCGACCCGGAGGTCGATCGCCTGGAAGGCGCGCTCTCCGCCGCGGGAATCGGATTCAAGGCCTACTACCGCACGCCCGTGCACCGCCAGGAGCCGATGCGCGAGTGGGGCGCCGGCGTCGAGCTCCCGGCGACCGAGCTGGCCGCGCGCCGCCACCTGGCGATCCCGATGAGCCCGGTGCTGGAGCGCGGGCAGGTCGATGAGGTCCTCGCAGCGGTCGCGACGATACGCGGCGCCGCCGTCTAGCGCCAGCGCTCCAGCAGGTCCTCCTCGCCCACCTCGCGCACGATCCGCGCAGGCACGCCCATCACCACAGCGCGGGCGGGAACGTCGCGCGTCACCACCGCCCCGGCGGCCACGAACGCCTCCTCGCCGACCTCCACTCCGGGGGTGAGCACCGCTCCGGCACCCACGCGACAGGCACGCCGCAGGATCGCGCCCCGCAGGAGCGTCTCGGGCGCGTGACGCGCCATCGTGTCGTCGTTGGTGGTGGTCACGCCCGGACCCACGAACACGTCGTCCTCCACGATCGTGAAAGCGGTCAGGTAGACGCCGCTCTGCACCCGCACCCGGGCGCCGACGCGGACGTCGTTGTCCACGACGCTGCCCCGCCCGATCACCGATCGCGCGCCGATCGAGGCCCGCTCCCGCACGAACGACTGGTCGCCGAGGATCGTCTCGGCGCCGATGCGCGCGCCGGCGAAGACGACCGCGCCGGCTCCCACGCTCACCCGCTCTGCGAGCTCCAACCCCACCACCTCGCCGCGCGCGCTGGAGTGGCGCGCAAGGCGCGGGCGCTTGCCGAGAACGGCGTGGTCCTCGATCGAGCAGCCATCGCCGATCAGCGTGCCGTCGTGCACGACCACATAGGCGCCGAAGGACACGCCCTCTCCCACCCGCACGCCGTCACCGAGGAGCAGACCTGGTGGGGGGGTCGCGCCGGCCTCTCCTCGCGGCCCGCTCACAAACGGACGATGTTGGCGGCGCTGGAGGTGCGCATCACGCCGCGCAGGTCGACGAGCAGGCGTGCGCGCCTGGCGACGAGCTCGTGGTCGACCTCGGGGTGCGCGGTGACGATCAGCGCCAGGTCGGCGTCCGCAAGCGCCTGCTCGAGCGCGGTGCTCGTGAGCGAGAACTCCGCGAGGCTCGGCACGTACGGATCGTGGTAGAGGACCTGCGCCCCCAGGTCTCCGAGCAGCGAGATGATCTTCAGCGCGGGCGACTCGCGCACGTCACCGACCCCCGGCTTGTAGCTGACGCCGATGACCGCCACACGAGCGCCTTTGACCGACAGGCCTCTGTCGTTGAGAGCTCGCTGAGCCTTGGCCACACAGTGATAGGGCATCTGCTGGTTGACCTTCCCGGCCAGCTCGATGAACTCGGTGGCCATGTCGAACTCGCGCGCCCGCCAGCTCAGATAGAACGGGTCGACGGGCAGGCAGTGCCCACCCATCCCCGGCCCCGGCTCGAAGCGCATGAAGCCGTAGGGCTTGGTCGCGGCCGCGTCGACCACCTCCCAGATGTCGATCCCCATGCGGTCGGTGAGCATCGCCAGCTCATTCACCAACGCGATGTTCACCGAGCGGAAGATGTTCTCCAGCAGCTTCGTCAGCTCCGCCGCCTCGGGACTGGAGACGCGCAGCACCTGGTCGCAGACCAGCCCATACAGCGCCTCGGCGCGGTCCGCGCACGCGTCCGTCAAGCCACCCATCACCTTGGGCGTGTTGCGCAGAGTGAAGTCCGTGCGGCCCGGGTCCACCCGCTCCGGGGAGAACGCCAGATGAAAATCCCTTCCCGCCGCCAGCCCCGACTCCTCCAGCAGCGGCGCCACACGCTCGCGCGTCGTGCCCGGGTAGGTGGTCGACTCGAGCACCACCAGCTGATTGGCCTGGAGCACCTCCGCCAGCGCACACGTGGCGTCGATCAACGGGCCAAGATCGGGCTCGCGGTTGCGCGTCAGCGGGGTCGGCACGCACACCAGCACCGCATCCGCCTTGGCCAGCCGCGCGTAACGCGTCGTCGCGTGCATGCGCTCGGCGACCGCCTTCAACGCCTCGCAGGAGACATCCTCGATATAGGACTCCCCCGCCTGCACCGCCTCGACCTTGCGCGAATCCACATCGACCGCGATCACCTCGCAGCCCTCCTGCGCAAACGCCACCGCAAGCGGCAAGCCGACATACCCCAGCCCAATGACGCCGACGGTGGTCATCCAGGCCGCCAGTATAGGGCCTGCCTCCGACGAGCCGCGCGTGCGCGCATCGCCGGCCGCCGCGCCGCGGAGCTGCTCAGGAGAGCGGCGGGCTCGCCCGCAGCGCTTGAAGGTCCGCCTGCACCATTCGCTCGACGAGCGCCTGGAAGTCCAGCCGCGGCCGCCAACCCAGCCGCTCGCGCGCCCTCGTGGGGTCGCCGACGCTCGGCGTGCTCTCCTGCACGCGAACCAGGGCGGGGTCGACGCGCAGATGGCGCTGCACGTCCAGGCCCACGCACTGAAAGGCCGTTCTCGCGAGCTCCGCCACGGTGTGCGCCACGCCGCTGGCCAGGACATAGTCATCGGGGCGATCCTGCTGGAGCATCAGCCAGGCGCCCTGCACGATGTCCCCGGCGAACGACCAGTCGCGGATCGCCTCCAGCGAGCCCAGCGTCAGCTCCTCCTGCAGGCCGAGCGAGATCGCGGCCGCGGCACGCGTGACCCTCCGCGTCACGAACCGCTCCGGTCGGCGCTCGGACTCGTGGTTGTAGACGATCCCCGAGCACGCAAACACCCCGTCGTTCCTCCGCAGGGCGCCCACCAGCTCGTGCGCGGCGAGCTTGGCGATCGCATACGGCGTCGCCGGGCGGCACGGCGTGTCCTCGCGCTGCGGGCTCTCGGGCGCCTCCCCGAACATCGCCCCGGACGCCGAGATGAACACCCGCGTCCCGCTGTCGGCCTCACGCACGGTCTCGAGGATCGCCGCACAGGAGCCCACGATCGATCGGATGGTCTCGCCCGGCCGCTGCCAGGACGCGGGCACGAACGAGGGTCCCGCGAGGTGGTAGATCTCCGTCGGACGCACCGCGACGATCGCGGCTTGCAGGGTCTCCGGTTCGAGCAGATCGCCCTGCACCAGCTCGATCTGTCCGCGCAGGTGCTCGCTGCAGCCGAGCGCCTCCGCGGACGCTTCCCTGACGAGGCCGGTCACCGCGTAGCCCTTCTCCAGGAGCAGCTCCGCCAGGAACGAGCCGTCCTGGCCGGTGATGCCCGTTATCAGGGCGCTTGGGGCAAGGGACACGGCCGCAGCTTACGTGCTCGATGGCCGAGGCTCGCTACCGCCGTAGACCTCTGTGAGCGACCGCGCGAGCATCTCGGGCGCGCACAGCTCCGCTATCCGCAGCCGGCCCCGCTCCCCCGCCGCACGATCTCCTGCGAGTCTGGCGATCGCGCCGGCCAGCGCCTCGGCATCGCCTGCGGGCACGAGCGCATCGGGCGCCAGCAGCTCGGGGAGCGCCCCCACCCGGCTCCCGGCCACCGGCAGTCCGACAGCCATCGCCTCGGCCACCGCCGCTCCGAACGTCTCGGCCGAGCGCGACGGAGCGAGCGCGATCGACGCCCCCGCGCGCAGCCGCGCCAGCTCGCCATCCTCCACACGCCCGACGAAACGGACCGCGCCGCCGCCCGCCCGCTCTCGCAGCGCCTCCTGTTCGGGCCCCTCGCCGGCCACCACAAGCGGGACTCCGGCGATCCGACAGGCGTCGATGGCGATGTCGATCCCCTTCTCGGCGGACAGGCGCGAGACGAGGAGCGCGTAGGTTCCGCCCGCCGCATCCACGGGCGCCGAAAGAAGCGCGCGCACCGGCGGAGCGATCACGCGAACCCGCTCCCAATCGAGCGGCGCACCGAGCGCGCGCAGCCGCTCCGAGGCGAAGCGGCTCGGGATGATCACGGCGTCCGCCTGCTCCACCAGGCGGCGCTGCCAGAGAGCTAGCGACGCGCCGTAGGCGGCAGCCTCCGCCAGGCTGCCACGGCATCTCAGCCGCACCCCGGGGAGGGTGTCACGACCGTGGCAGCGCGTGCACTCGGCCCCCTGCGTGAAACACACGCCGATCGCGCACACCAGCCGGTACTGGTGCAGGTGCAGGACGACCCGGGCGCCCGCCGATCGTGCTGCAGCCAGCGCCCGCCAGCCGAGCGACGGGTGGAGGTTGTGGGCGTGGAGGACCCGTGCTCCGCTCATGCGCACCGCGCGCGCCACCTCGCCGGGGTCCAGGCCGCCGCGAAGCAGCCCGGCCGCCGCGCGCGCCCGCCCCAGCCCGTCGGAGTCGCGCGTCATGAGCTCCGCGTCCTCGCCGAGATGCTCGCGCACCAGCCACAGCAGGTCCTCCACCACGCGCTCCTCCCCGCCGGTGGTGCGGTAGCGGTTGTGCAGGAACAGGACCATCCTCCCGCCGCAGCCTATTGGCAGACTGTCTGCGACATGACGCCCGCCTCGATCGTGATTCCCACCCGGGCGCGCCTCCCCTACCTGGAGGTGGCGCTCGCGTCGATCTCGCCGGCCGCCGCCCGAGCCGGCGCGGAGGTGCTCGTGGTGGACGACGCCGGACCCTCCCCCGCGGCGCGCGCGATGGCAGCGCGCTTCGGTGCCCGCTACGAGCCCCACGCGAGCCCACGCGGCCTGAACGTCGCGCGCAACACCGGCGTGGAGCGCTCCGACGGAGAGCTCGTGGTGTTCATCGACGACGACGTCCGCGTGAGCGAGTCGTGGCTCGGAGCGCTGCTTCAAGCGGCGCGCGAGAACCCGGACGTGGACGTGTTCACCGGCCCGATCAGGGCTCGCCTGGATGGTCGCGCTCCGCGCTCCTGCGGACGGGAGCGACCGCCGATCACGACGCTCGAGCTTGGAGTCAGGGACACCGACGCGCCCTTTGCGTGGGGAGCGAACATGGCGATTCGCCGCAGCGCCCTGACACGCGTGGGCCCGTTCGACGTCTCACTCGAGCACGGCGGCGACGAGCAGGAGTGGCAGGAACGCCTGCGCGCACAGACGCCCGGCGCGCGGGTGCTGTATGTGGCGGGGGCGGCGGTCGAGCATCGTCGCGCCGGGCGCGATGCGCGCCTGCGCTCCCTCTCGCGGGCCGCATACGGGCGCGGCCGTGCCGCTCGCCGCTTGGACGTTCGCCGAGCGCAGGCCCCCTCTCTGCGAGGTGAGCTGCTCACGCTCGCGGGCTGCCTCGGCCACGTCGTTCGACGCCGCTGCCCCGCCGGACTCACGCTGGTCGCCCACAGCGCGGGACGCCTGCGCGAGGGTCTGCACGAACGCGGCGCAGCCACAGCGGAAGCGCAGGGTCATGACGATTTCCTGTCGGGTGCCAGCGGCACGGTCGGGGGCCTCGGCGCCGTGCGCCGCGGAGCGAGCGATGAGGCGATCAACGCCTGGGAGCTGTTCAGCGGCGGGCGGCTGCGGCTGGAGCGCGCCGCCCGTAAGGCGCCGCCCCGGCGCCGGGTGCTCGCGCTCGGCGTCGAGCGCCCCGAGCGGCGCGAGCTGGCCGCGGCGATCCGCCTGGAGCTCTCGCGCTCTCGCCACGACGTCGAGCTGCACACATGCCCGCCGCGGGGACGGGGCAAGTTCGAGAACCTCAACCTGCTGCTGGCTGAGCACCCGGCCCGGGATCACGACTGGCTGCTCATCGTCGACGACGACGTCGAGCTGCCGCGCGGCTTCCTCGACCGCTTCCTGTTCCTGTGCGAGCGCTTCTCGCTGGCGCTCGCACAGCCCGCCCACCGCCTGCGCTCCCACGCCGCGTGGGCGGTCACCCGGCGGCGCCCGGGGAGCGTTGCGCGCGAGACCAGCTTCGTGGAGATCGGTCCGGTGACGGCGTTCTCGCGCGTCACGTTCCCCGTCCTGCTGCCGTTCCCGCCGCTCAGCATGGGCTGGGGCCTGGATGTCCACTGGGCGGCACTCGCACGCGAGCACAGATGGCGCTGCGGCGTGATCGACGCCGTCTCGATCCGCCACCGCGCCGCTCCCGCCGCCGCCGCATACCCCCGCCAGGAGGCCGTCGCCGAGGCACGCTCGTTCCTCGCGCAGCGCCCCTACCTGAGGGCCGCGGAGGTAGAACGCACCCTGACGACCCATCGCCGCTGGTGAGCGGGTCGCGCACCGGGCGCCCGCGCGTCGCGGTCGTCGCCGAGTTCTACCCGAGCCGCCGCGATCCGGTGCTGGGGATCTGGGCGCACCGCCAGGCGCTCGCTGCGCGCGACGCGGGCGCCGAGGTGCAGGTGCTCGTGTTGCACCGCCTCGTCCCTCCTCGCGCCTCGCTCGCAGCGGGCGCAGGCGGCGCGGCGGGTGCGCTCGCGGCGCTGGTGCGCCAGCCGCGCAGGCAGACGCTCGACGATTTGCCCGTCCACTACGTCCCCTACATCTCACCGCCACGCGATCGCTTCTATGCGAGCTGGGGGGCGTGGGCCGCCCCGCCGCTCGCCAGGGCGCTGCGCCGGCTGGCGCGCTCGTTCCCGTTCGAGCTGATCCACGCGCACAACGCGGTCCCGGCCGCCGACGCGGTCCGCCGGGCTCACCCGCGCACGCCCCTGATCGTCTCGGTGCACGGCGGCGACGTGCTCTACACCGCCGGGCGCGATCGCGCGGGCGCGGAGGCCGTCGCACGCGGTCTCGGCGCGGCGCAGCTGGTGCTGGCCAACAGCGAGGGCATCGCAGAGCTCGCGCGCACACACGGCGCGGGGGAGACCCGCGTCGTGCACCTTGGCGCCGAGCTGCCCCCCGCTCAGCGTGCGGCCAGACGCGACGGGCCGCCCACGCTCGTGACGGTCGCGCACCTCATCGCCCGCAAGCGCCACGGCGACGTCCTGCGCGCGATGGCCGTGCTCGCCCAGCGCCACCCGACGCTGCGCTACGCGATCATCGGCGAGGGCCCTGAGCGAATCGCCCTGGAAGGACTCGCCGCACGGCTCGACGTGGCCGGCCGCGTCGACTTCCTCGGACAGCTGGAACCAGCCGAGGCGGTCGAGCGCGCCCAGCGGTGCACCCTGTTCGTGATGCCCTCGACCGACGAGGCGTTCGGCGTCGCCTACGTCGAGGCGATGGCCGGGGGCGTTCCCGCGATCGGCTGCCGAGGCGAGCCCGGCCCCGAGGAGATAGCGGCCGCGGGCGATGGCTTCCTGCTGGTGCCGCCCGGCGACATCGAGCGGCTGACCCAGCGGATCGACGAGCTCCTGTCCGACCCGCAGCGGCTGCGCGAGGCCGCCCAGCGCGCCCGCGCAACCGTCGCGGCGAACTTCACCTGGGAGCGCTGCGGCGAGCAGACGCTGGCGGCCTACGAGCACGTGCTCGGGTGAAGCCCGTCCTGTTCGTCACCGGGCACGCCCCCGCCTATCGGGTGGGGGCGCTCGCGCGCCTGAACGAGCGCGAGGGTATCGAGCTCGCCCTGTTCGGCGGCCGATCCAAGCACGGCGGATCGGACTTCGCCGGAGAGCTGCCGTTTCCGTATCGTCACGTGCGCCCGCATGAGCTGTACAGGCTGGCCGCCGGCGGGCGCTACCGCGCCGTGGTCTGCCCCACGGGCGGTCGCCTGGCGCCGCTTGCGAGCTGGGCCGGCGCACGCCGGGCGCGCGTTCCCGTGATCCTGTGGGCCTCGTTGTGGGCGCACCCGCGGACCCTCGCGCACGCCCTCAGCTACGTGGCGCTTCGGCGCCTGTACCGCTCGGCTGACGCCGTCGTCACCTACGGCCCGCATGTGAGCGCCTACGTGAGCGCGCGCGGAGCACGCAACGTCCATGTCGCGCCCCAGTCCGTCGACAACGACTTCTGGCGCTCACCTCCCCCCGCCCCCCCGAGCGACGAACGCTGGCCGAGCGAGGCGGCGATGAGATTCCTGTTCGTCGCGCGACCCAGCCCGGAGAAGGGAGCACAGGTGCTCCTGGAGGCCTGGCGCGCTTCGGGCCTCGAGCCACCCGCGGCCGCACTCGTCCTCGTGGGCGCTGGCTCCGACCATCATCCCGCGCAAGCGCGAGATGGTGGGAATGGCGCTGGCGGGGTGCTTCGTCTCGACGCTGTCGGCGCCGTGGAGCTGCGCAGCGTGTATCGGGCCTGCGACGTCCTCGTTGTGCCGTCGATCCCAACGCGAACGTTTCGCGAGCCCTGGGGCCTCGTGGTCAACGAGGCGATGAACAGTGGCCTCGCGGTGATCGCTTCCGACGCCGTGGGCGCCGTGGCGGGAGGTCTGGTGCGCGACGGCGAGAACGGGCTGGTGGTGCCGGCGGGCGACAGCCTCGCACTCGCCGGCGCGCTGACGCGGCTCGCGCGGGACGCCTCCCTGCGCGCACGGATGGGCGCCGTGGGCGCCACTGACGTCGAGCGCTTCAGCCACGACGCGTGGGCGGAGGGCTTCTCGCGCGCCCTATCAACCGTGGGCGTCTCCCGCGAGCGTTGGTAGCGTTCGATGGTCCGCCTATGAGAATCGCGCGCCTTGAGAGCAGACCGATCAGAGATCGCCCGGCCCTTCTGGCCGCGCTGCTGGCCGTGACGGTGCTGAGCATCGCTCCGTCGGCGATGGCCGACATCGGCGAAACGATCATCCAGAGATGCACCCACGGCCAGTCGCTGAGCGGATTCAGCCAGAGCGCGTACAGCAGGGCGCTGAAAGAGCTGAGCGCCGACGCGGAAGAGTACACCGACTGCTCGCAGCTGATCCGACAGGCTCAGGCCGCCGCCGCCGGCGGGCGGGGCGGCGCGACCCCCACTCCGGTCGCCCTCCTCGCCACGCCGTCCGAGCAGCGCGCGATCGCGCATGCGGCGAGAGCCGGCTCCGAGCCGGTCCGGCTCGACGGCCAGGTGATCCATCCCGGCGTGGTGCACGCCAGCATCGCATCCGCATTGAGCTCCCTGCCCACCCCCCTACTCGCGATCCTGGCGTTCCTGCTCACCGGCCTGCTGGCGGTCGCGGGCGGCGCCGTGCGCAATCGTGTCCGTGCCGGGCGCTCCGACTGAGCAGGCGCCCGCTCCGCGCGTGACGCGGGCGCCGGAGCAGGCGCCCGCGCTCGGCTCCTCGGCGCGCGCGTGGAGCGCGATCTCGCTCGGGGGCGAGCGGCGCGGGCTGTGGTGGGCGACGCTGCTGATCGCGGGCATCGTCTGCTGCATCACCTTCTACGCCAAGGGCGGCCTCAACCTCGAAGCGATGACCGCGACGGAGATGGCGCTCACGCTGGCCAGCGGCCTCGTGATCGCCGGCGCCGTCGCCCTCGGTCCCACGGCGGGACGCGTGTACGGCACGTGGTCTGTGGCGCTGCTGGTCGCGTTCACGTCGCTGACGGCTCTGTCGGTCGTGTGGTCGGTGCAGCCTGACAGCAGCTGGCACGACGCCGGGCGGATGCTCGCCTACAGCGCCGTGTTCGGCGCGGGGGTCGCGCTTGTGCGCCTCGCGCCCGAGCGCTGGCCGGCGGTCCTCGGCGGGCTCGCGCTGGCGGCGGTGACCGTGTGCGGCTACGCGCTGCTGACGAAGATCTTCCCGGGGAGCCTCGTCCCGGCGAACGCCTACGCGCGCCTGGAGGAACCCTACGGCTACTGGAACGCGATCGGGCTGACCGCGGCGATGGGCGCGATCTGCTGCATGTGGCTGGGCGCGCGCCGCACCGGCCACTCGCTGCTGAGCGCGCTGGCCTACCCCGCGATGGGCCTGCTGCTGCTGACGCTCGTGCTCGCGTACTCGCGCGGCGCACTGGCCGCGTTCGCCCTCGGCGCGGTGCTGTGGTTCTGCCTGGTTCCACTGCGCCTGCGCGGCGCCGCGGTGCTCATCATCGGCGGCGCCGGCGCCGGCGCGGTCGGCGCGTGGGACTTCTCCACGCACGCGCTCAGCGCCGAAAAGGTGGGGCTCGCCGCGCGCACGACCGCGGACCATCAGCTCGGTGCGCTGCTCCTCGCGATGCTGCTCGCGCTCGCGCTGGCGGGCATCGCCATCGGGTTCCTCACCGCCCGGCGGGCACCGTCGCTCACCGCGCGGCGCTCGGCCGGGACGGTGCTGCTCGCGCTGATCGTGCTCGCGATCCTCGCCGTCGGCGGAGCGCTCGCGCACAGCCATCGCGGGCTGACAGGGAGCGTCTCGCACGCCTTCAACGCGCTGACCGACCCGAACGCGAAACCGCCGTCGAACACGCCCGACCGCCTGACGGCGGTGGCGAGCGTGCGGGCGCGCTACTGGAAGGAGGCGCTCCAGGTCTTCGACGCCCACCCCGCGCTCGGCGCCGGCGGGGAAGGGTACGCTACGGCCCACCTGCGCTACCGCACCGAGACGCTCAGCGTCAGGCACGCCCACGGCTTCATCGTGCAGACGCTCGCCGATCTCGGCCTGGTCGGTCTGCTCGTCGCGCTCGCGCTGCTCTTCGCCTGGATCACAGCCGCCGGACGGACGGCCAATCCGTTCAACCGCCGGTGGGCGAGCTGGCGTGCTTGGCGAGGAATGCGCGCGGGCGAGCGGCCGGGCTGGCGGCGCCGGCCGGAGCCGTACACCGCCGAGCGCGTCGCGATGCTGAGCATGCTCTGCCTCGTCGTCGTCTTCGGCGCGCACTCGCTCGTCGATTGGACCTGGTACGTGCCGGGCAACGCCTGCGTGGCGCTGCTGTGCGCGGGCTGGCTTGCCGGCCGCGGGCCGCTGGGGGCGGGCGCAGCGGAGAAGCGCACGCCCAGGCGATCGATCGAGCCGGAGCACGCTCGTGGGACCGCGGCGCGCGGGTGGGCGTGGCGGCCCGCACGGCCGAGCCGGCTGCGCGGCGTCGTTGCGGGCGCCGTGATCATCGGGGCCCTGCTCGCGGCCTGGTCTGAGTGGCAACCCCAGCGCTCCGAAGAAGCCCGCGACGAAGCGCTCGCGCTGCTCGCGCGCGACCCCCACCGCGCGCACGCCGCCGCGGAGCGGGCCATCTCGCTCGACCCGCTCTCCGCCGAAGCTCTGTTCACGCTCGCCACCGTGCAGAACGTGGCCGGTCAGACGGGGCTCGCGCGAGTGACTCTCGAGCGGGCCGCGCGTCTGCAGCCGTCCAACCCGCAGACGTGGCTGGAACTGGGGCGCTTCGATCTGTCGAACAGCCCCAAAGCGGCCCTCGCCGAGCTGCAGGCGGCCATCTATCTCAACCCCGAGTCGATCGCTCCCGAAGAGATCGGGCCGCCCAACCCGCAGCGCGAAGCAGTCGAAATCTACAACGACTACATCCAGGCGCTGCGCGCCGCCGCAAGGCCCTCAACCGCCCTCAATAGCGCGAACGGATCGCCCGCAGGAGGGCCAGCCGTCTCGCCCACGGGAACCCGCCGACGCTCCGGACCTCCAGGCGCTCGAAGCCGAAGTCCCCTATCAGCCGGGTGAGTGTCTCGCGGCTGTAGAAGCGCAGATGATCCCCCAGCGGGTCGAAGTGGAGCGCAAAGGCCCGCCTGGACAGCGCCAGGCCGAGCAGCCTCACGCGCCCATGGGCCGGAGTGCTCAACAGGAGGCTCCCTCCTGAGCGCAGAACGCGGCGCACCTCAGACAGCCACGCGGCGGTGTCGAGGACATGCTCGATCACCTCGCCGGCCCAGACCACGTCGAAGCTCGCATCCGCGAGCTCCCACGGTCCTTCGCCGTCGACGAGCCGCAGGTCGAGCCCAGGATCGAGCTCGCGCGCGCGGTCGAGGGGCTCCTCGGCGACGTCGATCCCCACCACGCTCGCCCCGGCCCGCGCGAGCTCCGCGGTGAATCTCCCCTCGCCGCAGCCCACGTCCAGCACGCGATCGCCGGCCCGCACGTGTTCAAGCAGGAAGCGGCTGCGCACGGCGAAGTCTGAGGGCTCGAGCCCGCGGGGCACGGCCTGCCAGATGGTCTCGTGACGCTCGCGCGCGGACATCGCCCCGTAGGCTAGAGCGGAAGTCCGCAGCGAGCGTGCAGCGAAGCTGCCAAATCTACCCAATGCTTCGCAAAATGAATATGTTGGTGCGGTGCACGGTCTGGGGCTGACGGAGGGGAGCGGGCGAGGAGTGAAGGTGGCCTTCGACAGCCGCCCGACGTCCGATCCGAACGGTGTGGGGCGCTACTCGAGATGCCTGCTGAAGGCTCTGCGCGAGACGAGTTCCGAGGGCGACGAGATCCTCGAGACGGCGCATCCCTCGGCGACGGTGCGCGCGAAGAGCCCTGACGTCTTTCACTCGCCCTGGATGGGTGGGGCGATGCTGCACAGCCCGTGCCCGATGGTCGTCACCATTCACGACCTGGCGGCGCTGAAGCGCCGTAGCGAGCGTCTCCGGACGAGCCTTCGCCTGCGCCACCTCGCTGTGCAGCGCGCCGTCAGCGTGATCGTCCCAACCGAGGCCGTGGCCGTCGACGCCGTCGCGCACCTGCGGGTGGAGCGCGAGCGCGTCACCGTAATCGGAGAGGCCGCCGACGCGTCGATGTACCGCCGAGAGCAGCGCGAGGTCGCAGCTGTGGCGGAGCGCTTTGAGCTGCCCGATCGGTACCTCGTCTGGGTCGGCGGGCTTCAGCACCCCAGTGGGTGCATCGCCAAGCTCGCCGCCACTCCTCACGAGCTGCCGCTGGTGCTGGTCGGGCCCACCCGGCCCTGGGCGCACGAGCTCCCCGACGTGATCCTCACCGGCCAGGTCTCAGACGATGAGCTAGCCGCCATCTACAGCGGCGCGCAAGCGCTCGTCCTGCCCTGCGAGGACGCCGGGTTCGGCCTGACCGCGGTCGAGGCGCTGGCGTGCGGCACGTCTGTGGTGGCGTGCGACGTGCCGGCCCTGCGCGAGGTCCTCGGCGAGCGGGCCACGTTCGTCGGACCGGGCGACGTGGGAGCGCTGATCGAGGTCGCCCAGGCGGTGCGGCGCCCTGCGCCCTCGCCACCGCCGTGGAGCTGGCAGGACGCAGGACGCGCGACATGGAACGTGTACGCCCAGGCAATCGCCTCGGTCGCTGAACAGCGCGTGGGCGGGAGGGCGCTGCGCCGGCGCACGGCGGACGCAGTGGACGGCCTCGAGGCTCAGTAGGCGCCCCGGCGAGAGAAGACCGCCGGGATCGTCTTCAGCAGGATCGTCAGGTCGAGCGCCAGCGACCAGCGCTCGAGATAGATGAAGTCCAGGTGCACGAGGTCGTCGAAGTCGAGCTCCGAGCGGCCTGATACCTGCCACAGCCCGGTTATCCCGGGGAGCACCAGATAGCGCTTGCGGTGCCAGTCCTCGAGCATCTCGTAGTCGCGCTCGGGCAGCGGGCGCGGGCCGACCAGGGACATGTCTCCGCGGAGCACGTTCACCAGCTGCGGCAGCTCGTCCAGCGAGAAGCGCCGCAGCCGCCGACCGACCGTGGTCAGGCGTGGATCGTCGCGGATCTTGAACAGGGCCCCGGAGGCCTCGTTGAGCTCTTCCAGGTCGGCCTGGCTCTCCTCGGCATCGGTGCGCATCGTGCGGAACTTCAGGCACGCGAACGGACGCTGGCCGATCCCGCGGCGGATCGAGCTGTACAGGACCGGCCCGCGCGATGTCACGCGCACGGCGAGCGTGATCGCCAGCAGCAGCGGGCTGAGCAGCACCAGCAAGAGCGTCGAGCCGACGACGTCGAAGGTGCGCTTGAGGGCGAAGTCGACGCCCTCGAAGACCGGTGGACCGAGTTCGAACAGCGGCACCGACTGCCCAGGGATGAACTCGGCGCGGTGGATGAGGATCTCCATCGTGGACGGCGCGAGCCTCACCCTGATCCCGCGCCGATGGCACTGATCGACGAGCTCGACCGCATCGTCCTTGGGAAAGTCGGGGTCGGCGATGATCACCTCGTCGATCCGCGCCGAGTCGAGCACCCCCTCCAGGTCCTCCAGCGAGCCGAGGGGAAGCACGCCGTTGGCGGGCAGCGGAGTCGGCGAGAGGAACCCGACGACTTCGATAGGGGAGTGCGGGGCGTCGCTGAGCGCGTGGGCGACCTCGCCGATGTGCTTGCCCCTGCCCACGAGCACCGCCCTGCGCTGAAGGCCGGCGGCCCGCAACAGGACGGCCGTGATCTGCTCGTACAGCGCCCGCCACGAGGAGATGTAGAAGATCGCGAAGGCGAGCGAGCCGTAGAAGAGGTAGTAGCTGGAGAAGTGTTCGCCGTTGACGACCGCGAAGAGGAGCGCCACGAACGCCACCTGGAACAGCGACCCGACGATCCGCGAGAGCCCGGGACGCAGTGTGCGCTCGGCGTACAGCCCCGAGCGCGCGAACAACAGCGCAGTGAGCAGGTAGACGAAGGGCAGGATGCGTTCGGTTTCGTGCAGGGCCGGGCGCGCCTGCACCTCACCCAGCACAGCCGCCTTGAGCACGAGGGCCGTGAAGATCGCCAGCGCCAAGCCGGCGAAGTCGAGCGCCAGCAGCGAGATCACCCTTGCAAGGCGCCTGAGGGTCGCCATGCGCAGCAGGAACGCCAGGGCCGGCGGGCGCTTGCGTCGGATGTCCCGATCAGCCAGCTCCAGGCGCTGCATCGCATCCGAGAGCGCTGGCCTGGCCAGGACCGGCCTCGCCCGCACCGAGGCCGCCGAGGCGCGTGCACCCGCGGCGGGCGAAGTGGACGTTCCCGACTGACGTGGTCCCATTTCTCTGCTCACAACACCTCAGACTTGCATAGGGAGTGGTAGCTCAGCCGCCGGCCGAGACCGCCGAGTCGGGGACGGCCAGCTAGCCGCCACCGATAAGGATCTCGACGCCCGACTCCTCGATCGTCCGCTGTAGCCCGTCACGCAGCGACACCTCCGGCGACCAGTCGAGCAGCTCGCGTGCCAGCGTGATGTCCGGCTTGCGCTGCTTGGGATCGTCGACGGGCAGCGCCTCGTACACGATCTCCGAGTTCGAGCCCGTGAGCTCCTTGACGGTCTCAGCCAGTTCGAGCAGCGTGAACTC
>JADGPK010000149.1 GCA_017882445.1 Solirubrobacteraceae bacterium
CGAGCGCCGTGCACCGTCTACGGCGGGAGGGAGTATTCACCCCGGCCGTGGCTGCCCAGGTGCTCGCGAAGCTCACAGCCGCGCTCGACGCGGCCAACGCCGTCCAGCCCGGTGACGCGCTCTGCGCCAAGGCGCTCCGCCTACTCGCCGTCCATCCGCTCCGCGTCGCGGACGCCCTTCAGCTCGCCGCCGCCCTTCAATGGGCCCGGGAGATACCCGGCGGCAGGGACTTCGTGTGCCTGGACGAGCGGCTGCGGACCGCGGCCATCCTCGAGGGCTTCCAGGTCCTGCCCGAGGCCGTCTGAGCGCCGGCGAGTGTCCACCCCTGCGGGCCGCAACGTCATCCTGGTGCCGGGCGCACGCCATGGCCGCCTCTCGCCGCATCTGCCATCATGCGGTAATGGGCATCCCAGCCGACAGCACGAGCCGCCCTCAGATAGACCTTGATGCCGTGCAGAAGCGTGGTATGCTGTACGGCATGGAAGAGACCAAGCTTACCATCCGCATCGACCGCGCCACGCTCGAGCACGCCAAGCGGTATGCGCGGCAGCACGGCACCTCGCTCACGCGGCTCGTCACCAGTCACCTCGAACGGCTCGGCGCCCACGACGAGGCGGCCGGCGAGGCCCCGGTAACTCGCAGGCTCACCGGGGTGCTCCCGCCAGACGCCTCCCTGCAGAACTACCGGGAGCACCTCGAGCGCAAGCATGCGTGACGCCTGCCGCGCGCTCCTCGACATCAACGTGATCCTCGACGTCCTGCAGCGGCGCCAGCCGTTCTACGACGACTCGGCAGCCGTGCTGGCCGCCGCCGAGACCGGCCGGCTCACCGGCCTCGTCGCCGCGCATAGCGTCACGACGCTCTTCTACCTCCTGGCCAAGTACGGCTCGCCCGATCAGGCGCGGGTGCACACGCTCGAGTTACTGTCCGTCCTCGCGGTCGCCCCGGTCGACGGCCACGTGCTCGAGCAGGCGCTGGCCTTGCCCTACCGCGACCTCGCAGACGCTGTGCAGATGGCCGCCGCCCGTCAGGCCGGCGCGGACTACCTCGTGACCAGGGACCGGGCCGGCTACGCCGCCGGCCCGCTCCCCGCGCTCGCGCCGGCAGAGCTGCTGGCGCTGCTGCCCGATGCCGCAGACCGGGGCGCCACGCCCTGAGCGCGCGAGCCGCCGAGCAGCAACCCCGGGAAGCCGGCGAGATCGCGGTCGGTGGTCACGCGCAGGGCGGCGATCGTCGACCCACACCCCGTTGAACGCCGGCCCCATCGATGCGCCAGGCGCTCGAGCGAAGTGCGTCTGCTCGATCCGCTGATCAGCCGAGCGACGCATGTGGTAGCACTTATGTGCTACACTCCCCATTGTCCGAAATGTTCCGCTTCTCTGGAGGACACATGACTCGCGGACTGAAACTACGCCAAGCCGGCGGCTCGATCAGCGCGACGTTGCCGAAAGACATGGCCGATCGCCTCCACCTGTCCGCAGGTGACACCGTGTTTGCGATAGAGACCGACCGCGGCATCCTGCTCACACCCTACGACCCGCAGACAGAAGAAGCGCTCGCCATCGCGGCCAAGGTCGCCGGCAAGTACCGCAACGCGCTGCGCGAACTGGCGAAGTAGCCCGTGAAGCGGGGGGAGCCGCGCTGGGTCGAGAGACTCGTGGTCGAGGCGGTGCAGTTCGACCTCGTGCGAACGTACGGCGGCCTGCCGGGGCTGCGCGACGAGCACGGCCTCGAATCGGCACTGGCGCGCTCGAGGCAGCACTTCGCCTACGAGCCGGAAAGCGACCTGGCGGCACTGGCGGCGGCATACGCGTACGGGCTGGCGCGCAACCACCCCTTCAACGATGGCAACAAGCGCGTGGCCTTCGTGACGATGGGCGTCTTCCTGGGGCTCAACGGCGGCGAGATCGAAGTGCCTGAGACGGAGGTCGTGAGCGTCATGCTCGCGCTTGCTGCCGGTGAGCTCGATGAGAAGGAGCTCGCCTCATGGCTCCGTGCGCGCCTGGTCCCAAGATCGGAAGGGGAGTCCGGCTAACAAGACTCTGCTCGATCCCATCGGCGGTTGGTGCTATGCTGTCTATGCACCAACACACCAACGCACCTCACACCTCGGCTTCAAGGAGTAGCCTTATGCCACGGCTCACGATCACGCTCAGCGAGGAGCGCCAACGCGCCGTCAAAGAGGCGGCGGCGCGGCGCGGCATCACCATCACTGCACTCATCGACGAGAGTCTCGAACGGGCCGGGGTCCGCACCAGCGAGAGCGCCCGGCAGATTCTCGCACGAGCCCGGGCCAAGGCCCGGATGAGCGACGCCGACGCGATGGACCTCGCGCTGCGCGAGACCGGTGGCGGGCGCGCGCAGCGCCCGTGACGCTCGTCGCCCTCGTCGACACCAACGTCGTCGTCAGCGGTGTGCTGGCGGGCCAGGGAGATTCACCGAACGCCCGTATCCTCGACACCATGATCGCCGGCACGCTCTACTTCATCCTGTCGGACGAGCTCCTTGCGGAGTACCGGGCGGTGCTCCTCCGGCCCGCCATCGTCGCCCGGCACGGTCTCGCCGACACGGAGGTCCACACGGTTCTCGAAGGCATCGTCTTCAACGCCGGCTGGCGCGAGCCCGGGCCTGCGGCCCCCGACTCCCCCACCGTCCCCGGTGACGCCCACGTCGTGGCCCTGCTGGAGGCCGAGCCTGCGGCGATCCTCGTGACCGGCGACCGTCGGCTGCGCGAGGCCGTCTCCCCCTGGCGATCGGTGCTCCCGCCTGCCGAGCTCGCAGCACTGCTGGGTTCCGCGACGCCCGGACCGTAGCCGAGGGACGGGCCGGCTGCGCCGCCGCGCACCTCACTTTCAGTTTGTCAACGCTCATATGGCCGTATTGACTTGTATTATCACAATATGACATGTAAAGTGTGACTCTGGAGGTGCATCATGCAGACAGCCGTGACCAAACGCGGGCAGACCGTCATTCCGGCGGCCATTCGCAAGCGCTACCACATAGACAATGACGTTCATCTGGTGTGGCTGGACGACGGCGAGACCATCAGGGTCGTCCCCGTGCCGAACGATCCACTGCAGGCCCTGCGCGGGCGGGGTCGTGGTGAGCGACTGACCGAGCGCTTGTTGGCGGAGCGTCAAGCCGATCGCGATCGTGAAACGCGCGCCTGACGATACTGAGACAGGCGCCACGGCCGCGACGGGATCACGGCCCTGGCTGCTCGATACATCGGCGCTCTTGTCGTACATCGAGGACGAAGCGGGCGCAGACCGCGTGGAACAGGCGCTGAAGCAGCCAACAACGATCGTGCCCTGGCCGGTCCTTCTGGAGACGCATTACGTCACCCTGCAAAAACGGGGTCAGGCGGAAGCGGACCGTCGCATCGCCTTGATCAAGCAGCTCAACGTCAAGATCTTGTGGGACATGGATGAATCGACCTTGCTCACCGCGTCAAGGCTGAAGGCTGAGCAGCGCGTCTCCCTGGCCGATGCCATCATCGCCGCGTTCGCCATCCGCAGGGGCGCGGTGCTGATGCACAAGGATCCGGAGTTTGACGCCCTGACCGGGCTGTTGCCGCTGGAGGCGTTGCCCTACAAGTCGTCTGCCGACAGCTCGTAGGCGGCCCCAAGCATCGTCTCCCGAGAGAGCGGTTCGT
>JADGPK010000150.1 GCA_017882445.1 Solirubrobacteraceae bacterium
CGAGGATGACACCGGGCCGCACGTGGGTCACGCTTTCGTCGAGCCACAGGCCGCGAGCCCCAGGAACCGAGATGATCGTCGGCCGGTTCTGCACGCCTGCAGGCTGAACGCTCGACGGAACAGCTCGGCGTTGACCTCGGCGACAGGTGTGACTCCGATCTGGGTGTGCGGCATCCCCTGCTGGGTCGGCGGGCGCGGCCCGGCTCGGCGGAGAAGCGGCGAACGGTGGCTGTTCGCTGGTTCCATCGGCGGGCTACACCTCTCTCATTGCCTTGCGCGATACCCGTGCGCGGTCGGGTCGGTCGGTCTGGTCAGATCCGCAGGCTGGGTGCGTCAGAATCGACACGATGCCTCCATAGTGATGCTTGGAACAGCCAACGGTCTGCGTCATGGCTAGCCTCACACAGCGCCGAGCCCAGGCACACATGGATGCCCGAGTCGTGCCGATCGCTGCCCCTAGCGACACCGCGATGTGGAGACGCCGGTCGCCGTGTCCGCGACTTGAAGATCAGAAGAGGTGTCTCCCTGGTGCGAGAGGGCTATCCGGGCATTGCTAACCGCCACGGGCGCAAGGCACACTGGCCATGAAGACTCGTGGGGACTTGCTTGACGAATCGATCTTGGAGCGTCGGGTCTGTCTGGCAGCGCTGGGACCCGCACATCCACGCGCCGGGGACGTTGCTGAATGACCAGTTCGGGGATGACTGGCCTGGTTACTTCGCGGCTATCGAGAGCGCCCGACCAGAGCCGGTCGCGCTGGGCATCACCGACTACTTCAGCCTCCGGGCATACAAAGCATTTGTCGCTAACCGCCCCGCCGGAAGCTGTCCGTCGGTCCAGGTAGTCTTCCCAAACGTGGAACTGCGATTAGGCCTCCAGACCAAGGATGGCGCTGGAGTGAACCTGCACCTCCTTGTTTCTCCGGACCAAGAGGATCACGTGAGCCGAATGGAAGAGGCATTGTCGAGCCTCTCGTTCCGCTTCCGAGGGAACCCGTATCCATGCAGCGATGAGGGTCTCAAGCGACTTGGTCGCGCGCACAGTAACGACGAGAAGCTGCCGGACGAACCCGCTCTGAAGGCTGGAGCAAACCAATTCAAGGCCGAACTCAAGGACGTCAGGACCCTCATCGAGAGCAGCGAGTGGCTCCGTGACAACATCATCGTCGGGGTCGCCGCAGGCAAGGACGGCCTGTCCGGTCTTTCCGCGGACGCGAGCTTCAAGGCCCAACGCGAGGAACTCGGTCGGTTTGCAGACTTCGTATTCTCGGGCCTCGCATCGGACCGAACGTACTGGCTCGGCGAACACCCGCGCTTCAAAGCGGATGCCCAATCTCCGAAGCCGTGTCTTCATGGGTGCGACGCGCACGAGATGGCGCGTGTGCTTGAACCGCATCTCGAACGCCGCCTGTGGATACGTGGCGAGCCGACCTTCGAGGCTCTTCGCCAAACGCTTGTCGAGCCGGAACGGCGTGTGTTCATCGGCCCGGAGCCGCCCTCCGGCGCCCAAAGCGATGAGGCAATCGGATCCCTGAGCGTTCACCCCGCGCCGTGGTTGAAATCGGCGGACATCCGATTCAATCCTGGCCTCGTGACGATCATCGGGGCGAAGGGTTCGGGCAAGACGGCACTCGCCGACCTCCTTGCCCTCGCCACCGAGGCTGACGAAGTCGAACCCGGACCTGCCTCATTTATCGGCAAAGCCCGGCCGCTCCTTGGTCTCCTGCGAGCGGAGGTCCAGTGGAACGATGGAACGTCTCAAGCGGGCTCACTCGACGCCAGGACGGACGACCCATTCCCTCGGATGCTCTACCTCTCGCAGCAGTTCGTTGAGCGACTTTCTGCTCCCGCCGCCCTGACTGAACCGCTCGTTGAGGAGATCGAACGGGTCGTGTTCGGAGCAATACCCGACGAGGACCGGATGGAGACGGGTACATTCGGCGAGCTGCGAGATCTGATGCTCGAAGGTCCGATGTCGAGCCGGGAGTTTGAACAGCGGACCATCCTTGGTCTCACTCGGACTGTGGCAGCGGAGCAGGCTACGCACCGAGCCTTGCCCGACCTTCGAAAGGCGCTCGTGGAGTCTCGTCGCGCGCGCGAGGGACTCGAGAAGGAAGTCGCGGCCATCCCCATCAAGGCGGCTGAAGAGAAGATCAAGGCTCACCAAGCCGCCGCTGCGGCTGTTCAAGCATTGACGGACGCCATCGCGAGGGCAGAACGCCGCGCCGCCTCGATCAAGGAGATCGCCGCGGAGGTTGGACGAATCGCCGCGACGGCGCTGTCTCAATCGAAGGCCCTTCGAGAGCGGTATCCGGGTTTGCTCAGCGACGCGGTCTGGGATTCGCTTCGCCCCGTTGTTCCCCCCGCTGGGCCAACCGCATTGTCCGAACTTGAGACGCAAGCTCGGACCGACGCGGTTTGGCTGCGACAGACGGGGCAACCTCAACCGAAGGGCGCGTCGGGCATTCCCGCCGCGATGCCCCAGGGCCTCGTCGCCCTCGCATCAGCTCGCGACAAGCTTGCCGCAGAGCTTGGTCTCGACCAGGCGAATGCCAAACGCCGTGCGGAGATGGAGAAGCGGCTGGTCACCCTCAAGGCGAATGAGCAGAAGGCGGACGCGGCCGTAAAGAACGCCGAAGGCGCGGCGACGAGAGTCAAGGACGCACAACGCGAGCGACTCGCCGCGTATGAACGCGTGTTCACGACGCTGGCCGAGGAACAGCAGGCACTTCGGGACCTATACAAGCCGCTCTCTGAGAGAGTGAAGCGGGACGCACGCCTCTCAAAGCTGTCGTTCGTGGTCAATCGTGTCGCTGACATCGCCGCGTGGGCTGCGCGAGGGGAAGAACTCTTTGACTTGCGCCGGCCCCCATTCAACGGCCGGGGGTTTCTTGCGAAGGAGGCGACGGCCCTGCTCGAAGGGCCATGGACTAGCGGCAATCCGGCGGACGTGCAGGCCGCGATGTGGGACTTCTCCGACAAGTACATCGCCCAAGCCTTGGGCGCGATGGCTCAAGGCGTGACGCCCCTTGACGTCGGTTCATGGTTCCTCTCGACGGACCACATCAGCGTGCGCTACGGCATTGAGTACGAGGGCGTCCAGATTGCACGGCTGTCCCCTGGGACGAGGGGGGTCGTTCTGTTGACCCTCTACTTGGCGCTTGACGAGTGGGATGTAAGGCCGCTCCTCATTGACCAGCCCGAAGAGAACTTGGACCCGAGTTCGGTCTACGACGACCTCGTGCCCTTCTTCAGGGAGGCCGCCAACCGCCGCCAGATCATCATGGTTACGCACAACGCCAACCTCGTCGTCAACACCGACTCCGACCAGGTCATCGTCGCCAGCGCTGTCCGCCCCAACCCCGCGACGCTGCCCGACGTTAGCTACGAAGCTGGCGGGCTCGAAGACTCCTTCATACGCGCGGCTATTTGCCGACTCCTCGAAGGTGGAGAGATGGCCTTCCGAAGGCGCGGGATTCGGTACGGTCTTCCAGGTAGGAACTTCGCAGGCTCCATCTGATTCGTATGGGATCGGGCGCTTCATCGCGACGACGTGGTCATCGTGCGAGATCGTGCGATTGCTGGTCCCGGTTGCCCTATGGACATCCCATAGCCGCGGCCAGCCCTGCTGCTTCGCGGTTGAC
>JADGPK010000151.1 GCA_017882445.1 Solirubrobacteraceae bacterium
GTCCAGGTGGGGCTCGCCCAGCCCGCGGGTGGCTTCGACCATCTCGTCGGCAACAACGAGCATCCCGACGATGTCGTCGTCCATCAGTCTCGCCGTGCATTCGGCGTACAGGGATTCGGCATAGGCCAGCCGGGCGGCTTCGGGCAGCGTCTCAATCGGACCTGCCTGTGCCCGAAGGCTGCGGGCCGCGCCGATGGCGGCCTGCAAGTGCGGCTTAGCGCGTGCGGCGTCGTGCTCCAGCCACACCAGCCGGTTGTGCTCGATCGCGTCCGTGGCGACCTGCGTCCACGGGTCGTCGCGTCCATCCGCGCGGGCTCGGTCCAGCAACGCGCTGACGTCCGACGACAGGCCTAGGGCACCGGCGTGCCGGGCCGCCTTGATCGCGGCACCCGCACGGTCCCCCGCTCCCTGCAGCGTCTCGCTCAACGCGCCCCAACGCTCGAGGGCAGCCTCGTGGTCGCCCAGCTCATCGGCGATGTGGGCGAGCTCGATCTTGAGCGCCGTCGTTTCGGCGACGTCGCCATGTGGTGCTTCAGCGACGGTGGCAAGCCGAGCGAAACCGGCCGGACCCAGCACTCGACGCTGCGGCGACCTCGCGATCGCCAGCGCCAGCGCCACGCTCGCAGTACCCGCGGCGCGCTCGTGCTCGAGGGCTTCCATCAGCAGTTGGAGGTCGCCCTCCGCCCGTCCCCGCAACAGCGCACAGAACTGGCGGTGCAGCCGGGTGAGCTCGTGCTGCGGAATCCGCTCGAGTGCCGCTTCGCGAATCAGGTCATGAGCCGTTCGGAACGAGCCGGCGTGCGACGAGACGATGCCGCGGCTGACGAGCTCGGCCACTGCCTCTTCGACGCGCGTCAAGTCCCACCCGAGAACCTCGGCCACTTCGTCCGCGCCCGCAGGCCGGGCGGCTACGACCAGCGCGCCCAGACAGGTGGCCGCTTCGGTGCTCAACGATCGCAGCAGTCCGGCGATCGAGACCGTTGATCGCTCCCCGCTCCGCCCGCTTCGCGCTGCCAGCTCGATCCAAAACGGTGAACCGGCCGCCTTCTCCCAGAGATGCTCCGCTTCATCATCAGGAAGCGCTGGTTGCAGCATCTGCGCGAGGTGGACCCCGGCCTCACGGGTCAACGGCCCGAGCAGAAGCTCGACGCACCGGTCGTCGTCGACCAGCAGCCGCTGCACAGAGCCAATGAACGCGGTGGAAGGCGGCGTCGGCCGCGCGGCGCACAGCAGCAGCAGGGGCTGGTCGTCCGCCTGCGCCGCGCGCAGCAAGTAGTGCACCAGCGCCCGCGACACGTCGTCTATCCACTGCAGGTCGTCGATCACGATCAGCACGTCACCGATCCGGCAGACAGCGCGATACGCCGCCTCGAACACACGCAGCGGCTCCAACCCGCCAAGCGCAGGATCTGGCGCCCGCAGGACCGCCTCCAGCTGCCGCCCCTCATCCCCCACGTTCACGAGGTCGTGCAACAGGTGGGCGGCGGCACCGAGCGGGACGTGCTGCTCAGGCTCGAAGCCGACGAGATGGAAGGTGCGGCATCCGGCGACCAGCCTCGTGGCTTCGCTCAGCAGCCGCGTCTTGCCGACGCCTGGCTCGCCGAGGACCAGCGCCGCCCTAGGACCGGACGCAACGGGTCCATCGGCGAGCACTTCGCGTAGCACCTTCAACTCGTCGCTACGCCCGACGAGCTCCGTGACTCCGGTCAAGACGCATCACCACCTACTCTGCCAACGGCGATCGATAACCCGTCAGTTTACGGGACGACGGCACCCGGCGTGAGGTGTTCGCAGGGCTTCGTCTCGCTGGGCGGAAACGGGACGAGCCAACCGACTCTCCTCCGATGAGCCCTGGCCACTTGGCAGATGCCTTGGCAGAACCTTCTCTCATTCAACGAGTTCTTCTCCCGCCGCCCCGACCTGTTCCAGTGGCGGTCCTCAAGAGGCCTTGGATGTCTGGGCTGCATGGTTGGACAAACGCCTATGAGCCTGACCGTCATCGGACTGGACGAGATGCGGGCGGCAACAGCCCCGCAACTCGCTCTGATAGCTGGGAGGATGGCGAAGCTCTTCCGGCTCGTTCGCGATGGGGTCGTTCTTGTCCGGTGAGGGATCCGCATACGGCGATCGTCGACAATGTCGCCAGGCTGTGCCGCCGGCCGTGGGTCAGCCGGATGTGCGCGGTTGGGTGGCTGGAACAGTGGCTCGCCCCCAGCACTGATGCGCTGAAGGCGGCTACGAGTCGCGCTTCTCGGCCTCCCGCAGACGCTGACAGAGCAGTACCAGCAACCCTCTCGCGAAATCGGGGTGATCGTCCAACAGCGCTTGGAAGACGGTCGGGTGGATGACGAACGTCTGCAGCGAGTCCACGGCCTGGACGCTCGCGGATCGGGGCTGACCGTCGATAACACTGATTTCACCGAAATAGTCGCCGACTCCCAAAGTCCGGAGCACGGTTTCACCCCTGGTGACGCGTGCCCCGCCGGCGGTGATCAAGTGGAATCCGATCGCCCCTGCCCCTTCAGCGATCACTTCACGGCCGTCGGGGTGGTCGGTCTGTTTTCCAGATCCAATGAGCTTCTTCAGGGCGTGCTTGGACAGGCCCTGGAAGAGCTCGATTCCGGCCAGTCTGGTCTGTAGCTCGTCGGTTTCCATGGGATCTCCTCATGTCTGACGCGCTGTCGGGCGTCCGGTGGCCGCCGACCTATGCGACGACGACCCTAGCCGATATCAGGGGTGCGGAGGGGAATCGAGGCGGTGACCTTCGATGTGGCAGGCGTGTTCGCGCTGACCCCCGGTCAAGCGGTGGAGGCGGGCGACAGTTTCGTGGCCAGAGGGCAGGTCGTCTACCTCACGGAGCGGATCAGGTCGATCACGAACACAGCTGGATCTGCGCGACATAGGGGTTCTCACTCGCCGCAGCCACCAAGGTCAGGACCCTGAGGTAAACACTCGCGCGATGGCTGGAGCTCGTCTAGAGTGCGGCCGTGATCGTTCCCGCAGCCGACGAGACGGTGTGCGCTGTGTGCCGGGAGCGCCAGCCGGCGTCGGCACAGTTCTGCTTGTCCTGCGGTGCGCCACTGCCGGCCGTGGCTGAGGTGGAGGCCCGTAAGACTGTCACCTTGTTGTTCTGTGACGTCACTGGCTCGACCGAGCTGGGCGAGCAGCTTGATCCTGAGGCGCTCCGCGGTGTTATGGCGCGGTACTTCGGCGCGGCACAAATGACCGTCGAGCGGCACGGCGGGACGGTGGAGAAGTTCGTCGGCGATGCCGTGTTGGCCGTCTTTGGTATCCCCGAGGTGCACGAAGACGACGCTCTGCGCGCGGTCCGTGCCGCGGCGGAAATCCGTGACTTGCTCGCAGCGCTCTCTGTTGAGCTGCTGGACACGATGGGCATTGAGCTCGCAGTGCGGACCGGCGTCAACACCGGCTCGGTCGTCGCGGGGTCAGCGCGCGCAGGCGGTTCCTTCGCGACCGGCAATGCGGTCAACATGGCCGCCCGGCTGGAGCAGGCCGCAGCGCCGGGCGAGGTCCTGTTGGGTGTCTCAACGTGGTGGCTGGTACGCGACGCGGTCGAGGTCGAGCAGGTGGCACCGCTGGCAGTCAAGGGCAGGGCAGAACCGCTCCCGGCCTACC
>JADGPK010000061.1 GCA_017882445.1 Solirubrobacteraceae bacterium
GAGGCCCCCGGCGAGGTCATGCACCTCGAGCACATCGGCGTGACGTTCCATCGCAACGACAAGGGCGAAATGGACCTGCGCGCCTTCGGCGGAGCCTCGGCGAAGCGGACCGCCTACGTGGCCGACATCACGGGGCAGGCGATGCTGCACGTGCTCTACGAGCAGCTGATGAAGCACCACGAGACGGTCGAGCGCTACGAGGAGTGGTTCACGACCTCCCTGCTCAAGGACGACGCTGGCCGCTGCTGCGGGGTGATCGCGCGCGACGTGCGCAGCGGGCGGAGGGAGGCGTTCACAGCCAAGAACGTGATACTCGCCTGCGGCGGAGCCGGACAGGCCTACAAGCCGACGACAAACGGCCTGATCGTCACCGGCGACGGGATCTCGATGGCCTACCGGGCCGGTGCCCCGCTGATGGACATGGAGATGGTCCAGTACCACCCGACCTGCCTGGTCGAGACCGGCATGCTCATCACCGAGGGCGCCCGCGGCGAGGGCGCCCACCTGCTCAACGCCAACGGCGAACGCTTCATGGAGAAATCGGCGCCCAACAAGATGGAGCTCGCATCCCGCGACGTCGTCTCGCGCGCCGAGCAGATCGAGATCAACGAGGGCCGCGGCGTCGGCCCGGGCGGAGCGGGCATCTACCTGGACGTGACGGTCGTGCCGCGCAAGCGCACACTGGAGTCGCTGCGGGAGATCGTCAACCTCGGACGCGACTTCGCCGGCGTGGACATCACGCGCGAACCGATCATGATCCGCCCCGGCCAGCACTACATCATGGGCGGCGTCAAGACCGACGTGGACGGCCGCACGCCGATCGAGGGCCTGTACGCGGCGGGCGAGGTGGCGTGCGTGTCGGTGCACGGCGGCAACCGCCTCGGGGCCAACTCGCTGCTGGACACGCTCATCTTCGGCCGCCGGGCAGGCGAACACGCGGCCGAGAAGGCGGCCGGCATGGGGGTTCCCAAGCTAGACGCGAACGCGCAGCTGAAGGCGGACGCGCAGGAGATCGACTCGATCATCGCCCGCTCCCACGACGGCCGGCGGGTCTCGGAGATCAAGAGCGAGCTCGGCGAGCTGATGAACCGCCATGCGGCCGTGTTCCGCGACGAGGCCGGGCTGCGGACGGCGCTCGAGACGATCGGGCGCCTGAAAGAGGAGACCGATCGCGCCTGGATCGACGACCGGGGAACGGTCTTCAACCAGGACGTGCTCGGCGCGATCGAGCTCGGCTTCATGGTCGACTGCGCCGAGGCGACTCTCGTCGCGGCGCTCGAGCGCAAGGAGTCCCGCGGCGCCCAGTACCGCACCGACTACCCCGAGCGCAACGACGATGAGTGGCTCAAGCACATCGACATCTCGCTGGGCGAGGACGGTCCGCAGGTGAGCTACTCGCCGGTGACGTTCACCCAGTGGCAGCCGGAGGTGAGGAAATACTGATGCTCTCCCGCCCCCCGATCACATCCCCTTCCGTCCGACAGAGCAGGAGCGTCAAGCATGGCTGAAGTGCGCGACAGGCCACCCGAGCAGTTCACCCTCAGGCTGCGCCGCTATGACCCCGAGTCGGGAGAGGCCCCCTACTGGGACGAGCACACGGTCGAGCTCGAGCCCCACCGCTCGGTGCTCGAGGGGATCCTCCAGGCGCGCGACAAATTCGACGGCTCGATCGGGATCCGCTGCTCATGCCGGCAGGCGATCTGCGGCTCGTGCGGCGTGCGCGTGAACGGCGAGGCGTCGCTGGCCTGCCACACCCACCTGGACGCCGCCAAGCGCGGCGCACGCGACGGCGTGATCGAGATCGAGCCGATGGGCAACATGCCCGTGCTCAAGGACCTGATCGTGGACATGGACGCGGTCCACTGGAAGAAGATCCAGCGGGTCACGCCGTGGCTGCTGGCCAAGCAGCCGGTGCCCGAGCGCGAGTACCTGGTATCGCGCGAATCGATGGTCGACGTGACCCAGACGATGGCCTGCATCCAGTGCGGCGCGTGCGTCTCGGACTGCCTGGCGATGGAGGTCGATCCCGGCTTCATCGGTCCGGCGGCGCTGGCCAAGGCCTACCGCTTCGTCGGCGACCCGCGCGACGATCAGCAGTTCGAGCGGCTGAACGACCTCGCGCAGGACCCGCAGGGTATCTTCGACTGCACCCACTGCTTCAAGTGCGTGGACGCCTGCCCGAAGGACGTCAACCCGATGGGCCAGATCATGCGGTTGCGGCGGATAGCCATCGGCGACCATCACATCGTTGATGAGAACAACGGCGAGCGCCACGAGGCGGCGTTCACAACGCTGGTCAAGGAATACGGACTGCTGTGGGAGGCCGAGCTGCTGCCCCGCTCCTACGGCGGGAACTCCCGGTTCGGCAAATTCGCCCCGGCGGCCGCCAAGGAGCTGCTCAGCTCGCTGCCGGCGATCCTCAAGGCGGTGCTGCACGGCAAGGTCACGCTGATGGGCGCGCTGAAACCGCACAAGATCCCCAAGAGGGACCTGAAGAGCGTGCAGGCGATCTACGAGAAGATCGAGAGCCGCAAGGAGCGCTACGAGCTGAACCTGTACATCACCGGCCAGGACGAGGATGAGGCGAGCTCCGCCGCGCCGGTCGCGGCCGGCGCGGGCGCCGAGAGCCCCGCGGCCCCCACGAGCCCCGAAGGGAGCGCCAACCAATGAAGGTCGCCTACTGGCCCGGCTGCGTGAGTCGGGGCTTTACGCCCGAGCTGCACGGCTCGATGGCCAAGATCGCCCCGCTGCTGGACATCGAGCTGGTCGAACTCGACCGCGCCTGCTGCACGGGTGCCGGCGTGATCGCCGAGCACAACCAGGAGCTCGCAGACACGCTCAACGCACGCACCTTCGCCCTCGCCCAGGAGGTCGAAGGGGCGGCGATGATGATGAACATCTGCTCGACCTGCCAGGGCGCACAGAGCGAGTGCCAGCAGCGCCTGGACTCCAACGCCGAGTACCGGACGCACGTCAACGCGACCCTCGCGGCCGAGGGCCTCAGCTATGAGACGGGCTTGACCAACAAGAACTTCCTCTGGCTGCTGGTCGAGGAGATCGGGCTCGATAACCTGCACGCGCGGGTCAAGCGCCCCCTCACCAACCTCAGGGTCGGCCCGTTCTACGGCTGCTACATCGTGCGCCCCCGCGAGCGCCTCGGCATCGATGAGGCGCAACCGCGCGACCGCTACCTCGACCAGGTGATCGAGGCACTCGGCGGGACGGTGATCGAGTACGCGGGCATGCGCAAGTGCTGCGGCTTCCCGATCATCACCATGAACAAGGAAGCCTCGCTGAAGCAGACCGGACGCCACCTCGGCGACGCCATGGACGCGGAGGCCGACTGCCTGGTCACGCCCTGCCCCCTCTGCCACCTGAACCTCGATCTGCAGCAGCCGCTGGCCGAGAAGGTGGTCGGTAGGGACCTCGACATGCCGGTGCTGCACCTGCCGCAGCTCGTCGGCCTGGCGCTGGGGCTCGAACCAAAGGAGCTCGGCCTGAACCGCCACGTGGTGCGCCCGACGTCGGTGATCGACTGGTCGAGCTCAGTGGTGGCCGCGGCGGCCTGAGACACCGGTCTGCGGGTCGACGTGAAAGGGACGCGGGCCCGAGACCCAGGACCGTCTCTCTATTTTTTTCTGTATAACCATGGTGATACAGCACCGGCAAAGCACATAACCCTCCCCGGCCTTCCCTCCTCACCCCCGTGCGGATCCTCACCGTCGTAGGCAACCGGCCGCAGTTCATCAAGGCGGCCGCCGTGTCGGGCCTGCTGCGCGAGCGCCACGAGGAGATCCTCGTGCACACCGGCCAGCATTACGACGACTCGCTCTCGCGCGTGTTCTTCACCGAGCTCGGCCTTGCCCGCCCCGAGAAGGAGCTCGGGATCGGCGGCGGCAGCAACACAGCGCAGACAGCACGGATGCTCGCGGCGCTCGAGCCGCTCGTGGGCGAGCTTGCACCCGACGCGGCGCTCGTCTACGGCGACACCAACTCGACGCTCGCCGGCGCTCTCGCGGCGGCGCAGGCGCGTGTGCCGGTGATCCACATCGAGGCGGGCATGCGCTCCTTCGACCGCACGATGCCGGAGGAGCTCAACCGCGTGCTGAGCGACCACGTCAGCGATCTGCTGCTGTGCCCTTCGCAGAGCGCCGCTGAGCATCTTCGGGCCGAATCGATAGCCGGCAGGATCGAGGTCGTGGGTGACGTGATGGTCGACGTCGCACTGCGCTCGCTGCCGTTGGCGCGCGCCAACGCCGAGGCTCCCGCGGCCTACGGCCTGCAGGGGGGCTCCTACCTTCTGCTGACCGCGCACCGCGCCGGCAACGTCGATGACCCCGCCCGGCTGCGCGCGCTGGTCGAGCTCGTGCGCGCCCTGCCCGCGCCGGTTCTGTTTGCAGTGCATCCCCGCACGGGCGCCCGCCTGGCGGACGCCGGCCTGCTGGGCGAGCTGGAGTCCGTCGACGGGCTGGTGCTGACCGGACCGCTCGGCTATATCGAGTTCAGTGCGCTCGTATGCCAGGCCCGCGCCGTCATCACCGATTCGGGGGGCGTCCAGAAGGAGGCGTACCTTGCGGGAGTGCCCTTCGTGACCCTGCGAGCGAACACCGAGTGGACGGAGACGGTGCAGGCGGGATGGAACACCCTCGTGGACCTCGACGCTGACGCGGCGCTGGCAGCGCTCGGGCGCCGGCCGCCGGCTGAGCGTCCGGCGCTCTACGGGGACGGCCACGCGGCCGAGCGATGCGTGCAGGCAATCGGAGCGCTGTGAGCTCCGAGCAGAGGCCTGTGCGCGTGGGAGTGGTCGGACTCGGCTACTGGGGTCCCAACCTCGCCCGCAACCTCGCCGTGATCCCCGGCTGCGAGCTGACGTGGCTGTGCGACGCCTCCGAGCAGGCGCGCCGGAAGCTCGAACCGTCCTTCCCGGGCGTGCGGACGACGGGCGCGCTGGAGGATCTGCTCGGCGACGAGGAGCTCGACGCGGTCGTCCTGGCGACACCCGTGCCCACGCACGCCGAGCTTGCGATCGCGGTGGCAAGGGCGGGCAAGCACTGCTTCGTGGAGAAGCCGCTTGCGATCAACGCCGCCGACGCGGAACGCGCCGTCGCGGCGGCGGCGGACGCGGGGAGGATCCTGATGGTCGGACATCTGCTCGAGTACCACCCGGCTGTCGCCAGGCTGAAGGAGCTGATCGACGAGGATGAGCTCGGCGGGCTCTACTACATCTACGGCAACCGCCTCAACCTGGGCAAGCTCAGAGCGGATGAGAACGCGCTCTGGAGCCTCGGCGCGCACGACGTGTCGGTCGCTCTGCACCTGATCGGCGACGAGCCCGAGGAGTGCCTCGCCCATGGCGCCTCCTACGTGCGCGAGGGTGTCCAGGATGTGGTCTTCTGCTACCTGCGCTTCCCGTCGGGGGCCGTGGCCCACCTGCACCTCTCCTGGCTCGACCCTCACAAGGAGCGGCGCATAACGGTCGTCGGCTCGCGCAGGATGGCCACATTCGACGACATGCTGATCGAGGGCAAGCTGACGATCTACGACAAGGGCTTCGACGAGGACACCCGCTCCTGGGGCGAGTACATCGCCCGCTCCGGCGACATCTTCTCCCCGCGCATCCCCAACCTCGAGCCGCTGCGGATCGAGTGCGAGCACTTCGTCGAGTGCATCCGCAGCGGGGAGGTCCCCCGCTCGGACGGCCACAGCGGGCTGCGGGTGGTGCGGGTGCTGGAGGAGCTCCAGCGCTCGCTCGACGGCTGAGCGGGACTAGCTGAGCGGGACCAGGACAGACTAGGCGACGCTCGTGCGGCGGCGCTCCACCCCGTCGAACGGCCGCGACCGCCTGGGCCGGCGGTCGAGGCGCAGCACGGGGCCGACACGGTTACCGACGCCCCGCAGCACGTAGGCATTGCGATACGCGCTGTAGCGGAGGACCGGCCTGATCAGCATCAGCCGCTGCTGGGCGAGGTATCGACGTGGTCGTTTGACGGTGCGCATACCCGATCCTCCTTGAACGTGACCGAATGTCAACAGATGAGTATAGATTGTTACAGATTGCCGCCAGGAGGCCCGGCTTACTTGAACGGCTCCTCCGCGATATCGGTGCCGTCGCCGGCAAGCTCGAAGGCGCTGTGCAGGGCCTGCACGGCCAGCTCCACGCTATCGCGGTCGATGACGCAGGAGATCTTGATCGGAGAGGTCGAGATCATGTCGATGTTCACGCCCTCGCGGGCAAGCACGCTGAACACCTTGGCGGCAACCCCCGGGTGCGAGCGCATGCCGGCGCCGATGATCGAGACCTTGCCCATCTGCTCGTGTGTGGTCATGTTCGCGAACGCCTCGCCCGTGAGCGGCTCCAGGGCCGTGCGCGCCACGCGCAGATCCTCGCGGGGAACCGTGAAGGAGATCTCCGCCTGACCGCCCGCGGAGACCGGCTCGTTCTGGACGATCATGTCCACGTTGACATTGGCCTGCGCCAGCGCACCGAAGATGCGCGCTGCCGCCCCCGGCGCGTCGGGCACGCCGGTGAGCGTGATCCGGGCCTCCTTGTCGGAGTGCGTGACGGCTGTGATCAGGGGCTGCTCCATCGTCTCTCCTTCCGCCAGCACAACGGTGCCTGGCTGCTCGTCGAATGATGAGCGGCAGTGGATGCGCACTCCGTGGTTGCGTGCGTACTCGACCGCGCGTAGCTGCAGCACGCCGGCCCCCGAGGCGGCCATCTCGAGCATCTCCTCGAATGACACCGTCGCCAGCTTGCGGGCGTCGGGCACGATCCGCGGGTCCGCGGAGTAGACACCTGCGACGTCCGTGTAGATCTCGCACTCCCGCGCGCCCAGCGCGGCGGCGACGGCCACGGCGCTCGTGTCCGAGCCGCCGCGACCCAGTGTGGTCACGTTCCGGGCGTTCTCAGAGACACCCTGGAAGCCCGCCACCAGCACGATGCTGTCCTCCTCGAGCGCCGCCTGGATGCGCTCGGCGCGCACGTCGAGGATCAGTGCCTTCGTATGCGACTCGTCGGTCACGATCCCCGCCTGCGAGCCGGTCAGGGAGATCGCCCGGTGGCCGAGGTCGTTGATCGCCATCGCGCACAGCGCACACGAGATCCGCTCACCGGTGGACAGCAGCATGTCCATCTCGCGCGGGTCAGGCGCGTCGGAGACCTCCTCGGCCATCGAGATCAGCTCATCGGTCGTCTTCCCGCGCGCCGACAGCACCGCGACCACGCGGTGGCCCTGTTCGCGCTTGTCCACGATCCGCCTCGCCGCACGCTTGATGCGCTCAGCGTCTGCGACCGAGGTGCCGCCGAACTTCATGACGATCAGTTCGCGCATGCACCGCAGGATATTGCCCCCAGAGCGAGCGGTGGCGAGGACGCACCGAGACGGCGCAGATCGTCTCCGTGACCTTGCCGCATGCGGCAAGGTCAACAGCGCCGCATGCGGCGCTGTGTCGGACCCGCGCATGCGCGGGTCCGCCGGGCGGCACATGTGCCGCCCGGACATCGTCGCGCTAGAAGGACCGGCGTCCCGCGAAGGCCTTGCCGAGGGTCACCTCGTCGGCATACTCGAGGTCCGAGCCCACCGGCAGGCCGCTCGCCAGACGGGTGACCTTCACATCGGGTGAGCGTGCGCGCAGCTCCTCGGCGATGTGAAGCGCGGTGGCCTCCCCGGTGGTGGTCGGGTTGGTGGCCAGCACGACTTCCCTGACCGAGCCCTCCGGCGAGGAGGCGCGCGTGAACAGCTCGGCGATCTTCAGGTCCTCGGGGTCGATCCCGTCAATCGGCGAGAGCGCGCCGCCGAGCACGTGGTAGACGCCGTGATACTCGTGGGTGCGCTCCATGGGGATCACGTCGCTGGGCTCCTCGACCACGCAGATGAGCTCCTGGTCGCGCCTGGGGTCCTGGCAGATGCGGCAGCGGGGTTCGTCGGTGAGGTTGAAGCACACCTCGCACAGGCCGATCTTCTCCTTGACCTCGCGAATCGCCTCGGCCAGCCCGGCCGCGTCCTCCATGGAGGAGCGCAGAATGTGGAAGGCGAGCCGCTGCGCGGTCCGGTTGCCGACGCCGGGCAACTTGGACAGCTCGGTCACGAGCCTCTGGACGGGCGGGGCGTAAGAGGTGCTCACAGGCCCGGCATGCCCAGCCCACCGAGGCTGCCGAGGTCGAGCCCCGCGGTGGCGCCGCCCATCTTGCGCTCGGCGAGCTGCTGAGCCATCCGCAGCGCCTCGTTGACGGCCGCGAGCACCATGTCGGCGAGTATCTCGACATCCTCGGGATCGACCGCCGAGGGGTCGATCTTGACCTCCCGCAGCTCGAGGCCGCCGCTCATCTTCACGGTGACCATGCCCCCGCCCGCCGAGGCCTCGACGACCTCGCTCTTGAGCTCCTCCTGGGCGAGCTCCACGTCCTTCTGCATCTTCTGGACCTGCTGCATCATCTGCTGCATGTTCGGCATCCGGGGCTGCTTTGCCATCAGGCGCCTTTCTCGTTGCTGGTCACGGCGCGCGCGCCGTGCTCGCCGTCCTGCGCCGAGCCATCCGGCGCGGGCTGCTGGCCGATCTCCGATCGGTCGCCGGGGATCTCCTCGGCGTCGAACTCCTCCACGAAGCGTCGGATCCAGTCCTCCTCGTCGTGCTCGGGCGACGCGGCAGGCTGATCTGCAATGCCGAGCTCGTCGCGTAGCTCGTAGGAGAGCCGCCAGCGCCCGCCGGTGACCGCCCGCAGGGCCTCGCCGACGGTCAGGCGGTTGGCTGGATCCTCGGCCTTCTTCTTGAGGAACTGTGCGGTGGAGGCGAACGCGAGCGTCAGGTCCTCTCCGTCGACGGCCACGGGCCGAGCTTCGGCGATCAGCGCTCCGATCAGCGCGTTCTGGCTGCGCACGAGCTCGACGACAGCAGGCCAGAGCGTGCTTACGGCCTCGAGATCCGTCGCAATCGAGTCCTCTGCGCCGGGCCCGTCGGGGACAAGCGCCTGCGATGTGGGTGGGTCGGCGGGAGGCGCCTGAGCGGATGGCGCCTGTGAGCGCTGCGTGCGAGGCGCCTGCGTCGGGGCGGCGACTGCAGTCGCCTCCGGTTCAGGTGACGCCGATGCGCGCGGCGACGGGGACGGGGGAACTGCGGCTGTCGCTACGGCCCGGACCGTGCCGCGCTCCTGCTCCAGACGCTCGATCCGCGCCAGCAGCGCCCTCATCGAGCTGTCCACCGCGGGCCTTGCCGCCTTCACGAGCGCCAGCTCCAGCCGGGTGCGAGCGTCCGCGCCGGCCCGCACGCCCTCCATCGCCTCACCGAGCAGCTCGAGCAGGCGCACGACGATGGCGTGGTCCACGCGCTCGGCCTGCGCCTGCAGGGCGGCGTCGGACTCGGGTGTGAGGGCAAGCTCCTCGGGCACCGCGCCGAGGGTCTGGACGACCAGCAGCTCGCGGGCGCGGACCTCGAGGTCAGAGGCGAACGAGCCGGCCTCCCGCCCCTGCTCGACGCACTCATCGAGGGCCTTCAGCGCGCGCGCGGCGTCCCCGGAGGCGACCGCGTCGACGGTCTCTTCGAGCAGCCGCGCGTCGGCCACGCCGAGCACGGCGAGCACATCCTCGAGCGCCACATCGCTGCCGCTGTAGGTAACGAGCTGCTCGAGCGTGCCGAGTGCGTCGCGGAAGCTGCCCGTCGCCGCGCGGGCCAGCGCGGCGACCGCGGGCGGCGGGATCTCGATCGACTCGGCCGCCGCCGCGCGGCGCACCACGCTCGCGATCTGCTCTACGGTCGGACGATGGAAGTCGAAGCGGTGGCAGCGGTCGACGACGGTGGCTGGGACCTTGTTCGCCTCGGTGGTCGCCAGCACGAACCCCGTGTTCGGGGGCGGCTCCTCCAGGGTCTTCAGGAAAGCGTTCCAGGCGGCTGTTGAGAGCATGTGGGCCTCGTCGAGGATGTACACCTTGCGCCGCCCGCTGACCGGCGCATAGGCGACGCTCTCGCGCAGCTCGCGGATGTCGTCCACCGAGTTGTTCGACGCGGCGTCCATCTCGATCACGTCGAGCGACGTAGCCCGGGCGATCGACACGCACGACTCGCACTCCCCGCACGGCTCGACCGTGGGGTGGGTGGGGTCCCGATCGCAGTTCAGGCAGGCGGCAAGGATCTTGGCCATGGAGGTCTTGCCCGTGCCACGCGAGCCAACGAACAGGTAGGCGTGGTGCACCTTGCCCCGCTGAACCGCGTTTCGCAGCGTCCTCACCACGGGCTCCTGACCGACCACCTCGGCGAACGTGCGGGGGCGGTGCCTGCGGTACAGCGACCGCTGCTGGTCCTGTGGCTGCTCCTCTATCGACACCTCGCCTGAGTCTACCCACGCCCGCGGGCCCGGGTGGGCGGGCTCGGCTGCCCGCACGAGCGGGTAGCGTCCGCGCTGATGACTGCCTCGACCAAGCGCCTGCTCGGGCGCGTGACGGCTCCGCTGGCGATCATCGCGGGTGCCGTCCTTCTGCGGGTGCTCAGCGGGGTGGGCTTCGCCAACTACGACACCCTGTACGCGCTCGCGTGGGGCGGGCAGCTCTCGCGCGGACAGACGCCGGCCTACGACGTGGCGATCGCGCCGACCCCGCATCCGCTGCTCGAGGTCCTCGGCGTGGTGCTCTCCCCACTGGGGCCGCGTGCGGTCGAGAACATGACGATCGCGCTCGGGTTCCTCGCGCTGTCGGCATGCGGTTGGGTGATCTTCCGGCTCGGAGCGCAGTGGTTCGGGCGCGCCGCCGGAGCGCTGGCCGCACTGATCTTCCTCACACGGGTTCCCGTTCTCTCGTACGGCGTGCGCGCCTACGTGGACCTCCCCTATCTGCTGCTCGTTCTGGGCGCGGTGCTCGTCGAGGTCCGCCGCCGCGCGGGCGTGCGCGGCTCGGCGGCTGCGCCCGTGCTCGCCCTGCTGGCGCTCGCGGGCCTGCTCCGCCCGGAGGCGTGGGCGTTCTCGGGCCTGTACTGGCTCTACGCGATCCAATGGAGGCCTCCCTTCATGCGCGGGAGCTGGCCGCGGCCGCGCTTCCCCCGCCCCGCGCGCCGCGAGATCTCAGAGCTCACGCTGCTCGCCGCGGCGGCGCCGCTGATCTGGCTGCTGAGCGACCTGTTGATAACCGGCCAGCCGTTGTGGTCCTTGACCCACACCCGGCACACCGTCGCTACGCTCGACCGCACGACGGGGATCGCCAACGTGCCGGAGTACATCCCGCGGCGCATCGGCGAGATCCTTCGCCCGCCTGTGCTCCTGGGCGCGGCGCTGGGCGGGGCGCTCTCGCTGGCGTGGCTTCGCCGCCGGGCGCTGCTGGGAGCGGCGGCTGGTGTGCTCGCGGTCGTCGTGTTCGCGGGGTTCGCCGCGCTCGGCCTGCCCATCAACACCCGCTACGCCTTCCTGGCGGCGGCGATCCTGTGCGTGTTCTGCGGCGCCGGCGCCTTCGGCTGGATGTGCCTGCAGGCAGGAGACCGGCGGCGACGCTGGTGGATGGGCGCCGGAGCGCTCGTGCTCTTGGCACTGCTCGCCTACGCGCCTGCGCAATACCACGCGGCCGAGCGCGAATTCGGCAAACTCGCGCGCCAGCAGGGCATCGAAGGCGACCTGCTGGCGCTCGTGGACGACCACTCGATCAATCTGCGCTGCGGTCCGGTGGGCGTCCCCAACCACGCGCCCATCCCGCTGCTCGCGCTGTATCTGCGGACGAGCCCCGCGAACATTCTCAGCGCGCAGGCCGGGCACATCGCCTCCGGCGTCTACGTCGATCCGGCGAACATGCAGGTCGAAACGAGCTACGTGCTCGACAAGAACGACCCTGTCGCCAAGGCCGTCAGCATCCCGCCGGGCTTCACCGCGGTGACCGCCAACCGGTCGTGGTTGATCTTTCATCGGTGCACGAATTAGTGGACCGTGCACCCCGCGTCGAGACTCCGAACATCCGGCGCCTGCCATCGCCCACGACTCCGGTCCGGGAGCTCCCGTTGCGCCTGCCGGTGATCGCTTAAGGCTGCTTCCTTCCGGACCTGACCTGGTTCGCAAGCCGACACCGCACGGGACCCGAACCATCGACGCCCCGAGCGACGGAGCGACCGGAGCCGGGACCCCTCGGAAGGGAGTTCAGCCCCGCTAGAGCGGATTGCGGATTCAGGGCACCGCTACCTCCCCGCCTAGCACGGTCCACAACCGATCGTAACGCACACCTCGCGTGCAAGTTCCGATAGGCTGCGCGACCGTGACCTACTTCAACGCCTCCCACCCAACCATTCGCTTCCGCTCCGCCCTGACCCTCGCTGCGCTCACAGCCGCTCTCCTCGTCGCCGGTTGCGGCAGTTCGAGCAGCTCGAGCACGATCAGCGTCGGCGCGCAGAACCCCGCCGACAACGCACTGATCAAAGCGGGCGGCGAAACGCCGACGTCGACGACAGCCAAGACGCCGGTCAGCGGCCCGCTGTCGAGCGAACCGAAGGTCACGCCGCCGTCGGGCGCTGCTCCGAGCAAGCTCGTGATCAAAGACCTCATCACCGGAACGGGCCCCGAAGCCAAAGCCGGTCAGACGGTGACGGTCAACTACGTGGGCGTCCTGTTCCACGGCGGCACGGAGTTCGACGCGTCGTGGAAACGCAGCGAACCGTTCACCTTCGCTCTCGGCAAGGGCCAGGTCATCCCCGGATGGGACCAGGGCGTGGCCGGCATGAAGGTCGGCGGCCGGCGCGAGCTCATCATCCCGCCGGCTCTCGCCTACGGACCCAAAGGCTCGCCGCCCACGATCCCGCCGAACGCGCCGCTCGTGTTCGTGGTCGACCTGCTCGGCACCTAGCTAGGCGACCCACGCACGCTCTCAGCAAGAGCACGACGTGCGGCGGGAGCCGCATCGCGGCGCTGCTCCTGTGCTGCGCCGTCGCGTTCCTCATCGGTGGCTGCGGCCATGGCGGCTCGCCGACGCCGGCCGCGCTACGGCTCGAACGTGAAGATCTCGTAGCCGTCTGCCGCACGCTCAGCGCGGCGGCGAGCGCGGTGGACGTGGAGGTAGCGGCCACGAAGGCAGCCTGGCCGTCGGTCGCAAACGGCCTGCCCGCGGACACACGCGCGGTGTCGCGCCCGACGATCCAGGCCGCGACGGCGAGCGCCGCCCACCTCAGGCTCCCGGCGCTGTTCGAAGAACGCGAGGCGGCCTCCGTCACGGGACCGGGCGCGAGCCTTGCCGGACTGTTCCGCAGCTTCAGCGGCCTAGCAACCCGTGGATGGCAGCTGATAGGCGCGGCGATCGATCAGATCGAACACGGCTCGCCCGCATCAGCCCGCTTCGCGCGCGCAAACGTCGCGCTGTACATCGAGAGCGTCTACGACGGCCACTTCAGCCTCGCCCAGATCGGCAAGCAGCTGGTGGCCGGCTACCACAAGCTCGGCGGCCCCGCCGCGTTCGGCACATCGCTCAGCCAGGTCGAAGTCGACAGCCTCGCGCAGAGATACTCCGAAGCGAACGACCGGCTGCATCCGCACGTCGGGGTCCGGCTCGGCTCGTGAGCGCGTTCGTGACCGCCGGC
>JADGPK010000152.1 GCA_017882445.1 Solirubrobacteraceae bacterium
CCGAAAGCCTCGACGCGATCGCCGGGGGCTGAGAGCCGCGGCCGGCCCAGCCCTGGACCCGTGACTGCCTCAGCGTTGACCCCGCGGCCGGCCGCCACCTTGCTGCTTACGCACTCCTCACTCCGGGCGATCGTCGACCCGCACTTCCGTTGAACGGCCGCCTCATCGTCGAGCAACACGAGGCCTGTCGACCTCTGGTTGAGTGGCGTCCCGCCCGAGGCAGAGCAGGCGGCAGGCTGAACGTCCACCATTGTCTCCCCACTCGCCGAGACAAGGTCAACCTCGACCGGCCGATGAGCCCTATCCGATCATGGCACTGGGACAGTATGCTCCATTCAGAGTCCATGTGAACATGAACGCTGCGCTCGATCCGGGCTTGGACGCGCCGGCCGCTGACAGGTGCCCCATCTGCAGACATGCCAGGCGGTATACTCCCTGCGAGATGGCGAGCACACTGACACCCGAGCAGATCGAAGTCTACGCTGCGACCCTGCGCGCTCGCTCCGCCGAGACGGCCCGTCGACGGCGCGAGCGACGCGAGCAGGCGTGGACGGTGGCACGGCAGGCCGCGCAGGTCCTTCGTTCGCAGTTCGGCGTCACCAGCGTGTGGGTCTTCGGCTCCCTGGCGGAGGGCGACCATTTCACTGAGCGGTCGGACATCGACATGGCGGCCACCGGCTTCACCCCCGCCGTGCACGTTGAGGCCCTGGGCAGGCTGCTGCGGCTTTCCGCTGACTTCGAGTTCGACCTCGTCGACCTCGACCACTGCCCGCATGGGCTGCGCCGGGCGGTCGAACAGTCCGGAGTGGACCTGTGACAGGCCACGACTACAGATCCGTCGCCGCCCGCATCCGTCAGGAGCTGCCCGAGCTCGACCGGGTCGCGCGCCGAGCCTCCCGCGCCTGGGCCTCAGCCTCACGCGACCCCGAAGACCTGTACGTCGATGCAGCGGCGCTGAATGTCCACGGTTTCTACGCCGGGATGGAGCGCATCTTCACCCTGGTCGCCGAGCGCATCGACGGCTCTCTGCCGAGCGGTCCGAACTGGCATCAGGATCTGCTCCGTCAGATGACGGCCGAGATGCCCGGGGTGCGCGCCGCCGTCCTCTCGCCGGACCTCTTCCCCGCGCTCGACCGCTATCGCGGCTTCCGCCATGTCGTGCGCAACGTGTATGCCTACGTGCTGGATCCGCGGCTGGTGGCGGTGCTCGTCGAGGACTTGCCCGAGGCAAACGAGCGCTTGCGCGTGCAGCTCGCGGCCTTCGCGGACGTGCTCGAGGCGATCGCCGCGGCCGCAGACGACTGACGTCCGCTGCGGCCGGCGTGTCGCGCACGGCGCCGGCCTGGGCCCGAGGCAGCGCTCAGACGGGAGTGCGCCAGCGCAACCCGGCGAACCGGGCGAAGTCGCGGTCGTAGGTCACCACGGTGGCCCCAGCCTCGATCGCCAGGGCAGCGATCACCGCGTCGCTCACCAGGTCGCCACGCGCATCAGCGGCGCGGCACAGATCCTCCAGGAGGCGCAAGTGCTGCCGGCCGGGGTTGACCCAGGTCGTGCTCGAGTGAGCGGCGAGATGCTTGATGAAGGCGAACACCTCGTCGAGCGTGCTCGGCGGAGCGAACACCCTGTGGCTGGTGCCGACCCTGATCAAGCCCGACACGACGGGCAGGCAGAGAGCCACGGCCTCTCCCCCGCCGAGAGCCGAGACGAGCCACTCACGCGCCTCCTGGTGCCGCGGCGCCGCGCCGCGGTGCGCGGCGACCAGGACGTTGACGTCGGGCAGCAGCACCTCAGCGGAGCTTTTCGAGCGGCAGGCCGTCGTCGAGCAGCCGCTGCACGACAGCGTTGCTGGTGAGGTCGACCCCGGGCAGTAGGCCGCCGCCGCGAACCACCGGCAGGTCGGCGCCCGCTGTGGCGCCGAGCGCTCGGCGCCGCGCGAGCTGCTCCCGCAGAGCGTCCTCGATGACGCCGCTCAGAGTGCGATGCGTGTCGGCGGCGAGGCGCTTGAACTCGCTGAGCACGTCGGCTTCGATGGTGAGTGTGGTGCGCACGATCAGCTCCATGTGCCGAATCATCAGATAAGCGCATCATAGCATCACTACACCAGGGGGTTGACGTTGAGCGCTCGCGACATCGACCAGGCGTCGAAGCACCTCGACCCGCGGACCCTCGACCTCAGGCGTGTCCCATTCGGCGTCGAGAAGGTCGCCGGCTCACCCCCCGGCGCGCATTGTCTCCGGTCTCGCCCAAGCAAGGTCAACCTCGACAGACCGATGAGCCCTATCCGATCATGGCACTGGGACAGTATGCTCCATTCAGAGTGCACGCCGTGCAGCGAATGTTCCAACGACACGTGACCGTCGAGGACGTACGCCACGCCCTCGACAGCGGGGAAGAACTTGAGGCGTACCCGAAGGACCAGCCGTACCCCAGCCGTCTTGTGCTGGGCTGGTGTGGGTCGCGGCCTTTGCATGTCGTCGCGGCGCAAAACGTTGCCAATGATGAGACAATCGTCATCACTGTCTATGAGCCGGATCCCTTCGTGTGGGATGCGAGCTTCAGAAGGAGAAGGCAATGATGTGCCCCATCTGCCGCCAAGGCGAGACCCACCCCGGAACGACGACGGTCACGCTGGAACGCGGCGAGCTCACCTTCGTAGCCAAGGACGTGCCGGCAATGGTCTGCGCAAACTGCGGCGAGGAGTACCTGGACTCGGCCACCACCGAGCAGGTGCTACGCATGGCTGAGGAGGCCGCCGCGTCCGGGGTGCAGGTGGACATCCGAGCCTTCCGGGCGGCGTAGCCTGCTCCGTCAGCCACTTGAGGGCAGTTTCCGCTACGCCAAGGCCGACCCGGGCTGGAGCGCGCTCGCGAGATCCTCGGCGGCGGATCGCAGCCAGCGTCCCGCCTCCTCCGTGAGCTCGTCAGGCGTCGCGCTCATACACGGCCTTTCGCTCGAGGGCTTCCAGGTCCTCCCCGAGGCCGTCTGAACTCACCTCGCGGGCTCAGGCGGCTTGGCATGTGCGCGAACGGGGTACTTCTGCGACCCGGCAGTCTGGTGCGCCTGCGTTGTGATGCGCTGCGGTGCCGACGCACCACCGCACCACCGCACCATTTCCGCGGCGGCCAAAAACCCCCGCGCATGACCATCACCCGGCTCGCCGGCACTCCCCGCCGACGTCGACCACTGCGCGGGCCGAACGTCACCCGCGGGCGCCTACGTCACCGCAGTGGCGTAACTATCGCACCCTTGTGCGTAATGAAATGCCTGCCTCGACACGTCGCCTCGCCGCCGCTTGACAGCAACGCACTTCATGACCATTATGGTCACATGGTCGTCACCAACATCGCCACCCTCAAAGCGTCCCTCAGCGAGCTCCTCGCGGGCGTCAAGGCCGGCGAGGAAGTGATCGTCACCGACCGCGGCCGCCCCGTGGCGCGCATCGTGCCGTACGATCCGGGCGGCGCCGAACTGGACGATCTGGTCCGCACGGGTCAGGTGCGCCGCTCTCGCCACCCCCTGCCTCCGGACTTCTGGACCCGGCCCCGGCCCGCCGACCCGGAAGGCCGGCTGCTGCAGGCGCTCCTTGAAGAGCGCGAGGCTGCCCGCTGAGATTCTGGGACT
>JADGPK010000153.1 GCA_017882445.1 Solirubrobacteraceae bacterium
CGACCCGGACCTGGCGATAGAGCTCGCCGGCGCCGCGGCGCTCGGCGGCTTCGCCGGCGCCCGCTTGTACTGGCTCGCCGAGCACTGGAGCGAGGTCCGTGCCGACGTGCTGCACCACGCCTTCGCCGGAGCCGGCTTTACCTGGTACGGCGGCCTGCTCGGCGGCGTGGCCGCCGTGATCGGTGTCGCCATCTTCAGGCGGGTTCCCCTCGGCATCGTGGCCAACGTCATGGCGCCCGCGGTGGCGCTGGGCTACGGCGTCGGCCGCATCGCCTGTCAGCTTGCTGGGGACGGGACCTACGGTCGGCCCAGCGACCTCCCCTGGGCGATGAGCTACCCGCACGGCGCGGTGCCTACCACCATTCGGGTGCAGCCGACACCCGTCTACGAGACCCTCAGCATGGTGGTCGTCTTCCTCATCCTCTATCGCCTCGCGCGCCGGCCGCAGCCGGGCTGGTATGTGTTCTCCTGGTTCCTCGTGCTCTCTGGGGTCGAGCGTTTCGCCGTGGAGTTTCTGCGGCGCAACCCCGTCTGGGTGGCCGGGCTGACTCCACCACAGTGGTTCGCGCTGGCCAGCGTCGCGATCGGCGCTTTTGTGCTGCTGGCCATGCGCGTTCGCCACGCGCGGCTCGAGGCTGAGCCTTCGCACCCAGCCGCGTGAAGGCACGACGTGGCGAAGCGCGCCTTCATGCCGACTTCATCTCGGCGCGCTACTCTGCCCCTTCCCGCTCACCCCGAAAGGAGTCGACGACGTGAATCCCGTGCGACGTCTCGTAACCTTCTGCCTGCTGGTTGTAGCGATCGTCCCCGTGCTGGGCCTCGCCAACTCCGCCCTCGGCTCTCCGGTCTCAGACAAGAAGGCGCGCCTGAGTGAGGTGCAGGCGAAGCTCGAGAGGGTCGGCACGCAGGTCGAGAAGGCCGTGGAGTACTACAACCAGGCGGTCATCAAGCTCGACACCACGCGCAGCAAGATCAAGGAGAACCAGCGCCTGCTGACCTCGGCCGAGCGCAATCTCGCAATCGCCAACCGGCAGCTGGCGGCTCGCGCTCAGAGCATCTACAAGGCGCCCGAGACGGGGTTCGTGGATGTCGTCTTCGCGGCTCGCAGTTTCGACGATCTGGTCACCCAGTTCGACCTCATGCAGCGTCTCGGCAACAGCGACGTGGACCTCGTCAGGTCGGTCACCGCCTACGAGCGCGAGATCAAGGACCGGCGCATCGCGCTCCGCGCCGACGAGAAGACAGCGGCCAAGCTCCTTGAGGAGCGCCGCGCGCAGAAGAGCGCGATCCTTGCCACGGAGTCCAGGATGAAGCGGCTGGAAGGCGGACTCAAGTCCGACATCAAGCTCCTGCTGGCGCAGCAGGCGGCCGCCGCCCGCGCCGCCGCGCAGCAGGCGGCCGCCGGTTCCTCTGGAAGCGGCGGCGTCGGCCGCACCACCGACGGGCCGCCTCCGCCCGACCCCGGCGGCCCCGGCCACCCCGAGGTCGTGGCCATCGCCCAGCGCTACCTCGGCATCCCGTACCTGTGGGGCGGCGCGAGCCCCAAGACCGGCTTCGACTGCTCCGGGCTCGTGCTGTATGTGTACGCCCAGGCGGGCGTCCAGCTCTCCCACGGCGCCACCGATCAGCAGCGAGCCAGCAAGCCCGTGCCGCTGAACGCGCTGCAGGCCGGCGACCTCGTCTTCTACGGCAACGCCAGCTACAGCTACCATGTCGCCATCTATGCCGGCGGCGGCCAGACGATCGAGGCGGCGCGCACTGGCACGCTGGTCAGATATGGCGTCGTCGGCACAGCCTGGATAGGCGGTCGGTTCTAGCGTTGCCGTGTCTCACCGTCTCTCTTTCGCTCCATTGACCGGCCCTTCAGGCGGCGGCTGTCACTGGTGGCTGGCGCTCGGTAGCCTCTCCCCCTTGAGCATCGCGTTACCGACTGTGCGCGGCGGAAGTGCGCCCGCTCTTGATCGCCTGGGAAGGCGAGCCCGCGCCGGCTGGTGGTCTTTCCCAGCCACGGTCGGTCCCACTACTCGGGCGGAAAACGTTGAGAAGCTCATCATGCCGTGGTTCTGGTGTCCGACCGCCTCGACCCGCCCCTGCAGACACCCGCGGCACATCTCGGCGGTCTCGTTGACGCAGGCCTTGTCCCGATAGATCTCGTACTTCACGCGATACTCCGGCGGCGTGAGCTTGGGCATCACGATGTTGGCGCCGCGCATCAGCCCCAGCTCGCGGCCCTCGATCTTGTTGATCGTCGCCAGCGCCGTGGTGCTGGGGATGGCGACGACGACAGCATCAGCATGGCCGGGCCACGGTCGTCGGCACGGGTAGTCGGGTCGGTTTGCTCGTTGACATCGGCATGTCCGAGAAGCGGCCTCACGTCTCGTCGTCTGCTCTGTGAGGCGCCGGCACAATGAAGCGAGGGCGGGCCTCCTCTAGGGTAGGCCCGCCCTCGTCGCGTCCAGGTCTGCCACGGCGATTGCGGAGCGTGATGACGCTCCCTGCAGTCGCCTGCCTGGCCTTCTAGAACGTGCCGCCGCCCATCATGCCGCTGGTGGTGGCGCCGCCCATCATGTTGGAGACACCACTCGAGCCGGCGCTGCCCAGGTCATGATGCTGCTGGTGGATGTCGCCGCTGACGCCAGAGCCGCCCATCATGCCGGCTGCGCCGCCGCCCATCATGCCGGTGCCAATCGTGCCATCCATCATGCTAATGTCACAGGCCCCGGCGGGGACCTTGATGCCGAGCTTCTTGAACGCCGCCCGCATCTCGCGCACGTGCTGCTTGCGCATCGTCTTCAGAGCGGCCTGAGCCTCGGCGCTCGTAGGGTCCTTGCCGTACTGTTTCTGCCAGGCTTGCATGTCCTTGACGTGGTCCGCATGCAGCGGCTGCATGGCCTTCACGGCGGCCGAGTCGCTCACCAGTCGATTGCAGCCGGCGCTGCCGCCTTGGGCTCCCGTCGACGCGCGGTGCATCGAGGTCGCCGCAGTCGCTCGGCTGACGCCGAATGCCGCGGCCAACGCCACGAGCCCGACGGCGCCAAGCACGAGGGGTAGTGTCCATCGCTTCATCTGTCACTCCTTCGGAGGGGTTCACGTTGCTGCCAGAGACAGAGTACCCCGGCCGTGTGGAGACGCCGTGAAGGGCTTCTGGGGAAGTTGTGAAGGTCGCCACGTACCGCGTCCGTCTGGAACAGGGCAAGGCCGATCGACTGGCGCGACGCGCCCAGTCGCGATCTACGCAGCTTCGTGAAATGGGCGGGCATGCGGTTCGTCTCCAGCGAGCCGCCGTCCTCGACACCGCCTACGCCGCCCATCCCGAGCGCTTCGTCCGCCGAGCGCCGACCCCACCGCCGCTGCCCGGACCGGCCTGGATCAACAGGCCCAAGGAAGAGGAGGACGCACAGACCATCTCGTGAGGACGTGTCTCAGGGGCCTTGACAGGTTCCGGCAGCGCAATTAATATCGGCTGTTGTTCAGGGAACCGGGCGCGGTCTACTTCTGTCAACAACGTCTCTGGGAAGTACAGATAGAGTGCGCGATTAGAGGATGGCGCGGTGGTTCTCCGACACCACGCCCGTGG
>JADGPK010000154.1 GCA_017882445.1 Solirubrobacteraceae bacterium
CGTCGTGCCGAAGACGACGGCGACGAGGCCGGCGCCGTCGTCGAGCAAGAAGAAGACGAAGCGCGACGCTGGTTCGTCGCTTGCCTCGGACCGCGCGGAGGCGTCGTCCGGCCGCGCGAGCGAGTACGAGGCGCCCCACGGCCCGCGCACGAGCCTCGGCGACGGCGTCGTCGGGCCGGTCGGAGCGAGGCTCGATTGGGCCTCGTTGCTCCGGCGCGTGTAGGAACAACCGTCCGAGTGCACCCATCGCAGCCGATGCGACGGCGCGCTTCCGCGTCACCCACCCGTTCCACCCGCTGCACGGCCGCGAGCTCGAGCTCGTCGATCACCGTCACGTCTGGAGCAAAGATCGGGCTTACTACCACGACGACGAAGGCCGGCTGAGATCGCTGCCGACGCGTTGGACGAGCCTCTGGCCGGCCGATCCGTTCGAGGTTGTGGCAGCAGGGCGTGCACGGTTTCGTCCCGGTGATCTCCTGCGCCTCGCAGAGCTCGTCGAGGTCCTTCGAGCGGCGGCGAAACCGGCGACGTGACGGGGCGCGATGTGTAAGCTCGACTTTGCCGGATATGTTAGGCGCAATTTGCCGCGAGCCGGGTCGGAGCGAACGCGGATGGAGCGACAGTTTCCCTTAGATGCGCGACGTATTCTCCGCAATATCTCCGACAAGCCCTTGCGTGATCCGGCGATGTGTATATATTGCTAGTTACACTTTCAGGAGGCGGGCCCACGCGAGATGCACATGGCAAAGCGCAAGCGCAACAACCCCAAGCTCGACACACTTCGGCAGCGCGGCGCCCTTCATGCTCGCGCGGACGAGGTCACCGACCCGTCGTTCCTCGAGAACGAGTTCTTCGACCCGCACGATCTCGTTCAGGTCAAGTACGAGATGCTTCGCCGCGTGCGCGTCGACTGCCAGCCCGTTGCCCGTGCTGCTCGCGCCTTCGGCTTCTCGAGGCCCTCTTTCTACCAGGCGCAGGCCGCGCTCGCGCGGGCTGGCCTTTGCGGTCTGCTGCCCGCAAAGCGCGGGCCGCGCCGGGCGCACAAGCTGTCGGCGGACGTCCTGGCGTTCCTCCGGAGCGAGCTAGCGAACGACACCCGCCTGACGCCGGCGGACCTCGCGAGCCGGCTGCTCGATCGCTTCCAGCTCCGAGTCCATCCCCGAAGCATCGAGCGCGCGCTGGCGCGGCCGGGAAAAAAAACGGTCCGGTAGCTGCTGAGGGAGCGCTGTCGCTGGACACCGCGGTCGGCAATCTGCTCGAGCGGTACGAGCAGTTGCGCGGACTCGTCGTCTCCCCGACGGGCGTCCGGTCGCGAGGCGACGGCTGGGGCGTGCTGATCCAACGCGGCATGTCGGCGTGGATGGACGCATGCCGAACCTCGCCACCGCCGCCGCCACCGTCCCGCGGCCGGGCCTCTCTGCCGACGTCTCCACCCGCCGTTCTGAATCTGACTCGCATCGTCGCCGACATGATTTTGAATCAGCATGCCCAGGAGCAGCCGTCATGAATCCAGAAACCAATTCGAAGGTGGCGTCCCGTCACTTGCAAAGGAAAGCCTACCTGTACGTTCGACAATCGACGATTCGACAAGTCTTCGAGAACACCGAAAGCACGAAGCGGCAATATGATCTTCGCCGTCGCGCCGTAGCTCTCGGGTGGTCGGACGGTGACGTCGTTGTCATCGACAGCGACCTCGGAAAGTCCGGCGCGTCCTCCGACCGCGCGGGGTTTCAGAAACTCGTCACCGAGGTGGGGATGGGGCGCGCGGGAATCGTTCTCGGTCTCGAGGTCTCCCGGCTCGCCCGCAATTCGACCGACTGGCATCGTCTGTTGGAGATGTGCGCCCTCGCCGACACGCTCATCCTCGACGAGGAGGGTGTTTACGACCCGTCGCACTTCAACGATCGTCTCTTGCTCGGACTCAAGGGGACCATGAGTGAAGCCGAGCTTCACGTGATGCGCGCGCGCCTGCGCGGAGGTCTGTTGAACAAGGCTAGTCGTGGGGAGCTGGCTTGTTCTCTGCCCGTCGGTCTCGTCTACGATCCGAATGATCGGGTCGTCTTGGACCCCGACAAGCAGGTGCAAGAGAGCGTACGCATGCTTTTTCAGACATATTCGCGAACGGGGTCGGCGAACGCCGTCGCCAAGTGCTTCCATGAGCAACGTTTGCTCTTCCCCAGACGCGTCAATGGAGGCCAGCACCACGGCGAGCTCGTGTGGAGCCCGCTCAGTCTCCAGCGAAGTGTCTCCGCGCTCCACAATCCACGCTATGCCGGTGCGTTCGTCTTCGGCCGCAAGCGCGCCCGGAAGCTTCCCGACGGCCGCACGACTCACGAGCTCGTCGCTCGCGCTCAGTGGCATACGCTGATTCTCGACGCCCACCCGGGCTACATCACCTGGACCGAGCACGAGCAGATTCAACAGCAGCTCCGCGATACCGCACGCGCCTATGGCAAGGATCGCCGCCATGGTCCTCCCCGCGAGGGCCCTGCGCTATTGCAAGGGTTGCTCGTATGTGGGGTGTGCGGCCGGCAGATGTCGCCCCGTTACCATCGTCGCGGTGGGCGCCTCCTTCCCGACTACTACTGTACCCGCCGCACCGTCGGAGGGTCGCTCTGCACCTCAGTCCCCGGCGCGGCGCTCGATGCGGCTCTCGGCGAGCTCCTGGTGAACGCCATCACGCCCATGGCCATCGACATCGCACTTGCCGTCGAGCAGGAGATTCAGGGCCGGCTCGATCAGGCCGACCGTCTCCGTCACCAGCAGGTCGATCGCGCGCAGTACGAAGCCGACCTTGCGCGCCGGCGCTATATGCGGGTCGACCCCGACAATCGTCTCGTTGCCGACTCGCTCGAGGCCGAGTGGAACGCCAAACTGCGCGTGCTCACCGACGCTCAACAGACCTACGAGCGCGGGCGAAACGAGGACCGCACGCAGCGTAGCCCCGCCGAGCGCGAGCGCCTTGTCGCGCTCGTCAAGGACTTCGCGGCCGTATGGCGCAGCCCGACCACTCCCGACCGCGAGCGCAAGCGTATGGCGCACCTCCTGCTCGAGGACGCCACGCTTCTGCGGGGCGAGCACATCACCCTGCACCTGCGTTTCCGCGGCGGGGCAACCACGACGCTGACGTTGCCTCGGCCGCGCATGCCGTACGAGCTGCGAGCGACCGACGAGCGCGTGCTCGCCGACATCGACTCGCTACTCGGGGAGCACACGTGCTCCGAGGTTGCCGCGCTACTCAACGAGCGCGGCTGCAAGACGGGAGCCGGCGAGCCCTTCGCGAACGAGAGCGTCAAGTGGATCATGTTCTCGGCGAAGCTCAAGAGTCTCAAGGAGCGCCTACGCGAGGGCGGCATGCGCACCGCCCGAGAGCTCGCGCAAGAGCACGGCGTCAGCATCGAGGCCATCAAGGCCTGGAGGCGACAGGGACGCCTCCAGGGGCGCATCTGCAACGACCGCGGCGAATGGCTGTATCATCAACCTGTCGACGGCGCCGACCCCGCGCTCGTCCCGCCCCGCGGCGGCCCTGACCACGGATCGACTGTAGGAGGTGCAGTATGAAGCGTCGTCCTACCT
>JADGPK010000155.1 GCA_017882445.1 Solirubrobacteraceae bacterium
TGCGGATGATGCGCGTGCTCTCCGCTTCATCCCGCGGCAGGCCAAGGTGATACCCGCCCAGGCCGAGCACCGAGACCTCGACTCCGGTGCGCCCGAGCTTGCGCATCTTCATCCGCGCGTCCGGGGGAACCTTGTATTGGCCCTCGGGAACAGTGGCTGTCGGCGCGCCGCCGGCCTGCTTCTTCGCGCCGAGCGCCCGGCCGGCCGCCGCCAGGATGCCGCTTCCGAGAATGCCGCCCAGGATTCCCCGCCGCGTGGTCATCGAATGCCTCCGTGATCTGGATGTTAGTCACGGAGCGCCGTCGCGCCCCTCCCCTGTCGCTGAAGTGTGCTTCAAGGGCCCTCGCGTCGGACAGGGTGGGCGCGGCGCTCGACGAGCGATTCCCCGGTTGCCTCGGTGATCGGCGCCAGCTTGGGCGTCTCGGCGCTACTGCCGCATCTCCCCTGTGGCTCGTCATCGCGGCGTCTCGCGGTGTGGCTGGCGCTGATCGCAGGAGTGGCGGCGACGGTGCGCGAAGGGCTGCACGAGTTGGTGGTGCGCTCGGGGCTGGGCGTGGTCGCCGCGATGTTCGAGGCGGACAGGGAGGCTCTGTGCGGGCGGCGCTATGAGCACAGCGAGCACGCTGCGCACCGAGCCGGCCACGTGGCTGGAGAGCTGGCGATGGGCCTGGTCGAGGATGGAATGACCATCGGCTACGGCACCGGTCGCGGCGCTGCTGCCGCGCGCGCCTAACTAACTCAGAGGCCCTTGGACCGAAGAGCGCGCGGAAGTACAGTCGGGACCATGTCACGACTCCTCCTGGCGATGGCGATGCTCCTCGCCGCCGGCTGCGGATCGGGCGAATGCGACAAGACCGCCACCGCCTGCCCGTACCAGATGTACGGCACCACCGGCGGCAATGGCGCGCATCTGGTCCCTTCTTCGGAGACGGACACCGACGAAGGCGGCCACCTCTTTCTCGAGGAGCAGTAACAGCGGGGTCCCGCAGTTACGCTGCGCTACTCGAAACCTAGGATTTTCGGGACTTCGTGTAGCGGTGCGGCGAGCATCGAAAGCGGGCTACTCGCGTGAGCCTACGAAGGAATCTGGCCAAACAGTGGTCGGTGCGATCTCTCGAAACCCTCGCTTAAATGCAGCGAAAAGGACCAGTCCGGTACCAGGTGGGGACCGGACCGGTACCGAATTAGCACTACTGCGTCAGCCCATCGCCCGACGCGGCTTCGTGTTCGGGTGATGGCAGGCCGGGCACCTCGGTAGCCAGGTGGCGATGCTCCGGGCCACTGCAAGCCGGACAGTGATGAAGCTGTCCGGGAAGTGGCGCTCTGGGCGCGAGGGCGTCCTGCGAGGTGGCCAGAGTCCTTCGGGCCTCAGGGGGGAAACGCCGACTACGCTCGGCGGCTATAAAGGCATAGGTCGCGAGCACCACCGATACATGGTGGTGCCAGCCCGGATAGCTGCGCCCTTCGTAGTGGTCGAGTCCGAGTTCTCCTTTCAAGTCCTGATAGGTTCGCTCGATGCGCCAGCGCTGCATGACGAGGCGAACGAGTTGCTTGGTGGCGGCCGGCAGCTTGGCCATTGAGACGAAAAAGTAGTTGGCGGGTTCGGGTTCATGGTCGCGCCATTCGATGAGCAGCGTGGCCGACTCACCGTCAGCCACCTGTACACGGACCCGCGCGAATAGAGCGGTCATGGCGCGACGGGAGCCTTGACGCCAGGTGCATCGGCGAAACGCCCCCTCTTTCTTTAGCCGCAGCGCCAGCGTCTTCAGGTGGTGATTCTTTCCGCGACAGACGCCGTCCCGGCCAACCAGCCGCGCGTTGGTCGTGGGGTTGATCCCCACCGCGTAGTCGAGTCCCAGGTTGCGGAGCTCCTTGCGAAACTCAGCCCCTCCGCCATAGCCGCAATCCGCGAGCACGACGCCACGGGGCAAGCCCGCCTTCAGTGCGCGGCGGATCATCTGAAGGGCCAGTTCGGGCTTGGTAGCGAACTCCACGTCGGCAGGGATCCGCGCTTCGGTCCGTCTCGCGCGATCACCGGTCCAAGCTTTCGGGAGATATAGCGCGAAATCCACCGGCACTTGGTCGGAGCGCGTCGCCACCACCAAGCTGACGCCGAGCTGGCAATTGGTCACCTTCCCGGCCGAGCCCGTGTACTGCCGTTGTACGCCCACCGAGTGCGTGCCCTGCTTGAGGAAGCCGGTGTCGTCCAAGATCCAGGCTTCGACGTCCTCCTTCGCCGTCATCGCCGATAGCGCGAAGTCACTCGCCTCCGCACGGATGCGCTCGTCGCTCCACTTTGCATTCCCCAGGAAGTGCAGCAGTCGCTGGTGCTCGGCATCCGCGCGGCGCGGGTCCGCACATGCCCGCGCCGCGAGCGGCTCCGCGCTCTTTCGCTCAGCGTCCGACAGGATGCCCATCGCGTAGGTCGCGAATGATCCCCGCCGCTCCTCGTTACCGAGGATCTCACCCAAATGCTGGAAGTACCCCTCAAGCCGCTTCGTCGCCCCTGGCGTCATGATGTCCATGACCCGCCCACAGATCACCCCAGGATCCACTCTGCAACAGCAAAATCGCTCCTCACACGTAAGCGATCGATCTCACAGCCATTGCCGACGCAAAAAACCTTGACGCAGTAGTGTTAGGCCAATTCACGCGCGTTTGGTAAATTCTCTCGTATGAAACCACGCCTCGCCGATGCCGCAGCGGAGCGGCTGGGAACGAGCACCGACGCCGGCGCCGAGCCCATCACGGAGGCTGAGGTGCTGCGCGTTCTGGCCCGGATTGCGCGCACCGGCAAGCCAGGTGATCGGCTCCGGGCGGCGGAGCTGCTGGGGCGGCACATGGGCATGTTCAGGGAGCAGGGGAACGACGAGCCCGGTGTCAGCCTCGCGGATCTCATTCTCCGAGCGGGCCGACCGGAGACCTCCGAGGAGGGCGCGACGTGAACGGCGAGCTGCCACCCGTGACGATCAACGTGGTCGATCCCTGCGCCGGGGAACGCGACGGCGCGGCGCCGGAGGCCAGCGATGGCTTACCTTCGTAACCTGGCGATGCGGCGCCTGCTGGACGCGAGTCCGGAAGCGATCGAGAAGCTCGAAGAGAGCATTTGTGAGGCGTTGCGGGTATTCGATGCTGGAGCGGTGTGGCGTCTGTGCGAACGGCGATTGAAGCTGGATGCGATCTATCCAGCGCTCGGCCCGGCAGAGCGGGAGACGCTGGCGAAGCTGGTCGCGGCAGGGCGTCAGGCGGAAAAGGGAAACTACAACCTGGCCGACGCGCCATCGGAGGACTCATGAGATCGCTCGTCGCCAAGGTCGCGCGGCGCCGGATGCAGCAGCACGACGACGGGTACGTGCCGGAACGGCTCAGCCAGGCGCAGCACGACTTCTTCGAGGCGCTGGTGGAGCATGACCAGCAGGCGGCGCGACGGGCTCAGGCCCTTATCGCGCAATATTCTCCGCCCAGCCCTCGCCCCTCCCGGGCTGAACAAGAGAGGTGGGCTCCGCGTCTCCAGGCGATGTTGAAGTTCGTGACCGCGCTTCGACAGCAACGGCTCGACGAGAAGC
>JADGPK010000156.1 GCA_017882445.1 Solirubrobacteraceae bacterium
ACCACGCGACAGGGCGCCCCGCCCTTCCGCCCCGTTCAGTACATGCCGCAGCGAGGAGCGCCATCGATGGCCGCCAAACGCCACGTCGAATCGGGGGCCGGATCAGTCCAGCCCGCCCGTGATGACCCCTGGGCCGACGCGCCGATCCATCTGCAGGAGCTCCTCACCCTCGCGAGCGACCTTGCCCGCGACGCCGGCCAGGTGCACGCAGAGGGAATGCGGAGCGCCCTGCGCATCGAGACGAAGTCCTCACCCACCGATCTCGTGAGCCAGGTGGATCGCGAGTCGGAACGCATGATCGTCGAGCGGCTGAGCCAACTGCGGCCCGACGACGCCGTGCTCGGCGAGGAGGGGGCGCTGGGTCAGGGTACGAGCGGGGTGCGCTGGGTGATCGACCCGCTCGACGGGACCACGAACTACGTCTACGGCTATCCGGCGTTCGCGGTGTCCGTCGCCGTCGAGATCGAGGGGCAGCCGCAGATCGGTGTCGTCTACGACTCGAGCGCGGGCCGCCTGTATCGGGCGATCAGCGGGTTCGGAGCTCTCTGCGACGACCAGCCGATCCACGTGCGAGAACAGCCCGATCTTGCGACGGCCCTGGTGGCCACCGGTTTCTCGTATGAGGCGGCTCAGCGCGAGCGCCAGGGCTCCGTCGTGGCCCAAGTCCTGGGCCGCGTGCGCGACATCCGCCGCGGCGGGACGGCTGCTCTCGATCTCTGCCACGTCGCCGCCGGCCACGTGGACGCATACTGGGAGCTCGACCTCTCGCCGTGGGACTACGCCGCCGGCAGTGTGATCGCGCGCGCGGCCGGCGCCGACGTGCTGTTCCCCCAAGCCGCGCATGGACGTGGTCCCGCCGTGGTGGCCGCGCACCGCTCGCTCATGCCGGCGTTTCTGAGTCTGCTGGGCGACACGGGAGCGCTCGCGTAGCGGCGCTCAGTAGCCGCGCTCGCTCGTCCAGATGTACAGACGCCCGCCGCGAGCGCGCACGAACGTCTCCACACCGACTGACTCACGCGCCAGCGGCGGCATCGCCACTACCCGCGCGCGCGGGTCCGCGCTAGGATGCCGGCATGACCGCACGCTTCAGCGCCATCGTCTCGCGGCATGGCTACCTTGTCGCCATCGTCGCGATCGCTCTCTCGACGGCCGTCTTCCTCCCCGGGAGAGCCTCCTTCGCGAAGGGCCAGTGGGCCCTGCTCTACCTGCTCGTCATCCTGCTCGTCGCGAGCGTGGCCGGGACGGGGCCGGGCCTCCTCGCCGCCGTCCTCGCCTTCTTCACCTGGAACTTCTTCTTCCTGCCGCCCTACCACACGCTGCAGATCCACGACCCCAAGGACTGGCTGTCGCTGGTCGCGTTCCTCGTCGTCGGCGTGATCGTCGGCGTCCAGGCCGGACGCATGCGCGAGCGCGAGGCGCGGGCGCTCGCTCGCGAGCAGGAGACCGCGGCGCTCAACCGCCTCAGCGCCGCGGTCGTGTCGCAGACCTCGACCGCCCACATGGCGGAGAGCTGCCTCAAGGAGGTCGTCGACGTGCTCGGCGCCGGCTCGGCGACGCTGTTCGTACTCGACGGCAGCGACCTGGAGTCGTACTGCCAGACGCCTGCCGGGAGCTGCCCCGACCCCGCCCTCGCCGAGCGCGCCCGCCGGGCCTTCCGCGAAGGCGAAGCGGCGGGCGCTCAGGACGCTGCGCTGGCGGCCTCGCCGGCGGCCGTCACCGCGGCCGGCGACGGCGGGCTCTACGTGCCGGTCCACAGCCCGTCGGGCGTCTCCGGCGTGCTGACCGTCCAAGCCCGCGCGAACGGGCGTCCCTATTCCGCCGGCGACGCGCGCCTGGTCACCTCGCTCAGCAACCTCGTCGGCGCCTTCCTCGAACGGGAACGCCTCCAGGCGGCTGCCACGAAGGCTGCGGCCGAGCGCGAGGCCGACCAGCTCAAGTCGAGCCTGCTTTCCTCGGTGTCGCACGAGCTCAAGACCCCGCTGGCGGCGCTCACCGCGACGGTGAGCAACCTGCTGGAGAGCGACGTGGACTGGGACGAACAGAGCGTACGGGACGAACTGCGCGCCATCGTCGCCGATGTCGCGCGCCTGAACAACAGCATCGGCGCTCTGCTCGACCTTTCGCGCCTCGAGGCGCACGCGTGGGAACCGCGGCGTGAGCTCTACGTGCTCAGCGACATCGTGGCCGCCGGAATCGATACCCTCCCCGCGCACCTGCGTGAGCGCGTGCGGCTGGACCTGCCCGAAGACGCGCCGGTCGTAGACGTCGACTTCGTGCAGCTGACGCGCGCCATCCAGAACCTCCTCGAGAACGCGCTTCTGTACGCCGACGAGAGCGCGGTGACCATCGGCGCACGCGGCTGGCACCAAGGCGTGCGCCTCTGGGTCGAGGACCAAGGACCTGGTGTACCTCCCGACGAACACGAAGCAGTGTTCGAGAAGTTCTATCGCGGGCAGCGCACCGGCGGGCATGCACCATCGGGCACCGGCCTCGGCCTGGCGATCGCCCGCGAGATCGTGCGCAGCCACGGGGGCGCCATCCGGGTCGAAGACGTGGTCCCCCATGGGGCGCGTTTCGTGATCACGCTGCCGAGTAGTGGCGGCCACGAGGCGAGCGACAAGGAGGACACCACATGACGGTGCCGGAGAGGCCGACGCGCATCCTCGTCGTCGACGACGAGAACCAGATCCGGCGGGCGCTCAAGTCGATCCTCTCGACGCGGGGGTACGCGCTCGAGATGGCAGCGACCGCCCACGAGGCCCTCATCAAGGCGATCGACACCCCACCCGACCTGGTCGTGCTCGACCTCGCGCTGCCCGACCGCAGCGGCATCGAGGTCTGCCACGAGCTGCGCACGTGGATGACGGCGCCCATCCTCGTCCTGTCGGTGCGCGCCAACGAGGCCGACAAGATCGAGGCGCTCGACGAGGGCGCCGACGACTATCTGACCAAGCCCTTCTCGGCCGGCGAGCTGCTGGCGCGCATCCGGGCGTTGCTACGCCGGGCGGCGGCACTCACCTCGCCACCGCCGGTCGTCACCTCGGGCGACCTGGAGATCGACATCGCCCGCCGGCGCGTCCGTCGGGCCGGAGAAGAGATCGCGCTTACGCCGACGGAGTTCGATATCCTCGCTTATCTGGCGCGGAACGCCGGCCTCGTGGTGACGCAGAAGATGATCCTCGAGAAGGTCTGGGGTCCCGAGTGGGTCGAGGACGCGCAGACGCTGCGCGTGCACGTGAGCAACCTGCGCAAGAAGATCGAGCCCCACCCAGGCGGGCCTCGCTACATCATCACCGAGCCCGGCGTGGGCTTCCGCTTCTCGCTCCTGGAGGAGCCCGCAACCTGACTTCCCCAACGGCCGCCCACGGCGCCGTCAAATCCTGCAGGACCTGGGGCACCCCGCTCGAGCCCGGGAGTCGACGGCCGCCGCAGCCTTGACGAACTCTTTATGCGGCGGCCGCGCGCGTTCACGGCCCCTTTAGGTACCTCCGGGTAACGTCCTTGTGTACCTGCGATGCATCCGCATGGATGCGAATAGGCCGGGAGCCACGAGATGGTGC
>JADGPK010000157.1 GCA_017882445.1 Solirubrobacteraceae bacterium
GCCCTTCTACGCGGCCGCGCTGGCGGCCCTGCTGGCCGTCCCGGCGGCGCTGTTCACCGGCCGCCGTCTGGGCGCCGACGCCGGCCACCACGAGATGACTCGCGAGGAGCGCGCCGCCGACCGGGCATGAGCCCCGGCGCCAAGAGAGCCGGCCGGCCGGGCATCGCCTGACGGCACAGGCGCACCGCCCGACTGCCCCAAGCCTGGACATTCTTCACGGTTCGGCCTATATTCACTCATGTCGTGAAAAACCATGAAACAGTAAATATCGACGGACCCCTCGAGGTGCGCCTGCGCCGCATCCTGAGCGGCGTGCCCGGCGTCGTCGTCCAGCTCATCGAAGCCTCCCCCGACCCGCGAGCCGCTGCCCTCGTGAGGCTTGCCGGGCAGCGCCGGCCTCTCGCCTGCGCGTTCACGACCAGCGCGAACGCGGCAGCAGCCTGGCAGGCCGTCCGCGGGGCTCGAGAGCTCAAAGGCACGCGGCCGCTCCTCGTCGCGGAAAAGACCACGGCGGAGGCTCGCGAGATCATGCGGCGTGAGGGAGTCGCATACGCCGACGCTACCGGGTTCGCCCACGTCGAGCTCCCCGGGCTGTTCATCCACACCGAGGGCGGCGGTGCCCCACGACGACGGCTCACCGCAGCGAGTGCCGGAGTCGCCCGCCTGGCGGGCAAGGCGGGCGTCGTCGCTCAAGCGTTGTTGCTCGACCCCCGCAGAGACTGGGGGGTTCACGTTCTTGCGCAGACCGCGAATGTCTCCCCCGGATTGGCCCACAGGGTCTTGCAGCGGCTCGAGGTCGCCGGCATCATCGAGAGCAGCGGAGCCGGCCCGGCGAAAAGCCGCCGCGTGACCCACCCCACCGCCCTGCTCGACCTGTGGGCCGAGGAATCACGCGACCGAGGCGTGGTCCGCACCCGGGCATTCCGCCTGGCCCAGGTTCCGCGAGAGCTTGCAGAGGGAGTAGCGCATGATCTCGATGGCCACCACATCCCCTACGCGGTGACCGGCGCGGCAGCGGCATCGCGGGTCGCTCCGTCGGTCACGGCCGTGCCGGTCACGGAGCTCTGGGTGACGGAGGGCATGGCGATCGACGACGTCCTGGCGAGCGTCGGCGCCGAGGCCGTGGAAAGCGGCCACGACCTCGTGCTGTCCCAAGCTCGCGACGACCTCCCGCTGTCCTTCAGGCGGCAGGCCGACGGGGGCATGTGGATGGTCGATCCGTTGCGTCTCTACATCGACTTGCGCGCCGACCCGCGCCGCGGCCGCGAGCAGGCCGACCGCGTCCGCGAAGAGGTCATCGGGTTCTGAGCCGGTCACACCGCAGCGAGTACGACGAGGTGACCACGGGTCGCTGCGAGCGGGCGCTCGTCACCCTCCTGGGCAGCGCCGGGCCGTGGCGCGAGCGCCTCTACCTGGTGGGCGGACTCGCGCCGAGGTACCTCGTGGGCAAGCTGCCAGAGAGCGTGCCCGCTCATGTCGGCACCACCGACGTCGATCTCGTCATCGAGCTGGTCGTCGACGCCACCGACCACCGCGCCTACCGGACGCTGGCGACGAACCTCAAAGAGGCCGGGTTCGAGGCTGTCGAAAGCTGCCGCTGGACGACCGAGGTCGATGGCGTCACGGTCAAGCTCGAGTTCCTGTGCGAGACCGACGAAGTTCCGCCCGGGAAGATCTTCAAGCCGAGGGGCCAGAAGGTCGGCGCCAAGCTGGGAGCGTTCAACATCCCGGGCGTCGCTCTGGCCGCGGAGGATTTCGTCGAGTGTGAGCTGGAAGGGGAACGGCTCGACGGCACGGGCGTCTCGAGGGTCACGCTGCGCGTGGCCGCTCTGCTCCCTTTCGTGGTTTTGAAGATCGCGGCCTACCAGGACCGCCACGACAACAAGGACGCCTACGACCTCGTCTACTGCCTGCTCAACTACGGCCGCGGCCCAGACGACGCGGGGGCGGCCGCAGCATTCAGTCCGATCCGCGAGCAGCCGCGCGTCGTCGAGAGCCTCGAGCTGCTGGAGGAGCTGTTCGCCGACGTTGACCGGGACGGGCCGGGCGCGTATGCAGCGTTCCTGGCAGACCCGGACGATACGGGGGAAGTCGATCGCCTCCGTCGCCAGGCGGTCGTCGCGGTTCGCCGCTTCGTCGCCGCGTTCCGCGCGGCGGCGCCGCAGTAGGTCTCGATCGTGGGAGTCGCCAGAGACCAAAGTGCGCCCCATGGCCATGCCGCGCTGGGCGATGACCAACGACGCGGCCAGCTGGGGCTGGCCCTTCGACTGCGATTTCTGCTCCGTCACCGCGATCTGTGAGAAGAAGGCCAAGCGGATCTTCTTCTACGACGACAACCCGGCCGCCGACAAGCGCCGCCTCAAGGAGATGCTGCGGCGCATGATCGACGAGGGCCTCGCGGTTCAGTGGATGGGGCAGGTGCGCACCGGCGTGGTCCGCGACGAGGAGCTCCTCGACCTGATGAAGCGTTCCGGCTGCCTCATCGTCTTCCTGGGGCTCGAGTCGGTTAGCCTGGAGACCCTCGACGCCTACGACAAGCACCAGACCGTAGAGGACATCTCGAAGGGCATCCGCAAACTGCACGAGCACGGCATCCTGAGCCACGACATGTTCGTGCTGGGGGCCGACTCCTACACGCTGCGCACCGTTCACGATACCGTCGACTTCGCCCTCGCCAATCGCATCGACTCGATCATGATGAGCGCCCTGACCCCTTTGCCGGGCACGCCGCAGTACGAGGACCTCCAGGCGGCGGGCCGCATCTTCGACCACCGCTGGGAGCACTGCGACTCGCACCGGATCGTCTTCCGCGCCAAGCACTTGCACGCATACGGCCGCCTCTACGCGCCGGCGCAGTGGCTCACAGCGCTGCTCGGCTTCGGCGCCACCAAGCTGCTGCTCAAGAGCTGGGGACGCTGGACGGTCAAGTCGTGGCGCAGGGACGCACGCAACGGCGCCTTCATCGAGGACCTCAGGGCGCTGCCGGCGCCAACGCAAGAGAATGGGGCGGGGCGGCTTTCGCCGCCCCGCCCCTCCTCTGCCCTCCTCGCGAACAAGCTTCTGTCACTTATGGAGCACGATGCTCCCGCCGCCGATTGCTGTCGTCGGGTTGTCGGTATCCGGCGACCCCATCATGTTGTCGTAGACGATGGCGCCGGTGTCCGTGTTCCAGATCTTCATGCGGAACCTGTCGATACTCCCGCCGCCTGACGCTTGGCCGTCAGTCGCCGTCAACATGAAGCTGTAGCCGGAAGTTCCGTTGATGGTCCCGACGCCCCTGTACTGTGCCTTGGCGCCGGCGATGACGAGCAACTGATAGGAAGTGCTGTTGAAGTTCATGCTGGCGGCATGGAACTGGAACTCGGTTTCGCCTGTCGGCACCGTCGCGCCCTTGAGGTACTTGGAGACGAAACCGAAGGTGGCTTTGCCGCTCATCAACGGATAGGCCGCATATGCCCCCGCCGGCGACATGATCCATCCGCCGCCCGTGACGAAGCCGCCGCTCGGATCGTAGATGACGACCCAGGTTGAGACGGTGCCCGTG
>JADGPK010000158.1 GCA_017882445.1 Solirubrobacteraceae bacterium
CGCGATCCCTGAGGATCGTCGGAACCAGCGCCGGCGCTACCGTTCGTCGACGAAAGCAGGCGTGCGCCGACCGTACGGCGACACGCTTGGAGTTCGTCCCGAGCAGGAGCGGGCGACCTTGTGTCAGCGGCTCCCGCGTTCCCGCAAGAAGCAGGAGCGCCGGTTTCGCGGACTCCATTGAACTCCGTCTGGCTCACGCGGCGGCACGTCGCCTGTCGTGTGAACAGGCGCCCCCCATCACCTCGTCACCGCGCTCATTCTGACGAGTAGGATCATCGTCATGGGCAGCGCCAAGCGGGTCGTTGCGATCCCCGGCGAGGACGCCGCCGCGGAGGCGTTTGCGGCGACCACGTCCCTCCTCGATGGTCTCTCGCTGGACTTGGACTGGTCGTATCCGCCCGTCGGCGCGGCCGCGATCCAGACGCACGGCGAGCCCTTTCCGCCAGAGGCAAGGGCCGCGATCGACGACTCTGACGCGGCGCTGTTCGGCGCGACGAGCGGGGCGAGCGCGGGTGCGCTCTTTTACCTGCGCTGGGGCCGCGAGACGTTCGCAAACGTGCGCCCCACGCGATTCGCTCAGGGTGTCGGGAGTCCGCTCACCCGACCAGAGGGGATCGATCTCGTGATCGTGCGCGAGAACCTCGAGGATCTCTATGTCCTCAGCGAGGGCGCTCTTCAGGACCTCGCGCCGTTGGGGCTTTCGAGCGCCACCTGGCAGAAGCCGGTAGCCGATCTCGGGCCCGGCGCTTACGCGCTGAAGGTGATCACCGAGCGTGGCTGCCAACGCGTTTCCAGGTTCGCCTTCGAGTTGGCAAGGAGGCGCAAGGCGCAGGGCCAGGTGGGCAAGGTCACCTGCGCCACCAAGCACAACCTGCTGTTCCGCACCGACGGGCTATTCCACGAGGTCGCGCAGCATGTGGCCGGGGAGTACCAGGACATCGAGTTCGAGGCGCTGATTATCGACGACTTCGCGAACCGCCTGGTCGGTCGGCCGCAACAGTTCGATGTCGTGCTGCTCCCGAACCTGTACGGAGACGTGCTCTCGGACGCGGCGGCGGCGCTCGCCGGTGGCCTGGGGCTCGCTGCGAGCGGCTGCTACGGCAACGACTACGCCTACTTCGAGCCGGTGCACGGAACGGCGCCGGACCTCGAGCGCCAGCGCGTCAACCCCACCGCGACGATCCTGTGCGCCGCGATGATGCTGGAGTACCTGGAGTTCGGCGAAGCGGCGCAACAGCTGGTGGCCGCGGTCGAGCGGGTCTACGCGCGTGGGACATCGCTCACCCCCGACCAGGGCGGATCCGCGTCCACCGATGAGTTTTGCGACGCTGTTGCCGCGGCTATCTGAAACGGAGGAGGAAGAGATGGCTGCACGCACGCTCGTCGAGAAGATATGGGACGCGCACATCGTGGCCGATCTCGGTGGAGGCCTCGATCTCCTGCACGTCGACCGGCACCTCGTGCACGACCTCTCCGGGCCGCCGTCGCTTGGGATGTTGGCCGGACGGGGTCTCGCGGTGCGCAACCCCGAGCTGACGTTTGCGATGCCCGATCACACGGTCTCGACCGCGGTTGGTCGCACCGACGCGGACACGAACGCGGGCCGCATGCTCGTGCCCGCGCTGCGCGAGCGGGCACACGCCGAGGGCATCCGGCTGTTTGACCTCGACGACGGCGAGCAGGGCATTGTGCACGTGGTCGGTCCCGAGCTAGGGCTGACGCTGCCGGGGATAACCGTGCTGTGCGGCGACAGCCATACGTGTACGCACGGCGGACTCGGCGCGCTCGGCTGGGGCATCGGCAGCAGCGATCTCACGCATGTGCTCGCTACGCAAACGATTGTCCAACGCCGCCCCAAGCAGATGCGCGTCACCTGCTCGGACAGCCTCGCCGCCGAGGTCGAGCCGAAGGACCTGGTGCTGCACCTGATCGGCGAACACGGTGCCGATGGCGCAGCTGGCTTCGCCGTCGAGTACGCCGGCAGCGCCATCGCTTCGATGTCGGTCGAGGGCCGCATGACGCTGTGCAACCTCACGATGGAGTTCGGAGCGAAGATCGGGATCGTCGCGCCGGATAAGGCGACGCTCGATTACGTCGCCGGGAGGCGATACGCGCCCGCTGGCGCGCGCTGGGACCTGGCGCTCGCCGCCTGGCATGAGTTGCGAAGCGACGAGGATGCAACCTTCGATCGCGAGATCGAGATCGACGCCTCTGCGGTGTCGCCGCAGATCACGTGGGGCACTAGCCCGGCGCACACGATGCCCATCGACGGCAAGATCCCCGATCCTGAAGACGCGCAGGACCCGGGGGCTCGCCTGGCCCGCAGCAAGGCCCTCGAGTACATGGGCCTGAGCGCCGGCGAGCAGCTGCTCGGGCTGCCCGTCCAGCACGTGTTCCTCGGCTCCTGCGCCAACAGCCGTCTCTCTGACCTGCAGACGGCCGCGCAGGTCGTTCGCGGCCGGCACGTGGCGCAAGGCGTGCGCGCGTGGGTGGTGCCGGGATCTCAGAGCGTGCGGCGCGAGGCCGAGGCACTCGGACTCGACCGCATCTTCACCGCAGCCGGCTTCGAATGGCGCGAGCCTGGATGCTCGATGTGCCTCGCCGTCAACGACGAGGTCGTCCCCGCGGGAGAGCGATGCGTTTCGACAAGTAACCGCAACTTCGTCGGCCGCCAGGGGCCCGGTGCGCGCACGCACCTCGCCGGCGTCGCGACCGCGGCTGCCGCCGCGATCGAGGGCCACATCGCCGATCCACGCCCGCTTGCCCGGGTGGCCTGAGATGGAGCGCTTCACCAGCGTACAAGGACGCGCGATCCCGCTACTGGTGCCGGACATCGACACCGACGTGATCACCCCCATCAAGCGCGTGATGCAGGGGGGCGATGCGCTCACGCGCTATGCCTTCGAGTCGCTCCGCTACACACCGGATGGAGCGCTCAACCCCGACTGCCCGCTCAATCAGGAGGAATACCGGGACGCGCCGATCCTGCTCGCAGGCGCTAACTTCGCCTGCGGCAGCTCACGCGAGACCGCCGTGTGGGCGTTGCGGGGCCTGGGCATCCGCTGCATCATCGCGCCGAGCTTCGGCGACATCTTCTTCGACAGCTGCTTCGAGAACGGCCTGCTTCCGGTCACGCGCCCGCAAGCCGAGGTCGAAGCACTGGCCGACGACGCCGCCACTGGGGAGTTCCGCGTCGACCTCGAGCGCTGCGAAATCACGAGCTCGAGCGGGCGCACGATCCCATTCACCGTGCACCCATTGCAGCGCGAGGCCCTGCTCAGCGGCCGCGACTCGATCGAGCTCACCCTGCAGCGCGACCAGGAGATCGCCGAGTTCCAGCTGCGCGACCGCGAGCTTCGCCCGTGGGTGTACGAGCTTGCCGCTGATGACAGCGGCTAGCTGCGGCTGCCGTGCCTGTGGGGTGCATAAACCCGATCGTGCGGTGGCGCGCGGCAATCTGGGGCTCTCCCGTTACGGATCGTCGCCTGCTCGGTCGAGTACGGACGGGATCTGT
>JADGPK010000062.1 GCA_017882445.1 Solirubrobacteraceae bacterium
TCCCCCGAGGACTCGTCCGCGCTTGAGTCATACGGCGAAGCGGGACCGGGCAGGGACATCACGATCTACGCGAACTCAGAACACGCCTTCATGGTGATCGACGGCAAACGCTTCGACACCGTCGCACTGGCCGAAAGCGGCTCGCGCTGGTCGAGCGGCATGACCTCGACCGCCGGTTTCGTCGCGCGCCACCCCGCCGGGCTGTAGCCCACCCGACACCGAAGCAGGCAGAGCGCTCGGTCCGCTGAGGAGCATCCCTCCCAGCCGACCGAGCGTCCCGTCCCAAGCGCGGTCTAGCTTGCCCCGCCTCGTCCCCAACGAGCGGCGACAGGAGATCAGACCATGCTTGCCAGGGCGCACGCCTTCACGATCGACGGACTGCACACCCGCCACGTCAGCGTCGAGGTCGACGTGCGCCCGGGACTGCCGGGGTTCACGATCGTCGGCCTCGCGGACGCTGCCGTTCGCGAGGCGCGCGAGCGCATCCAGACGGCGATCCGGAACTCCGGCTATGAGTTCCCCTCCAGGCGGATAACCGCGAATCTCGCGCCGGGCGACGTGCCCAAGGCGGGTCCGGGTCTGGACCTCGCCCTCGCGTGCGCCGTACTCGCGGCCAGCGGCCAGCTCCCGGGCAGAGGGCTGGCGAGCGTCGCACTGTTCGGGGAGCTGGCTCTGGACGGCCGGGTGAGACCCTCGCGGGGGGCCCTCGCGGTCGCGCAGGCGACACGACGCGCCGGCCTTGAGCTGCTGGGCGTAGCCGGCGCAAGCGCCCGCGAGGCAAGGCTCATCGACGGGCTCGAGGTCGCTGTCGTCGAACATCTCAGCAGCGCCGTGCGCGTTCTCTGCGGAGGAGCGCCCGACCCGCTGCCCGGACCGAGATCGCGTGAGCGGCGTGCCGAGCCCGCGGGCGCACCGGGGCCGGACCTGAGCGACGTGCGCGGCCAGCACCACGCGGTGCGGGCTCTCGTGATCGCCGCGGCCGGCGGGCACAACTGTCTCCTGAGCGGACCGCCGGGCACGGGCAAGACGATGCTCGCGCAGCGCATCAGCTCGATCCTCCCGCCGATGAGCAGGAGTGAGGCGATCGAGGTCACGCGCATCCACAGCCTCGTCGGCGCGCGTATCGAGGGTCTCGCGAGCGGCCGCCCGTTCCGCGCTCCGCACCACTCGATCACGGCCGCCGGACTCATCGGCGGGGCGCAGCGCGGCTGGGCCGGAGAGGTCGTGCTCGCCCATAACGGCGTGTTGTTCCTCGACGAGCTGTCCGAGTTCTCGCGCGCGACGCTCGATGCGCTGCGCCAGCCGCTCGAGGACGGCCGGGTGGCAATAGTGCGCGCCCGCCATTCGGCGGTCTACCCCGCTCGGTTCATGCTCCTGGCTGCCACCAACCCATGCCCATGCGGCTATGCGGGCGAGGGTGACCGATGCGGGTGCAGCGAAGGCGACATGGCCCGCCATCGCCGCCGGCTCAACGGTCCGCTGCTCGACCGCGTCGATCTGCTCGTCAACCTCCGGAGCGCGGACATCCGGGGCTTACAGGACACCCCGTTGATGAGCTCCGGGGAGGCTCGCGAGCGGGTCCTCGGCGCCCGCGAGCGCCAGGCCAGGCGACTGGGCCCCGAGGGCGTCGAGCTGAACGCGCGCATGGACACCTGCATGCTGCGCAGCCATGTCAGGCTCGACGAGAAGGGAGAGGAGATGATGCGAGCCGCTCGTGAGCAGGGCCTGTTGAGCGCACGGGGAGAGCAGCGTGTCCTGCGCGCGGCCCGGACGATCGCCGACCTGGACTCGAGCGAGCGTGTCCGCGCGCGGGACCTCGGCGTCGCTCTGGCGCTGCGACCGGACGCTGGGATGACTGACAGCCGAGCCGCATGAGCCCGATCGCCGGAGACCCGCCCGGCGCAGGCGCGTGTACCGCGTGCCTGCGCCGCAGCTGGCTGCTGTCCAGCCTGAGCGCCCCGCTCGACTACTGCGCCCGAGATCGCTGGCGGTTGCTCGAGTTGCTCGCGCTCGGGGACGTGGAGCTGCTCGAGGCCGTCGGAGGCAGACGCAGGGCAGAGCTCAGAGCCCGATACGAAGCCCTCGATCTTGATCAGATCGGCGCGGGGCGCGAGCGGGAGTCGCTCTGCCGCCACGACGAGCGCTACCCGCGCGCATTGAACGGCCCGGCGGCCCCGCACATGCTCAACGTGGCCGGTGGCGCGACTCGGCTCGCGGAGCTATCAGCGTCAGCGGTGGTGGCGATCCTCGGGAGCACGAGAGCGAGCGACTACGGCATGGAGATGGCCAGAAGCCTCGCGCGCGGATTGGCCGCCGCCGGGATCACGGTGGCGAGTGGCCTGCGCGACGGAATCGCGATCGCCGCGCACGCAGGTGCGCTGGAAGCGCGGGCGGGGACGCTCGCGGTGACCGCGGGCGGTCTCGACGTCTCATGTCCTACCAGACGGCGCTCGCTGCATGAGCGCGTGACCCGGTCGGGATGCGCCGTCTCAGAGCTGCCGTGTGACTGCCGGGGCCGGCGGTGGGGACAGATCGCCGCAGAGAGGATCACCGTCGAACTGGCCGCGATCGTGGTCGTGGTCGAGGCTTCACAGACGCCCGGGGATCTGTTCGCGGCGCTCACGGCACGGAGGCGTGGCAGGACGGTGGCGGCGATCCCCGGTCGCCTCACCTCTCCCCTGTCGGCGGGCACCCACGCGCTGCTGATGGACGGCGCGAGCCTCGTGCGTGGTGCGCCGGACGTGCTCGAGCTGCTGTATGCCCCTGGAACCGGCCCGCCGGTGAAGCAGGAGCCCGACCGGCCGCACGCGGAGCTCGAGCCGAGGCTGAGGAGAGTCCTTGAGCGAGTCCGTGGTGGATGCGAGACACCTGACGAGCTCGCCCGGGGAGCCGGCTCCGACGGGGTGCTCACGGCGCTCACCGAGCTGGAGCTGATGGGACTCCTGGCACGGGGCGACGGCGGGCGTTACGTCCCCCGTGATCCCATGCCTGTGACGATTGGGTGATCACGCGAGGAGCAAGCGGCATAGCTCTCCCAGCCGCACGCGCGGGACCCGTTCAGTCGGGATAGGGTTCGGGACCCGTATAACGACATGGCCCGGCGGGGCCGGCTCGCTCGGTGCGCCCGATGTGCGCTGGCGTTGCCCCCGGCGACTCTCGCGACCAACGCTCGGACAGGCCGTGTGCGGTCAACCATCGCGACGTGTGCGGCCCCGTGTGCGGTAGCTCCGCCAAGCGTGCACCGACCGCAACGAGCCTCTTCGGTCCCAACACGCGAGACATCGCCTTCACAGTGCCAAGTCCCGAAAGCCGAGGACGCCCCCATCTCCTGTTCATCTTCCCGACGCGCGCGGCACGACGCGCCGCCGAGCTGCGTATCGGCGCCGTCTGAACCAAGCACCGCTCTGGGAGCACCGCGCCACGCGCCCTGAACGCGGCGCTCCTAGATGGTCGCGCTCCGACGTTCTTGTCGCGTCCATGCAAGTCGCGAAGCAACCGCCGGACGTACGGCACCTCGCCCGTTCGCTACCCACGACTGCTACCCACGGGACGCCAAGGCCCACACCGTCCCACCCCGGAAAACACAAAACCCCCGGAAATCCGGGGGTTTTGCTTGAAGCGGATGAAGGGATTCGAACCCTCGACCTTCGCCATGGCAAGGCGACGCTCTAGCCAGCTGAGCTACATCCGCGAGGTCCGGCCATTCTAGCCCGCGATGGGCGACGGCGTCCAGGCAAGCGCATCGCCGGTCGCTCGCCCATACCGCGACCCCATCCCGCGCGCTGCCCGGCACTGGGCGCGCAGCGAGCGGGCCGCCCTCAGGCCGGTCGCCGCGCGCGCACCTGGTAGACGGCCGTGAGGCCCGTCTGGAAGCCGTGCCCCGCGGCGCGGAGATACAGCCGCCAAACGCGCGTGCGCTCGACGCCCGCCAGCGCCTGCGCCTCCTCGATGCGCTCATCCAGCCGCCGCGCCCAGTGCCTGAGCGTCACCGCGTAGTCCTCGCGAAAGCCCTCGGTGTGCTCGGTGTGAAAGCCAGCGCGCTCGAGCGCGAGCTGGATACGAGACAGCGGCAGCGGCTCACCGTCGGGGAACACGTAGCGCGTCGAGAACAGGTCCTCGAGCGGATCGGACTCAGGGTCGAGCGCGGCGATCGCGTGATTCAGGAGCAGGCCACCGGGCACCAGCAGGTCGCGCAGCTTGCGCGCGTAGAGGTCGATCTTGCTGTCGCCCACGTGCTCGGCCATGCCGATGCTGGCGATCGCGTCGAACGAGGACTGCGGGAGCCGGCGGTAGTCCGCCACGCGGATCTCCACGCTCTCCGACAGGCCCGCCTGCGCAACCCTGACGCGCGCGAGTTCCGCCTGCGCTTCGGACAGGGTGATGCCGAGGACGCTCACGCCGTACTCCCGCGCCGCGTGCATGGCGAAGCTGCCCCAGCCGCAGCCGACGTCCAACACCCGCATCCCGGGCGCCAGCTCGAGCTTCTTGGCGACCATCTCGAGCTTCGTCAGCTGTGCCTCCTCGAGCGTCTGCGCTCCCCGCGAGAAGATCGCGCAGCTGTAGGTCATCGACTCGTCCAGGAACAGCGCGAAGAAATCGTTGCCTACGTCGTAGTGGTAGCGAACGGCCGCCGCGTCACGCTCGGCGCTATGGCGCGGGCCCCGCAGGATCAACTCCAGACCGGGGCGCCGCGGCACCCCGCCGAGCGCAGCTGCGATGGCCACGGCCATGCCCAGACGCACGCGGTCTGCGACGCTGAGGTCCGGCGGCTTCCACTCGTTGACGACCCGGAAAGCTCCCTCGAGGTCATCGACGGCCAGCGAGCCCTCGACGTATGCGCGCCCGAGACCCAGGCTCCCGGGGGCGGCGATGAACTGGGCCAGGGCGCCGGGCCGGCGCACGAAGAACGTCGGCGCCTCCCCCACCGTCGCGGGGACCGCGCTGCCGTCCCAGAAGCGCACGTGGAAGGGTCGCGACGGGAACAGTCGCTTGAGCTCGCGGCTAAGGGGCGCGCTGATTCGCATCACTGCCACCCCTACGATCGCATATGCGTGTCAGCCTTTGTAGCTCGAGCGTCCCTCGTCGCCGAACGGCTCGTCGCGCTCGCGCACCGCGTCGCGAAAGCCGACCTCGGCCGCGCGGCGCTGGAAGCCGTAGCCCTCGGCGGTGTGGCGGGTGATGCCGTCGAACACCGTACCCAGCACCTGCGTGGAGTGCAGGCCCTGGGCGTAGAGGGTCTGGTTGACCAGCAGCTTCATCAGCATCAGTTGGTTGACCGGAACTCGAGCGATCCGCTCGAGCAGGATCTCGGTGCGATCCTCGAGCTGATCCGCGGGTGGCGCCTCGATCGCCAAACCCCACTCCAGCGCCTCGCGACCAGAGAGCGAGTCACCGGTGAACAGCAGCCGCTTGGCGCGCTGAGCGCCCACGCGGTGCGCCCACAGGGCGGTGGTCGGCGAGCCCCACACGCGCGCCGGCGGGTAGCCGATCTTGGCCTCCTCGGCGATCACCAGCAGGTCCGAGCACAACGCCATGTCCGTGCCGCCCGCCACGCAGAATCCGTGCACCCTGCACACGACCGGCTTGCCGCAGTGAAACAGGCTCATGAAGGCCCGCACGTTGCGACTCATCATCGCGTAGTCCACCATCGGATCCCACGTCCCGCGGGGATCGTGATTGGCGGCGATCACCGCCTGATCGAGCGGTGAGCCGGCCGACGCCTGGCGCTCGCCCCCCGCTGCCGCCCCCATGCCCTCCGCGCTCTCAACCAGGTCGTAGCCGCCGCAGAACCCCGGCCCGCTGCCTGCCAGCAGCAACACGTGAACCGCCGGATCGAGATCCGCGCGCTCCACGCACGCGACCAGCTCGGCGAGCAGGCGCGCGGTGATGGCGTTGCCGCGCTCGGGACGGTCAAGCGTGATCCGCGCGATCCGCGCGGAGACCTCGTAGCGGACGACCGGCGGCTCGCTCATCGCACACCACTGCGTCTCGTCGCGGAGACCTCCGGGGGCCGGCGGGAGCGCGTCGATCTCATCCCGCGGCACTCTACATCGGGGTTGGGCCGACCAGGCGATCGTCGATGACATAATTCGGCTGTGCCCAGCGACCACGCCTACTCACGGCTGTCGATGTCGATCCCCGCCGGAGCGCTGCGGGCCATGGGCAAGCTCAACGTCCCCGTCTACCGCCTCACCCGCGGTCGGCTGATGGGCAAGATCGGCCGCGCCCCGGTTCTGCTTCTCACATCCACCGGCCGGCGCTCCGGAGCGCCGCGAACAGCCCCTGTGCTCTACCTCGCGGACGGCGATCGGGTGGTCGTGATCGGCTCGAACGCCGGTAACGAGCGAGCACCCGCCTGGTCTCACAACCTCAAGGCCAACCCGGACTCAGAGGTGCAGATCCGCGGCGAGCGCCGCCGGGTGCGTGCACGGGTCGCCGAGGGCCAGGAGCGCGCCGAGCTGTGGCAGAAGATGAATGCCCAGTACGCCGGCTTCGAGGACTACGACGAGCGCACCTCGCGCGACATCGCCGTCTTCATCCTCGAGCCCCGCTAGCGTTCCGCGTCTCTAGCGCGTAGAGCGCCGCCGCCGTTCGGCGATCGGCTCGCCGGGGTTCGCCGCACCGCCGCTCAGCCTGCTCGCGGAGCCCTCGGGCGGGCGCCGAGCCAGCTCCGGCTGCGTCGCTGCCCTCCGCCTGCGTCGCTCGAGCACCACCGACAGGACACACAGCGCCAGCAGGAGGCCGGCCATGATCGCCGCGATCGCGAGACCGGGAGTCGCCACCAGTAGCACGATCGCCACAAACACCCCCAGCCCCAGGTCCACCCTCAGCAGCCGTTGGCGCCGGCGCGCCGCGCGACGGCGGGCGCGCAGCCGCGCGATGTCACGTGGAGAGGCGTCCTCAACGCGCACGTCGGTCTGAGGACTGGATGGACGCGTTGCGCTCACTGCTTGATCCGGCGGAAGAGCGGACGGGGAAGCATTCTCATCACGAGCATAAGCAAGCGCAGCGCTCGGGGCGCCCATACCGTGTCCGCGCCCCCGTTCAGCCCGTCGAGCACACGCTCGGCGACCGCCTGCGGGGTCGTGGACAAGGGCGCCGGGTCAAGGCCCGTGGTCATCCGCGTGCGCACGAAGCCGGGACGTACCACGAGGATCCGCACTCCCTCCTCGTGCAGAGCGTCGGCCAGACCCTGGGCGAGCGCGTCCAGGCCCGCCTTCGACGCGCCGTACACCGCGTTGGAACGCCGCGCTCGCTCCGCGGCAACCGAGGAGAGCACCACGATCGTCCCCCCGCCTCGCTCGCGCAACGCACGCGCGGCGTGGATCAGCAGAGAGCCCGCGCCCACCAGATTGACCTGCATCACCTCGACCGCCCCCGCCACGTCTTTGGGTAGGCCGCCGCGTTCGCCGAGCACGCCAACGGCAAGAACCACGATGTCCCCGCCGCCAAGCTCGCCAAAGGCCCTCTCGATGCCCTCAGCGTGCCGATCGAGGTCCAGCGCATCGAGCTCCACGGTGATCACCTGCGGGCAGCCGGCAGCGCGGAGTTCCTCCGCGGCGCTCTCAAGCGACTCTCGGTTGCGCCCCACGAGGGCGACCTCCCGCGCCGCTCCCCTCTGGAGCTCGCGAACGACCGCAAGCCCGATCTCCGACGTGCCGCCGAGCACGATCACGCGCCGTCCTTCCGATCCGCCGCTCGCCGCGCTCACGCCGCCGCCCCGCACAGTCCCAGGCGCGACCCGAGGTCCGAGCGCAGGACGCCCTGCGGGTCCACCCTCGCGCGTTGGGCATGAAAGCGATCGATCTGGGGGTACATCGCGCCCAGCGGCTCGCGTCGCAGACGGCTGTCCTTGCTCAGGTATACGCGTCCGCCACACCCGGCGACCACCTCGTCCAGCTCATCCAGCGCCGCGTGCAGCCCCGGCGCCGCCGCTGGGAGATCCACCGCCAGCGTCCAGCCCTCCAGCGGGAACGACAGCGGTCCGCCAAAGGCCGCGCCGAAGCGCTTGAACACGGCCAGATACACCGGCAGACGGCGAACGCGTATCAGCTCGAAGCAGCGCTCGAGCGTGACCTCCTGGCCGGAGGGAATCACGAACTGATACTGGATCAGCCCCGCCGGTCCATAGAGCCGGTTCCACTCTCCGAGCGCATCGAGGGGAAAGAAGTATGGCGCCAGCGCCAGCTGACGCCCGCGCTCACGCCGCGGCGTGAGGCGCCAGTAGAGAGCGTTGAACGCGCGCACACTCGCCGGGCGCAGCAGGGCGGCGGGAAAGCCGCGGGGAACGTCGAACGCGGGACGGCGCGAAAGCGTCCCGGGGTATGCGCTGCCCGCATCTCGCCTACCCCGCGCACGCGGGGTCACGCCGTCCGCCGCGAGCGGGTCGGCGCGGCTGACGATCGCGCGCCCCATGCTCGAGCCTTCGGCTAGCAGGTCGAGCCACGCGACCGAGTAGCGGTGGTGTTCCTCTCCGCTCATCAGCTCGAGCGTCTGGGCGAGGCCGTCGGTGCGATCGACGTCCGCCGCCACCCACGGGGAGGGCAGCTCGCACGCGTGGAGCGTCGCTTCGAGGACCACACCCGTCAGGCCCATGCCGCCGAGCGTCGCGTAGAAGAGATCGGCGTCCGTCTCGGGTGAGAGCTCGAGCGTCTCCCCGGTGGGCGTGCACAGCGTGATCGACGCCACGTGCCTGGCGAACCCGCCGTCGCGGTGATGGTTCTTGCCGTGGATATCGCTCGCGATCGCTCCCGCTAGCGTCACGTGCCGCGTCCCGGGCACCACCGGCAGGGTGAGCCCGTGAGCGGCCAGGCGAGCCATCAGCTGGGCCACCGTCGCTCCCGCCTGCGCGGTTATCAGCCTGCGTGCCGGATCGATCGAGACGATCCGGTCGAGCCCGGTCATGTCGAGCACGCAGCCGCCGCCGTTCTGGGCGGCATCCCCGTAGCTGCGTCCCGCTCCCCGCGCTATCACGCCGTTGCGCGTGCGAGCCTCGGACGCGAGCGCCTCCACGACGTCCTGCGCCCCGCGCGGCCGAAACACGCGGCAGCGGCTGCTGGCGGTTCTCCCCCAGCCGCACAGCGAGCGCTCGGCGGCCGTGGTCGATCTACGCGCGATCAGCTCAGTGGCCGACATAGACGCCGCCGAGGAAGAGCAAGCCCCACGCGACGCTGAGCGCCAACAGCGTTCTGTCACGCAGGATCAGCTCCTCCGGCGCCTGGCCCGCCCCGGTCCCGATCAGCACCAAGTAGCGACCGAGCCACAGTAGGAAGGGAACTATCGACAGCCCGTACCAGACCAGGTGGGAGGGCCGCGTGAACGCCCACCCGATGTAGGCCGCTCCGCCCAGCGCGGCCGCGGCCACGAGCGTCAGGCGCAGGCCTCCCGCCGAGTAGTGGCGCAGGGTCTCGCGCATCGGCCTCGGCCCCGCGTGCTCGCGGAGCTCCGCATAGCGCTTGGCCGTGACGAGGAAGACCGCGCAGCACGCGGTGACGATGACGAACCAGCGCGACAGGTAGATGTCCGTCGCGACACCTCCGGCGACCGCGCGGAGCACGAAGCCGGCCGCGATCGCGAGGACGTCCGCGATGATCACGTGCCGCAGCCACAGCGAATAGCTGGCCGTCAGGGCCAGGTAGCCAACGGCGACCGCTCCGAGACCCGGTGCGATCGCGCTCCCCACGGCGATTCCAAGAACCGCCAGCAGGGCCGCGACGCGAACAGCCGAACGGGGTGAGAGTTCCCCGGCGGCCACCGGACGCAGGCGCTTGCGAGGATGCCTGCGGTCCTGCTCGCGGTCGCGCACGTCGTTGACCAGGTACGTGGCGCTCGACACGAGGCACAGCACGAAGAAGGCGCCCAGGACCTGCGCAGCCACCTGCGGGCGGTCGACCACGCCGGCGGCGGCGGGGGCCGCGAGCACGAGCAGGTTCTTGCTCCACTGCCGGGGCCGACACGCGCGCAGGAGCACCCGCGGCGACGTGCGGGCCTGTACCGCCGGGCGGGCCACAGCAGGACGGGCCGGTGCATGGACGTGGATGGTGATCGGCGAGGCCTCCCGCGTCCGGTGCAGGTCGACTTGCTCGTCGTTTGCGACTGCCTCGAGTGGGTTAATTGGTTAAACCTCCGATAAATGAGTTAATGCGGAGAAGCGCACCCGGAAGGAATCCACCACCCACACCAGGCAGGATTCCACACCAGGAGTTCTATCAAGCGTGCTCGACGCCCTTCTGCAGTGAGACTTCTCTTAGTGAGAATGCGCTTACGGCGTCGGTCTTCGGCCGTGTCCTCATGATGAGCTCCTACTACAGTACTGGCATGGAGCTCGGTGCCGCCACGCGCCCTCGGCTCGGTCCCAGCAGTCGACGCCCCGACCCCCGACGGGCGGCGACCGGGCTCGTCCGCCTGCGCCGCATCGCTTTGGTCGCCGCGCTCGTGGCGCTGCTGCCGGCCGGCATCTCCTTCCTGCATGCGATGAGCCAGCCGTCCAATTCGAGCTTCGGGATACGCACGGTCGAGTGGCTGCGCGACAACGGCGCAGCCGGGCTGGTCGCTCGTATCGAGTCCGCCTACTACAGCCTCACCGCCCCGAGCAAGGGCGGCCCGACGCTGCGTGCGCTTCCCCGTGTGGGCTACGGCGCCACCGGCACGACGACCGCCGCCGAATACCGACCCGCGCGCGTGCGCGCCCTGCTCCAGCCCGCGCTGCCCGGCGAGGGCGTCTGGCACGCCACCCGCCCGGGCCTCGAAGCCAATCCGCCCGTGCTGCTCACCACGCTGCGTAACCAGCCGGAATACCCCCGCGTGGTCGCCGGCCTCGCCTGGATCGACACCAAGCGCACGACGCTGACGCTCCACCCTGGCCGCCTGGAGCCCTCGGTGACGCTCCAGCGCGGACCGATGGATGTGCCCCGCGAAGCCCGCCCCAAGCTGCTCGCGAGCTTCAACAGCGGCTTCAAGCTCGGCGACTCTAAAGGCGGCGTCGTCCTGAACGGACACACCTATGCCGCGATGCGCAACGGGCAGGGAACGCTCGTGGGGTACTCCGACGGACACGTCGACGTCGTCAACTGGAGCTACGGCGCGGCCGCTCCAGCCGGGGTGTCCTTCGCGCGTCAGAACCTGCCCCTGATCGTCAGCGAAGGACGACTCAGCCCCAACATCGCCAACGACGCCGAATGGGGCGCGACGGTCGGCAGCGCGGTCCTGGTGTGGCGTTCGGGCATCGGCGTCGACAGCCGCGGCAACCTCATCTACGCCGCCGGAGAAGACCAGACGGTGGCCAGCCTCGCCCGGACGCTCATCCACGCCGGCGCCGTACGGGCGATGGAGCTCGACATCAACTCCTACTGGGTGAGCTTCATCAGCTACGGGGCTCCGGGGGCCGGACAGCCCCTGAACCTGCTGCCCGCCATGAACCGTTCAGCCACGCGCTACCTCGAACCCGACGATCGGGACTTCTTCACCGTCTATTCGCGCTGAGCTGGAGCGTCCAAGCATCGCGGGAGCGTGGGGTTGCCCGATCCCCACACGAGGCGCCGGAGACACTCCAGACAGCGGCTAGCCTGAGCGTATGCGCCTGTTCGGTCGTGACAGCACGTCGATGGTCGAGCCCGCCGCGGCTCCGCCGGGGCGCGTCGAGGCGACCGGGGTGCCAGAGCTCCACGCGGTGCTCGGAACGCCGCTTCAGGGACCGTTCCCCGACGGGGTTCAGACGGCGATCTTCGGCATGGGCTGCTTCTGGGGAGCCGAGCGTATCTTCTGGCAGGCCCCCGGCGTCCACGCCACCGCGGTCGGCTACGCGGGCGGCACGACGCCGAGCCCCACCTACGAGGAGGCCTGCAGCGGTCGCACCGGCCACGCCGAGGTCGTCCTGGTCGCCTTCGGCAGCGCGACGAGCTACGCGGAGATGCTCAGGCTGTTCTGGGAGGGACACGATCCCACGCAGGGGATGCGGCAGGGCAACGACGTCGGGAGCCAATACCGGTCTCTGATCATGTGGAGCGGCTCATCCCAGCGCGCCGCGGCTGAATCCTCGCTGCGCGCCTATCAGCAGATGCTCTCGGCGGCCGGCCACGGGAAGATCACCACCGAGCTGCTCGAGGCGAGCCCCGAGCACCCGTTCTATTACGCCGAGGACTGCCACCAGCAGTATCTGGCGAAGAACCCGGCCGGATACTGCGGCCTCGGCGGCACCGGCGTCGCCTGCCCGGTGGGCGTAGCTCTCTAGCCACCTGCTCCGCCGTACGCGCGACGGCCTCGCTGCCGACCGGCGCGATCGATTGCCGGCCGACACACACGACAAACGACCCCGCCGAGGCGGGGTCGCTGTGAGGAGAGCTATCGATCGGCCTGTCGGCCTGCTCCGGCCCGGGCGCGTCCGTTGGGAGGACGCGCCCGGGCCGCAAGGCGCTGGCGCGCCCGCTAGGCGCCCGCTCCAGCCGGGACCGTGCCGCCGGGCTGCCACGCGGGTGCGTGCGGGCCGCCGAGCGTCGGTACGTCCGAGGGGTAGACCTCGTTGCCGTGGATCGCGTGATCGCCGATCTCCAGCTCTTCGTCTGAGAGGCGCAGCGGCACGAAGATCCCGACGAGCTTCAGCAGGATGAACGTCATCGTGCCGCTGAACACGATCACGAAGCCGGCCGTCTCGGCCTGCCAGCGCAACAGCGTCCAGCTGCCGTGCACCACACCCGCTTTGCCCGGCAGGTTCGACGCGCTGCCGATGCCGATGTACTCGACGATGTGCGGGTCCGCGAATATGCCCACGCAGAGACCTCCGACGAGGCCCGCGATCCCGTGGGTATAGATCACCCCGAGGGTGTCGTCGACACTGCGGAACACGGGTGCTCGGCTCAGGAACCTGATCGCCATCCACACGATCGTCGAGGCGATCACACCGATCGCGATGGCGCCCCAGCCGTTGACGAAACCTGCCGCCGGGGTGATACCCACGAGCCCTGTGATCATCCCGTTGACCGAGCCGATGAGCGACGGCTTGTCGCGGAAGATGTAGTCCCAGGCGATCCACACCAGCATCGCCACCGCGGTGCAGACGTTCGTGTTCAGCACCGCCGCA
>JADGPK010000159.1 GCA_017882445.1 Solirubrobacteraceae bacterium
ATCGAGCTCGAAGGGATGCGCCTGTTGACCTACCGTGGCGCAGCGCGCGCCGACCGGGGTATGAGCTTCGAGCGCGCGGCCGCGCTCGCCCGGAGCCTCTGCGCGGAGAAGGCAGCGCGGATCGGCTCAGAAGGCGTCCAGCTGCTGGGCGGGCACGGCTATGTCAAGGAGCACCCCGTGGAGCGCTGGTTCCGGGACCTGCGAGCGGCAGGCGTGATGGAGGGCGCCCTGCTCGTCTAGCCCGAGCAAGGAGAGAAATGATCAACCTTGAGACCCCCAGGAAGTTCGCCCCGCTCGTGGCCCAGGCGCGGCAGGTCGCGGGCGAGGTGTTCCGTCCGATCTCACGCAAGTACGACCTCGCCGAGCACTCCTATCCGAAGGAGCTCGACATGCTGGCCGCGCTGATCGACGGCATGAACGCGGGGAGCGCCAACGGCGCGGGTGCCGCCGGTGTGCGACGCGAGAGTGCAACCGGCGCCGATCACTCCAACCGCAACGGCTCGAACCTCTCGACGGTGCTGAGCGTGATCGAGCTCTGCTGGGGCGATGTCGGACTGCTGCTCAGCATGCCGCGGCAGGGTCTCGGCAACTCCGCTATCGCCTCGGTCGCAAGCGAGGAGCAGCTCGCGCGCTTCGAGGGTCGCTGGGCGGCGATGGCGATCACCGAGCCCGAGGCCGGCTCGGACTCCGCGGCGATCCGCACGACGGCGGTGCTCGACGGCGATGAGTATGTGCTGAACGGCGAGAAGATCTATGTGACCTCCGGCGAGCGCGCCGAGCTGGTCGTGGTGTGGGCGACGTTGGATCGCTCCAAGGGGCGCGCGGCGATCAAGTCGTTCGTCGTCGAACGCGAGAACCCCGGGCTGAAGCTCGAGCGCCTTGAGCACAAGCTGGGCATCCGCGCCTCGGACACCGCGGCGTTCCGCCTGGAGGACTGCCGTGTGCCGAAGGAGGACATGCTCGGCAGCCCCGACGTCGACGTCAAGCAGGGCTTCGCCGGCGCGATGCAGACCTTCGACAACACGCGTCCGCTGGTCGCGGGGATGGCGGTCGGCCTGACCCGCGCGTGCCTGGAGGAGACCAGAGACCTGCTCGAGAAGGTGGGCGTCAAGGTCGACTACGCGGCCCCAGCCCTCACCCAGCACGCCGCCGCCGCGTGCCTGCTGGCGATGGAAGCCGACTACGAGGCCGCCCGCCTGTTGACGTTGCAGGCCGCGTGGATGGCCGACAACAGCCAGCCGAACTCGCTGCAGGCCTCGATGGCGAAGGCCAAGGCCGGAAGGGTCTGCGTGGATGTGGCGCTCGGCTGCGTCGAGCTTTGCGGCGCCGTCGGCTACAGCGAGACAGGGCTGCTTGAGAAGTGGGCGCGGGACGCGAAGATCCTCGACCTGTTCGAGGGCACCCAGCAGATCCAGCTGCTGATCATCGCCCGCCAGCTGCTCGGCAAGAGTTCGGCGGAGCTGCGATGAGCCGCTTCGGGGGTGCCTCCTCGGCCGAGATAGGAGCTCCATCCGTGGCCTGCTTCGAGATGGTCTGTGACACTCCACGTACGCCCGAGTGGCAGGAGGCCATCGCAGCCGTCGAGGTCCTGGAGCGCGACCGCGATGGCCGCACATCGTTGGTCAGGACCAGCATCGACGCGATCGTCACCCAGGTCGAGGTGAACCTGCGCGTCACCTACGAGGAAGGACGCTCCCTCCACATGGAGCGAGCGTCCGGCGACCTGAAGCACCTCACCGTCGCCTGGACGTTCGAGGACCTCGGCGATTCTCGCACGCACGCGAGCTTCCAGATCGAGTTCGACCCTGGCCGTGTCCTGTCTCTCCTGGCCCGGGGCCCGGTCCTCGGGAGGCTCGAAGCTCTGCTCACCGGGCAGCCGCCCGAGGGTCTCAAGCGAGCCGTCGAGGCGCGGAGGCGCTGAGGCCGAGTGCCTGGGCGCCAGCCGGCAAAGACGCCTGCCCTGCAATCCCAGGACCCGAGCCAGGGCGGGTGCGGTGAGTCGCCGCGGGCGGTGTACTTCGAGCGCGAGGGCCTGCTCGACGGCGTCGGTGAGCCTGGGCGCACCGAGCGTCTTATGCTGCTGGAGCAGCTCTCCCGGGACGGCGTGCCGGTGGCGGAGCTGCGCCGTCATACCGCGCAGGGGACGCTCGTGTTCCTCGCGGCCGAGCGCGTCATCGCCGGACCCGCACGCTACAACGCCGCCCAGGTCGCCGAGCTGGCCGGAGTCGAGGTGTCCTTCCTGCTCGCGGCTCGCCGCGCGATGGGACTGCCCGTGCCGGGACCGGATGAGCGCTCCTTCCTGGAGGCCGACGTCGAAGCTGTGCGCACTGCGAGCGTCGCCCGCGAGGCGGGCATCTCCGAAGAGGAGATGCTTGAGCTCATCCGCACGCTCGGCCGGGGGCTGGCCCGCTCGGCGGAGGCGATGCGCGCGCTCGCGTTGCGCCTGGTGCTCGAGCCGGGCGTCGGCGAGCACGAGCTGGCGCAGCGCTACGCGCACGTCGCGGCGGAGCTCGCGCCGCTGGCCAGGTCCCTGGTCGTGAACCTCCTGACGGTTCACCTGCGCCAGGTGGCCGAGAGCGAGGCGATCAGCGCAGCTGACCGGGCTGCGGGACGGCTGCCTGGGTCTCGCGAGATGACGGTGTGCTTCGCTGACCTTGTCGGGTTCACCCGCCTGGGCGCCCATGTCGAGCCGCATGAGCTCTCGCGGCTCGCGATGCGCCTTGAGGAGCTGGCAAGCGAGGTGTGCGAGCCGCCCGTGACGCTCGTGAAGACGATCGGCGATGCGGCGATGCTCACCTCTGCCGAGCCGGCGCCGCTGATCGGCGCCACCCTGGCCTTGGTCGATCTCGCCGAGCAGGAGGGCGAGCAATTCCCCGCGCTGCGCGCGGGCGTTGCGATCGGTCCCGCCCTCAGCCGGGCGGGCGACTGGTTCGGGCCGCCTGTGAACCTGGCGAGCCGCATCACTGCCATCGCGCGCCCCGGGAGTGTCCTGACCGAAGGGGTGCTGCGTGGCCGCGTGAGCGGCGACTACCGCTTCTCCTTCGCAGGCGAGCGTCGCGTGCATGGTGTCCATGAGCCCGTCGCGCTCTACAGGGTGCGCCGCTCTGCGGATGCCGGCCCATGAGCGGGCGGGCCGGTGCCGATGCTCTGGGCTCCTCGCGCGACGCGCCCGCCCGGCAGCTCACGGCCACGCGGTTGCGCCCGCGAGCAGCTGCGAGCTGACCGCGCCGGCCGTGCTCGTTTCCTGCGGCTCCACCGCGGGCGGCGCGGCGACCACGCGGCTGCGCCCGGCGCGCTTGGCGTCATAGAGCGCGGCGTCCGCGGCGCGGAACAGCGTGTCGTAGTCGACCTGCTCCCCGGTGGCGGCGCTTACACACAGAGAGACCGTGACTCCTAGACCCGCCGGCTGGGCCTCCTGC
>JADGPK010000160.1 GCA_017882445.1 Solirubrobacteraceae bacterium
AGGTCTTCCTCTCCGACAAGACGGTCAAGAACTACGTGAGCTCCATCCTCGCCAAGCTCAACCTGCAACGCCGAGCTCAGGCCGCAGCCTACGTTGCCCGCCACCGCCTCCCCGGCGACGAATAGGGCGGCGCGAGCTCAACCGAGGACGGCTCGTGCGAGCCGCGTTGGTCCGGCGGAGCGCAAGTAGCGGCACCCCAGAGCAGGCAGTGGCCCCTTCAGGGAACCCGCTCCTGCGATTGAAGTCTTTCGACGATCGTCCAAGCGACCACGATGCCGGGTACCAGCGTGGCTCCCGCGAGCAGGAAGGCCTCGCGTTGCACGCTCGGGTGTACCGTTCTCGATAGCGGGCGTCCTGGGCAGCGTGGTGGCGGCATCGATGAGCGCCCAGCGCAAGGCCCTCTATATCAGAGCCGGACCCGCGGCGGGCTGTCCCGGTCGAACATGTGGACTGTGTCGATGAAGCGGACCTGCTTCGTCCGGTAGGTTGTGGTCAGCGAGTGGGTCCGCGCTCCGCCGCCGAAGAAGCGGACGCCTTGGAGGAGGTCGCCGGCCGTCACCCCAGTCGCGGCGAAGACGATGTTCTCACCCGAGGCGAGCTCCTCGGTCGAGTAGACCCGGTCCTCGTCGCCGTGGCCCATCCGCGCCCCACGAGCGCGCTCTTCATCGCTCCGGTAGCGGAAGCGAGCCTGGATCTCGCCGCCGAGGCAGCGCAGGGCGGCGGCGGTGATCACCCCCTCCGGCGCTCCGCCGATCCCCATGACCGCATGGACGCCGGTGCCGGAGACGGCACAACTGATCGCCGCCGACAGGTCGCCATCGCTGATCAGCTTGATCCGGGCGCCCGCCTCGCGGACCTCGGCGATGAGCGCGTCGTGGCGCGGCCGATCGAGGATGACGACGGTGATGTCGTTGACCCGCCGGCCGAGCGCCTCGGCGATCCGCCGCAGGTTGTCGGTCGGCGAGTCGCGGATGTCGACCTTCCCCGCAACGACCGGCCCGACGCAGAGCTTCTCGAGGTAGGTGTCGGGGGCATTGACGAGACCGCCCTTCTCGGAGGCGGCGAGGACGGTGATCGCGCCGGCCTGTCCGGAGGCGACGAGGTTCGTCCCCTCCAGCGGGTCGACCGCGATGTCGACCTCCGGGGCGTCGCGTCGCTCGTCCTCCTCGCGCCGGCCGACCTTCTCGCCGATATAGAGCATCGGCGCTTTGTCGCGCTCGCCCTCGCCGATCACGATCCGCCCGGCGAACTCGATCTCGTCCATCGCCCGGCGCATCGCCTCGACGGCGGCCCGGTCGGCGCCGTCCTTCTCGCCGCGGCCCATGAACCGGGCCGAGGCGATCGCGGCCGCTTCGGTCACACGGACCATCTCGAGTGCGAGCATCTGCTCCACGGAACCTCCGATCGTGCAGCTTCAGGCGGGGTTGGGTTCAGAATGTATGCAAGATCGTGCCAGAGTCGTGCGCGGTCCCCTGTCTTCGTGCTGCTGCGAGGCTCGCGCCGCTGCCAAGGCGTGCCTCGCGCCCCGGTACGTGCGCACGAAGGTGGCGGGAGAGCCGTCGGAGTGGATGGCCTGGCCCACCACACCAGTCAGACTGCGCCGCCGGTCCCGCCCTCCTCAATCACATGCTCCTCGAACCAGGCCCGTTCCTCGTCCCGACGGGCGAGGATCTTCGCGCGACGCTGCAAGAAGATCGCGTCGCGCAGGTCGAAGAACCCCTCGAGCGTCGAGGGGACCGACTCGACCACCGGGTCCCGGTTGAACAGATCGTTGCAGGGACGACAGCCGGCCACGAGGTTGGCCGAGCTCCGGATCCACTCGCGCGGGAAGCCCATCCCGACGACCTGCTGCGGCACGACGTGGTCCACCGACAGCTGTAGCCACCCGTTGAAGGTCCGCATGCCCAGGGCGCAGTACACGCATTGGTACCCGCACCAGCGCAGGATGTCGCGCGCGTACCCCTTGCGTGCACCGGTGCCGCTGGGCGGATCGAGCAGTTCGCGGCCTCCGCCCGGGTAGGCGCTGAACGGCAGGTGCGGAGCGTCGGCCATCGATTCAAGTGCCGGCGACGCGGGCGAGAGGAGCGTGCCCGAACATGAAGCGGGGATGCATTCAAACTCCAGTAGCGGTTCTCACCGCTCGCTGCGCCCCAGCCTCCCTGCGTGTCGACGAAGAATGAGCGTTCCGCTTCGACTCGGCAACCCCGCTGCTGCCATGCGTGCCGTTGCGCCTCTTGCGCGACGAAAGCCATCGTCGGCGCCGTATCTACGTGGCTCGCGCCGGCTCAGGGCCTGGATGGATCCTCGCGCGACAGCAGGTAGAGAGCCATCACGAGCGGCGTGCGGGCGACCACGCTGTGCTTCGTGTCAGCGGGCATGCGGACCCACGTTCCCGCGGTCGCGGCGTAGGCATCGTCCCCGACGCTGAGGTCGCCCTCCCCGGAAAGGATGTGGATGATCGCCGGGCGGGCCGAGGTGTGCTCGGAGAGCTGCTCACCCGCGGCGAAGGCGAACAGCACGAGCTCGACGCCGGCCTCGTCCGAGAGCGTCTGGCTGTGGATCCCGCGGGCCGGGACGGGGGCTTCGGCCATCAAGTTCGGGAAGAACGTGTGGGTCGTGCTCATCGCTCCACGATAGCTCAGCCGCGGCGTCCTCTCGTCACGCACCGGGGCCGGTGGGCCGACCGGCCCATCTCGGCCCGACTCAGCTGAGGCAGGCCCGACCTCGTGATCGAGGGGCTCCGCCGTCCGGCTCCTCTGCTCACGGCCGGCGGCGTCGGCGTGATCAGCACGCACTGATCGTGAAGCGACATCGTCGGTGTCCTAGCCCCAGAAGATGTTCGTCGGATCTGCCTCGATCTCGGCGAGGAGCGGGTCGACGTGAGGGGATGGCCCGATGCGGTCGTAGCGGTGCCAGCGCAGGTTGCGGTCACGCCAGTAGAGCATCCAGACGCTGTGTGCCTGGATGTGGCGGAGGCGGGCGATCGGGAACCGCGTCCAATCCGGGCCGATCTCGGGCGTCCACGGCGGTCGGCACTCTAGGATCGTGACCGACCGACCACGCACATCGAGCTCGATCCGGATCTGGTCGCGCAGGCGGGTCGGGACTCGTCCTTCGCAGTAGCGCCGGATTCTCGCGAGGTCGAGGTCGGGCAGGACGGTCTTGGGCGTGGCCACGGTGCCCAACAGGCTACCGAGCCCACGGCGCAGGCGCAGGAGCGGCTCGTTGGGTCCGCTGCTGGAGTCCGACACTAGGCTTCCTTAGTGTGCGTCACCCGGGCGGCGTCAGGGCTGGCTCGCCGAACGCTTCAGCCTCGACCTCGGCGCCGTTGCCGACGAGCTCGACGACTGGTGCCCGACGTACCCGAAGCGCCCGAAGCTTCCTCAC
>JADGPK010000161.1 GCA_017882445.1 Solirubrobacteraceae bacterium
GTGGTCGAGGTTGACGGCGAAGAAGTCGACGTACTTGAAGTAGCCCAGCGCCGCGAGGTTGGCGACCACCGACAGCACAAGCCAGCGCTTGGCGGCGCGTCCGCCGCCGCGGCGCCGGCGGGCGCGCGCGATCTGCACGCCGAGCGCCTGGTTCACGAACGTGGCCGCCACGAGCAGCAGGACGAAGCGCCAGTCCCACCAGCCGTAGAAGACGTAGCTGGCGCCGATGATCACCCACTTCCAGAGCCGGAGGCGCGGCATCAAGAGCCAGTTCGCCGCGTACACGAGCAGGAAGAAGACCGCGAAGGTGATGGTCGGGAAGAGCATGCTCGCGATGCTACTACAGCGGTCGCGAGCCGCGTAGCAGCACGCAGCGCCACACCCGGCAGCCGTAGAAGACGAAGCTGGCGAGGAGGATGAACGGCTTCCACAGCCGTGGTCTGGGCATGAGCAGCCAGCTCCCGATCAAGACCAGCAGGAAGAAGACCGCGCGCGGTCAAGTGCGAGCCGGCCGGCCGTCTGGCGACCGGCCGGCTCGCACGCCTACGCTACTGCTCGTGCACCACGGCCTCGAGGTTGTTGCCGTCGAGATCGTGGACGTAGGCCGCGTAGTAGCCCGGGGCGTAGTGTTCACGCGGACCGGGCGGCCCATTGTCGGTGGCTCCCGCGGCCAGCGCCTGCTCGTAGAACGACCCGACGGCGGCGCGATTCCTGGCCACCAGGGCGACGTGCACGCCCATCTTCCGTTGGCTGCGACTGAGCCATAGCTGCGGCCGCTGCGCGCCGAACCCCACGATGCCGTGCTCCTCGTTCTCGTACAGCACCTTGTAGCCGAGCGGCGCCAGCGCCGTCGCGTAGAGCTCGCGGCTCGCCGCGAGGTCGGTCACCGGGATGCCCACGTGGTCGATCATGCTGCCCTCCTGGTCGCACCTGACGTCTGCGTCACTGTGTACGTTCACCGGGCGGCCCCCGCGGCAAACCGCAGCGGGCCGTCATCCCGTGTCATGCGCCGGTGACCACCGTTCCGTCGGACCCGCAGAACACCCTTCGCGAGGGGATCATCGAGCTCACCGTCTGCCCATGGAAAGGCCAGGCGAGCTACATCGACGTCGAAGTCGAGGGTCAGGTGAACCGGGGCGCTGCCTGGTACTACCCGACCCCCAAAGAAGCGGCGGGGACATCAAGGACCACGTCGCGTTCTGGAAAGGCGTGGAGATCTCCGACTGACGCGCGGGCCGCCGGCTCTTCCGGCCGCCGGCCCGCACCCCTCCCGCAGCTTCGGTCTTCCCTCTCAGCTCCACGCGCTGTGCAGGCAGCGCAGGGATTCGCAGCCGCAGCCGGTATCGTGATCTGCGAGGTCGACAGAGGGAGTCTCGATGCCGGACAAGGGAGCCCCGAAGCCTCGGGGCGGCAAGAAGTCGCAGGGGAGCGGGCGGCCCAAGGCCGCGCCGAAGAAGCACGAAGCGGCCGCACGGCCGACGGACGCCGCCGAGCCGGCCGGCGCCGGCGGCGCCGTGACCGCCGTCACCGGCGCCCCGCGGCTGCGGCGCTGGCTGGCGCTCATCCTCGTCGTCATGGCCGTGGTCGGCCTCGTGATCAGCGCTCTGGCCCTCTGGTCCGACAGCCTCGTCTTCAACACCGACAAGTGGGTGGCTACGGTGGCGCCCGTGGCCGAGGATCCGGCGGTACGCCACTCCGTCAGCACCTTCGTGGCCGACAAGACCCTCGAAGTCGCCGACCTCCAGAACCGCATCGCCAAGGCGCTGCCGTCCGACGCCGTGGTGCTGGCGCAACCGCTCACCCAGACGCTGCGCGACTTCCTCATCAAGGAGATCGACAAGTTCCTCGCCACGCCGACGGCGCAGACCATCTGGGTCGACGTCAATCGATTCGCTCACCAGCAGCTGATCACGGCTCTGCAAGACAAGAACAGGTACGTCTCGGTCAACGAGAACGACGTGACCCTCAACCTCCTGCCGCTCATCGGGGTGGCGTTGCAGCGCCTCGAAGCGCAGATCCCCAAGCTCCTCGGCAAGGACGTGCAACTGCCGCAGATCGACCCCGAGACCGCGCCCGACCAGATCCGCACGCTCCTTCAGGACGCCACGGGCAAGACGTTGCCGGCCGATTTCGGCGCCGTCACTCTTCTCAAGGGAACCCAGGGCTACGCGGCGAAGCGGGCGCTCAGCCTGTTCCACACGCTGGTGATCGCCATCTGCGTGATCACCGCCCTGCTGATCCTGGCGGCGCTGCTCGTCTCGCCGCGCAAGCGCTGGACGGCGCTCGAGCTCGGGCTCGGCGTCCTGTTTGCCGTGGTCGTGGTACGAGTCGCCGAGAGGCAGCTCGAGCAACGCATCATCGCCGCCCTCAAGGACACGGGGGCGTTGCCCGTGGCCAAGGCCTTCGTGTCGTCGGCCATCACCAGCCTCAACGGGATCGTGGTCTGGCTGATCGTCGGCGGGGCGGTCGTCGCCGTCGCCGCCTTCCTGGCCACGCGGCCCGACTGGGTCGAGGCCCTGGGCCGCGGCTTCTCCAAGCTGTTCGGCGTCGCCTCCGACCTCACCGCCCCTGAGACGGGCGCCGGCCGCTGGGCGGCCGCCCACATGGACGTGCTGCGGGTGGCCGGCGCCGCCATCGCCGTGATCGTCCTCATGTTCATGGCGGGATCCCTCAGCGCGGTCATCGTCATCGTACTCGTGCTGATCGTCTACGAACTTGCCCTCGCCGCCTTTTTCGCCGGCATCCCCAGATCCGGGGACGGCGCGGGCTAAGACAGCCGTGGCGGCCCGTCACGCCAGGGCCCGACCTCAGATCCGTGAATCGGTGGAGCCGCGGCCGGGGTCGTTGCCGTGGTCGTCGTGATGCCCGTGGCGGTGCGGAAGGCGCAGGTGCGGCTTGCCGCCGATGACGTCCCACAAATAGAGCTTGCGCTGCCGCCAGCGCCGGTTGAAGCCCTCGTCGCGGTGGCGGGCCCTCTCGAGCATACCGGGGCTGTTGGCGTACCGGCGGTGCGCCCACGGCGAGTTGGGCTTGGCGAGGCGCAGGGCGCCGATCACGGCGACAGGGGGCACGAAGATGCCCACCGTCCCCATGAACAGCTTGCCCTTGAGGTAGCTCACGATGACGAAGGCGGCGCCGCTGAGGATGAGGGCGGAGCCCACCCAGCGCGACATCGCGGCCAAGTCTCCGACCTCACCGATGCTGCGCGGCGTCAAGCCGGTGAGCAGCAGCGTGATGAACGTGACGCCGAGGATCACGGCGTCGATCGAGGCGCGTCCCTCGCCGGTCCAGTAGACGTCCTCGAGGTGCAGGATGAGCGCGAACTCGTCGAGCGTGAGGGCGGCGCCCGAGCCGAAGGCGAGGGC
>JADGPK010000162.1 GCA_017882445.1 Solirubrobacteraceae bacterium
CGGGATGGTACTCCCCGGTTGTAACCGGGCGCTCGCCCGGCACGCGAGCCCACGCATCACATCCGCCGGGCCCTTCCGGGACGGCGGGGCCCCCGCTCCGCTCCCATCCGCCGCTCATCGTGTGGCGGCCGTTCTGCCCCACGGTGCGGGATCAGCCCGGGTCTGGGAGAACGGCGCGCGTCAGGGCGTACCCCACGGGCGACACGTAGGTCGCCTCGACGCCAAAGCCGTGTGCGACACGGTGTGACGGGGGCTGGCCAACCGGGAGACACGACGAAGGCCGCGACGACCGACGTCGCGCAAGTCGAGCTCCGACCCAACCAGTCGAGCTGACGTGCTCGGGCCCGCGCTCTTGCTCGAGTCCGACCCCGCCATCGCCGGGCAGGTCATCGCGGACTACGGCACCCGCATCGAGCTCGAGGGAGTCCCGGTGGACTCTGGGGCGGAGTTCGGTGCGGCGGTCGCGAGGGAATCGACGTCGGTCCGCTCGACGTGAGTGAGCCTCGCCACGATGGCAACATTGTGTCGGTGCCTCACACTCCGGTTCGCCGGCGACGCCCTTGCGGCACCCTGAGGCGCCCGGCGGGCCACCCTGGCTGGCTTGGCGACGAGAGCGCCCCTGCCGGCAGTGGTCCCCTGTGCGCACCCGCGGCGGCGGGCCGTGGACGGCGGCCGTAGTCTGACGAAGTGAGGAAACCGCGACTGCCGGCGATCGGTGCCTGACAGGACGGAAGGGCGCAGTCCGTTCCACCTGCCGACGGGTGGCTACGGGTATCCCGCAGCTGGCCGCCACGTATCACGCCGATCGATGCGAGCCGTCCTCCCGTACTTCGGGTTCGACCTCGACGAGTTCGGCACGACAGTGGTCGAACGCTGGGACTCCGAGCCGGACGAGTTGTACCTGCTCGCCGTCCGAGCCGTCGGCGCATGGGTCGACTACGTCCCGGCCCTGCCGATGCCGATCCTGATTCCGGAAGGCGAGCTGCGCGGGCCTCGTAGGGCGTCGGACCCGGCATTCATCGAGATGCAACACCACACCTACTTCGAGGCGACTTTGGCGCTCGGCGACTCGCTTTCGGCTGGGCTTGCGGGCTATCCCCGGGCCGCCCTAGCCATGCTCCGGTCCTTCATCGAGTGCGCCTTGGCCGAGGTCTGGATCCACGGCGACCCCGAGGGCCACCGCTTGCGGGACTACCTCCGCTACCTCGAGGGCGATGGGCATCGCCCTCGATACCGGCAGATGCTCGACGCGATCTTCGACGAGCCGCGCTTTGCCGCAGTTGCGAGCTTCCGGCAACAGGTGGAGGCACTCTATGGTTCCGCGTCGAGTGGAGCTCATGTCCAGACCCCGGACGAAGGTCTTCTCCATATGCGGGACGGGAACCGGGCCGTGGCGACCTACCCAGAGCTCGTCTTCTGGCTCACGTTCCTCGGCATGGCCGTTCACCGCATGTTGACGCTCCTCGTCCTTCGCTTCCCGATGACGCTGTTTCCGGTCGATGCTCGACGCCGCTTCGCGTTCGCCGGACCGATGGGCCTGTACGCAGACGAGATCACGTCGGCGTCCGTCCGTGATGGGCTTGGGTTCCGCCACGCTGACGCCCTGGCCTCGTTCCTGAAGGAGGACGACGAGGTGACCTCCCTCCTCGGGCACTTCGAGTCTCAGCCGGTGCTGACTGACGATCAGATCGACGCGGATTGGGCCCGCTTCGCCTCAACGCAGTCAGAGCCCGAGAGGTTGGCTGACCTTCCGCCCGACGAGCGTTGGGCCTTCGCCAAGGCGCATATCGCGTCACTTCAGTGGGCCTTGGACATGTCACTCGCCTTGCGCCTGATCCCGGACGAACCAGACCTTGATCCCGACGGCCTTCTCCGGCGGTCCATCCTCGCCACCGAGCTGGAGCACCACTATCCCCGCCCGGACCGCACGAGGTGACGGCTTGAAGTGCAAGTCCGGCCCTCGAGCGCATGGCGGGTCCGCAACTGTCGGCATCTGGAACGTGTCCGCTAATCTCAACGGGTGTTTGTTCGAGTCCGGGGCGAGGCCGACGAGGAGATGAGACTGGTGATCGCGTGACGCTCCGGGATTGGCTCGTCTACGAACCACGGCCTGGTGACCCGGCGTTCACTGTCATTGACGTCGAGGAGATCCACCCTCGGCCGGAGGATGTCACTGACCAACTCGGGCGGCGGCTGCGCGACGCGAAGCTCGATCCCCGCTACATCGACAGGATGGGTGCGGCGCTTGGTTGGGGACCGATTGCCGCGCGCCTCGCTCGAGGCCGTCCCGGGATACGACGCGGCGAGTTCGGCGAGGTGCTCGCCCAGGCGATCGCGGAAACGTTCGAGGGCTGGCAGTTTCCAGTGTCGAAGCTCCGATATCAGATCGACCCCGAGCAGACGCTTCCGGGAACCGACCTGTTCGGGCTGCGGCTCACAGACGAAGGTGCGACCGAAGTTCTTTTCGCCGAGAGCAAGCTGAGGACGACGTACGACAAGAACGCTGCGGTTGCCGCGCATGACCAGCTCGTCGAGGACGAGAAGCGCGGTTTTGACTCGATCCTGACGTTTGTCCTTCAACGCATGTACGTGGAGGCGTCCCCCCATCTGGGGGCTTTGGAGAGCTACCTGAACTCACGGGACGCGGACCTATCGACGTACGGGGTGTTCCTGACGTTCGAGACCGAGGTGTGGCGTGAGGAGGTAATCGAGGAGCTGGCGGCTCGAGACGATCTGCTCATCCCCCTGTCGACGCGCGCTGGTCGCGTCTCTGAGCTCCGGGAGCTGATTGACGCCGTCTGCGGGGCAGCCGGTGTCGACCTGGTAGCTGGCGATGATTGACCAGGGCGATCGGGACGGACTTGGCCTTGCCCAAGACCCTGCCCTACTTCAAGAGCTCGCTCAGCTTCGCGCCAAAGCTACCCTGACAGAGGTTCTCGGCACGTCGCCAGACTTCCGATGGCGATACGAGGCTAACCGGGTTCTGCGCAATCTTGTCCTGCTGCAGTTTCGACTAGCCCAGCAGCGCCCTGATCGAGTGGCCGCGATGGCAGCGTCGCGCGTCATCGCTGAAGCCTGGGAAAGCCTGGGAGTCCTCGGCGACCGTGTTCAACGGGACGCTGCGCTCCTGAACGCGGCCGTTCAGCCCTGTCGCGATCCGCACCCTCGCGGCCCTCATCCTCACCGCAAGCTTCATCGCCACCGCCTGCTCTGCGAGGTCACTCTCGTCGCGCCACATAGCAACTGCTGATGTGCTTGTGAGCCCAGGTGTCCGAGGTCACCTGTCCCGAACTTGACGATGCAGAGCAGGGGTCGGTCGTCAGGGTTCACATACCTGCGCGCGCAGCGCGAC
>JADGPK010000163.1 GCA_017882445.1 Solirubrobacteraceae bacterium
TGATCATGATCACGGCCGCGACCGTGATGACCCGGGCGCTGGTGCCGACGCCGGAGCGCACGGCTTCGTGCGACCCCTCCCCGGCCGCGTGGGCCTGGAAGATCTGGCTGATGAGGAACACTTCGTAGTCCGTGGACATCCCGAAGAGGACGGCGAACATCAGCAGCGGTACGTAGCTCGCGATCGGTACGGTCCCATACGGATTCGAAAGCCCAACTAGGCTCAGCCCCCACCCCCATTGGAACACGACGGTGAGCACGCCAAACGAGGCGCCGACGGCGAGAAGGTTGCAGAGGATCGCCTTGAGGGGCACGAGCACCGAGCGGAACGCCACCAGGAGGATGAGGAAGCTCAGCGCGAGCACCGTGCCGATGACCAGCGGCAGTCGCCGTGAGATGAGCGCCGCGAGGTCGTCATAAGCTGCCGTGACGCCGCCCACATACGCCGTGACCCCGGCGCCTCGCGTGGCCTCGGGGATGACCGTGCCGCGAAGGCGTTTCACAAGGTCGGCGGTCGCGGGATCGGCCGGGCGCGTCGTGGCCGTGACGGCGAACACGGCCGCACTGCCGGTCCTGTTTACCCGGGGCGGCGCTACGGACGCTACACCGGCCGTCCGGGCCAGCGCGTCCTGGAGCCGCACGACGCGGGGGTTGGTGGCGCGAGACTGCCCGCCGGCCTTGGTGAGCAGCTTCGTGAACTCGGCCTTCAGCGTGAGCGCCTTTTTGGCGTCCCTCTCGAGCTGACGCTTCTGCTCCCTGAGACGCCGTGCCTGGCGTTCGAGGACCCGGACCTGGCTCTTCAGGGAGTCGCCCTGCGCCGTCAGCCGGTCGGCCTGCGCCTGGAGCGCCGCGCCCTGCCAGCTCAACGCACTCGCCTTCGCTATGAGGGCGCGGCCCTGAGCTTCGAGGCGCTTCGCCTGCCGCGCCAGCGACGCGGCGTCCTTCTGCAAGGCAGCGATCTGCGCCTGCACCGCCTGTGCAGGCGCCGCGAGGGTGGCGAGCTCGGCCTGCAGCTGGGCTATCCGGACCGGGTCCTGTGAGGCGGCGATCTCCTGCTGCACCTTGGCGATCTGCGCCGCCAGTGCCTGGCCTTGCACGGCCAAGGTCTGCAGCTTGGCCGTCAGGCGCGCCTTCTCCGCCGTCAGCCGAGCTTTCTGGCCGAGCAGCTGTGACTGCTGCCGCCGCAGCGTCGCCGCCTGTGCCTGAAGCGAGCTTAGCCGGACCTGCAACGCGGCCGCCTGCGCCTGAAGACCGACCTTCTCGGCCTCGAGGACGGTCCGCCCCTTCATGAGCGCCGCCGCCCTTTTCTCGAGCCTCCGCCGGCGGGCCTCGATCCGCTGCTTCAACCGCTCCCCTTCGTCGCGCTTTGTCGTGTAGGCGGCGCTCGGGGCAGCAGCCGGCCGGAACTCGGCGGCGACGAAGAGGCGACCGTTGGCGCCGGGACCGAGGCCGGCTGAGATCAGGTCGAAGGCGCGCCGCTGGGTCGTGGACGTGGACGCCACGCCAACGTCCTCCTGCCCGAGCGTCAGCGTCAGCGTCGGCGCCATCAGCGGCACGAGCACGAGGAGAGAGGTGATGAGGGCGACCCAGGGGTGCCGGGTGACGAGGCCGGCCCAGCGCGCCCAGACGTTCTCGCCGGTCGCTGCCGCCTCCGGACGCCGGCGTCCGGGGAGCCGCACGGCGTCGATGCGGTGACCGAGCAGCGCGAGGATCGCCGGCAGCAGCGTGACGGCCGTGAGGACCGCGACGAGCACGACGATGGCGGCCGTGTGGCCCATAGCGCCAAGAATGGGCACTCGCGCGACCAGAAGGGAGAGCAGCGCGATGATGACGGTCCCGCCGGCAAACACCACCGCTGTGCCCGACGTGGCCATGGTGCGAGCGATGGATTCCTCAACGCCCTCGCCGGCGTGGAGCTGGTCGCGGTGACGGAAGACGATGAACAGCGCGTAGTCGATGCCGACACCGAGCCCGATCATCGTCGCCAGCGTGGGAGCGACGTCCGGGATCGCGACGGCGTGACCGAGCAGGCCGATGAGGCCGAGTCCGGTGACCAGGCCGACCAGCGCGGTCACGACCGGCATACCGGCGGCGGCTAGGGCCCCGAAAGTGAAGGCCAGGATGATGATCGCCGCCACGATGCCGATCAGCTCGCTGCGTCTGGACTTGGTCTCAGACAGCCTGACGCCGAGGACGCCGCCGGCTTCCACGTGGATACCCGTCCTGCGCGCGGGACCAGCAGCAGCGAGGATCTTGCTCGCCAGCTCCCGCGTGACCTGGCCGCCGTTGACATCGAGGAGCACCTGGACGATGGCCGTCTTGCCGTCCGCGCTCATGAGAGTCTTGCCGGCGCGGGAGAAGGGACCGATGACGCTGGAGACGTGGGCCGTATGGGTGATGTCGCTGAGCGAAGCCTGGACGGCCCGTTTGCTCGCAGCGTCCGTGAGCGTGCCGCGGGATGCGTGGAAGACGATCGGACTCTGTCCGTTCTGCTGCGGCGGGAACTCCCGGCTGAGGAGGTCTGAGGCACGCTGGGCGTCCGTCCCGGGCAGTCTGATGTCGTTGTTCGTGCGCGCCCCGAACAGGAGCACGCCCGCCGCGACAGCGGCGACGACGAATGCCCAGACCAACAGGACGAAGTACTTGCGCCTCACGCACACGACGCCGAGGCGATAAAGGAGTCTAGACATGGTGGCGCCCACCTCTCATGGCGCCTCCACGATAGGGCCCGCCTAGAAAAGTGTCAACTCTGCCATTTGTCAGGGCTGACGTGTTACACTGCTGGTATGAGCGACGCTCCCCACACGGGTCTGCGCGAGCGCAAGAAAGCCGCGACGAGGGAGGCGCTCCACGAAACAGCCCTGCGCCTCTTCGCGGAGCGCGGCTACCGCGCCACGACCATCGCCGACATCGCCGAGGCCGCCGACGTCTCGGAGCGCACCTTCTTCCGGTACTTCAGATCGAAGGAGGACGTCGCGCTGCAGGACGTCAGCCGACTCTTGTTTCAGCTCGAGGAAGCGATCCAGGGGCGCCCACCGTCTGAGCCGCCCCTGCGAGCCCTGTTCAACGCCTTTCTGGCCGTCGCGGAGAGCGCTGAAGCACCACAGCTCGCCCTTCTTTACAGCGGGCCGCCGATGTCCTGGTCCACGCCGCCGAGGCGGTCTGGGGCCCTCGTCCTGACCACGCTCGAATCGGCGGTGGCTTCGGCGCTGCTCTCGCGACCAGGAGACCCAGCGGAAACGAAGGATGCGCGGCGCTTCCGCGTGCTGGTCGCCGCCCGCGCCGGGCTCGCCGCGTTCCGCTCCGCCCTCATCCGGTTTCACGAGCTCGGCGGCGTCGAAACCCTGCCC
>JADGPK010000002.1 GCA_017882445.1 Solirubrobacteraceae bacterium
GTCGCCGAGATGGGTGCGATAGGCGAAGCGCAGCGTGCACGAGGAGAGCCCATGGGGCAGACGCACGGCGAAGCTTCCATCCAGCCCCGTGCGCGGGCTCGCCAGCGCGACCGTCTTCGCACCCACATACGCGGGGGTGGCGTGCAGTTCGATCTGCGCCGCGGAGATCGGCACGCCGCCCGGCGCGGTCAGCCGCCCGGCGATGCTCAGCACGCGGCCGTACCGGCTGGTCAGAGTCGGACTCCTCGTACCCCTCCAGCGGACCACGAGCGTCGGGGTGGCCGACGCGTTGATCCCGTTCGCCGGCCCGTTCGCCGGCCCGTTCGCCGACCCAAGGATCCCAGAGGGCGTCGGGTTGGCGACCGTGATCTCCCGGTCGAGCACCGGGGCCGCATTCCCGGCCGCGTCCAGCACGCTCACGACCAGGTGGTGCGCCCCATTGCTCAGCTTCGTGGTGTCCATGCCCACGTCCACGCTCACCGCGCCCAGGCACGGCTGCAGATAGAGGAATGCCGGGCTCCCGTCGGTCGTCTGCCCCACGTCTTTGCACCGCCCGCCGTTTTCGTCCAGAACCGTGCTCTGCACGACCTGTCCGTCCACGCTGAACACCGCCTCGTACACACCCGACCCCGGGTCGGTAGCGTTGAACGCCAGATCGCTGGTGCCACTCACCGCCGGCGCGCTCGCCAGTTCCCCGCTCACGCCGCTCGCGCTCGGCCCCGCGTTCTGTTCGAGAACGAGGTCCGCCGCAAACAGGTAGACCACCGCCGCATAGCCGTTGGGATCTTCTCCCGTCGGGCACGCGTATTCCGACGATCCAACGCACGAGGCATTCATGTAGAGATGCGCGCCCAAGTTCGAGCTAGGGACCACCAGACGATTCGTACTCGATAGAGGCTGGCCAGCGTTTCCTACGCCCGTAGGACAGAAGACACCTCCCTCACATTGCCCAAAATTGTCAGACGGAATGCCAAGGTTGTTTTCGGGGCCAGCGAACCAAAACTCGTATGCGGTGCTCGTGGCGGCGCCACCATCCGCATCGCCCGCGCGCCACAGCGTCGCCCCTGCAAGCGTCTCGTTGGCAGGCACTCCGAGTGTCCAGGTGGCTATGTCTGTGTTAGCGGTACGCCCTGTGGCGTTGCGAAGCGCCGCCACGAGCGCGCCGTTCGACCGCGAGCAGGTGTCTTCTGCGTATGTGTACGTCCCGGACTTCGACCCGCTCCACCCATCCACGGGCGCGCTTTCCCCGGACGGCATCCGGCATGAGTAGACGTGGAACCGCCCCGCGCTGGCGCTCCCGGGCGCCGCTGCGAGCGTCGCAGCGGCGAGGACGGAAAGACACGCCACTGGTACTGCCAGTTTCGATATACGTTCGAACATCGACACCATCTCAACTCCTTGTCGCAGCCAACTATCCTTATACCCCTCCTTCGAATTGTTCCACAAAGTGGGCGATGGCGCTTTGTGGTCAGGCACTCAGAGCGAACCTGACCGGAAGCTCGGCCAGGCCGTAGCTCCCGGACACGCCCTCGTAGACAGGCTCGCCGTCCAGCTCCAAGCCGCTCATGTGCCGCGCCAGGAACTCGAGTCCCTCCTGCAGCTCCGCCCGCGCCAGGTTCGCTCCGAGGCAGTTGTGCACGCCCGCGCCGAAGGTCAACACCCGGGCCCGGGCGCTGGCCGATGTTCGATCGGTGGCCATGATGTCGAAGCCAGCCAACCATTGGCGCTGACCTCCGCCATCGCCTCATGGAAGCGTTCCCCCCGCATCGACGGGTCCGTGTAGCCGAACGCGGGAAGCTCGAGCTCAGTGACGACAGCCGTCGCCGACGCTACTTCTTCTTCGGGCTCACAGCCTGCTTCAGGGTTGCGCCCGCCGAGAACTTGGGCGCCTTCGACGCCTTGATCTGGACGCGCTCGCCCGTGCGCGGGTTCACGCCCTTGCGGGCCGCTCTCTTGATCACCGAGAACTTGCCGAAGCCCGTGATGCTCACCTCGTCGCCTTTCTTCAGCGTCTTGGTGACTGTGTCCAGGAGCGACTCGATCGCACGCGAGGAGTCCGCCTTGGACAGACCGCTGTCCGATGCGACCGCCTCGATCAGCTGGGACTTGTTCATGTAGCGCTTCCTTTCAGTTGGATGTCACGGGCGAGCGCGCAGGGTAGCGTGCCAGCTTCGTACCGGGGTTGAGCAAACCCTTGGGGTCGAACGCGCGCTTGATCTGTTCGTGGCACTCGAGCGCCCGCCTGTCCCACTGGGACTCCAGGCGCCCCCGCTTGAGCCAGCCGACGCCATGCTCGCCCGCGATCGATCCGCCGAGCGAGATGACCAGCGCGAACAGCTCCTCGCCGACCGCCTCCGCCGCGTCGAGCTCCGCCTCGCGGGACGGGTCCACGAGGACCGTCGCGTGCACGTTGCCATCGCCCCCGTGCCCCCACGCGCACGAGCGCAGCCCATGGCTCGTCGCGATCGCCTCGAAGCGCGTGAGCCCCTCCGCCAGCCGCTCCACCGGGAAGGCCACGTCCTGGCTGACCTTCCCGCCGCGCACCCCCGTCACCACGCCGTTGATCGCGTCCCGCCAGCGCCACAGCGCCTCTGCGTCAGACGGCTCGTCCACCGCGACCGCCGCGCCTGCGAGCGTCTCGAGCAGCGCCCCGCGCTGGGCCCGTGCCTCCGCGCGCGTGCCGTCCACCTCCGCGATCAGCGCGAACCCCGCCTCCGCCGGCACCACCGCGCCCTGCACACCGGCCCCACCGCGGGCCGCTGCGTAGGCGTCCGCGAGCATCCCCAACGTGTCGCCGTCGAGGAAGTCCAGCACCGATGGGCGCAGCCCCGCCGCGAACACCGCTTCGATCGCCGCGCATCCCTCGGCGCGCGTGCGCAGGAACACGACCAGCGCGATCGCCGCCTCGGGCGCCGGCAGCAGACGCAGTCTCACCGCCGTGATCACCCCGAGCGTGCCCTCCGAGCCGATCAGCAGGCTCTTCAGGTCATAGCCCGCCACGTCCTTGCCCGCCCAGCCGCCCACCTCGACCAGCTCCCCGGGCGCCAGCACCGCCTCCAGGCCCGCCACCCACGCGCCCGTCACCCCATACTTCAGCGCGTGCGGGCCGCCCGCGTTCGTCGCCACGTTGCCGCCGATCTGCGACTGCTCGGACGCACCCGGGTCCGGGGCGAAGAACAGCCCGTTCTCGCGCGCCAGGCGCCGCACGTCTCGCGTACGCACGCCGGCCTCGGGCAGCATCCGCCAAAGCGCCGGCTCGAGCTCGCGCACCCGCCGCAGCCGCTCCAGCGAGCAGACCACACCGCCGTGCGTCGCCACCGCTCCGCCCATCATTCCCGTCCCCCCGCCGCGCGCCACGATCGGGACGTCGTGGGCGTAGCACCACCGCAGCACCGCCGCCACCTCCTCGGCGCTGCCCGGGAGTACCACCGCCTCCGCGCGCCCCTGCACGCCGCGGCGGCGGGACTCGTCGCGGTTGTAGCGCGACCCCGCCGGCGCCTCGAGCACGTGCTCGGCGCCCACCACTCGGCTGAGCTCACTGCGCATCACTGAGGGCGAGGCTAGCGCGACGGGTAGCATTGATGTCAGTCATGGCAGTCAGCGCCAAGCCTGCCGCACAGGCAAGCAAGCCCAGCTTCCACACGCTCTCCGGCGAGACCGTGCGCGAGCTCTACACGCCCAAGGACCTCCCCGCGGGGATCGGCGGCCCCGAGGACCCGATCGGGCGTCCGGGCGAGTACCCGTTCACGCGCGGGATCCACTCCTCCATGTATCGCGGCCGACTGTGGACGATGCGCCAGTTCGCCGGGTTCGGCACCAGCGAAGAGACCAACGAGCGCTTCCACTACCTGCTCGAGCACGGCCAGACGGGTCTGTCGACCGCCTTCGACATGCCCTCGCTGATGGGCCACGACTCCGACCACGCCCGCTCGCTCGGCGAGGTCGGACGCGAGGGCGTCGCCATCGACACGCTCGACGACATGCAGACGCTCTTCTCGGGCATCGACGTCGGCGAGGTGTCCGTCTCGATGACCATCAACGCACCCGCGGCCATCATGCTCGCGTTCTACGTCGCCGCCGCCGAGTCGGACCTAGTCGGGGGAGCCGGGCCCGTGCCCCCCGAGCGCCTGTCCGGGACCATCCAGGCCGACATCCTGAAGGAGTACATCGCCCAGAAGGAGTGGTGCTTCCCGATCGACCCCGCCATGCGGCTGTGCGGCGACATGATCGAGTGGTGCATGCGCCGCATGCCCCGCTGGCACCCCATCTCGATCTCCGGCTACCACATCCGCGAGGCCGGCTCCACCGCCCAGCAGGAGCTTGCGTTCACGCTCAAGGATGGGCTCACCTACGTCCAGGAGGCCGTGCAGCGCGGCCTGGACGTCGACGAGTTCGCCCCCCGCCTGTCCTTCTTCTTCAACGCCCAGATCGACTTCTTCGAGGAGATCGCCAAGTACCGCGCCGCGCGGCGGATCTGGGCCAGGGAGATGCGCGAGACGTTCGGCGCCAAGGACCCCCGCTCGTGGCAGATGCGCTTTCACTCCCAGACCGCCGGCGTCAGCCTCACCGCCCAGCAGCCGCTCAACAACATCGTGCGGACCGCCATCGAGGCGTTGGCCGCCGTGCTCGGCGGCACCCAGTCGCTGCACACCAACTCCTACGACGAGGCTCTCGCGCTGCCCACCGAGGAGGCCGTCACGATCGCTCTGCGCACCCAGCAGATGATCGCCCACGAGACCGGCGTCACCAACACGGTCGACCCGCTCGCCGGCTCCTACTTCCTGGAGGCGCTCACCGACGAGATGGAACAGCGCGCCTACGGCTACTTCAAGAAGATCGACGAGCTCGGCGGCATGGTGCAGGCCGTCAAGCTCAACTACCCCCAGCGCGAGATCGCCGACGCCGCGTTCGCGCTGCAACAGCAGATCGACGCCGGCGAGCGGGTCGTCGTGGGCGTCAACAGCTTCCTCGCCGTCGACGAGGAGCCCATTCCCACGCTCCGCGTCGACCCCGCGCTGGAACGCAAGCAGATCGGCCGCCTGCAGGCCGCGCGCGGCGCGCGCGACGGCGCCGAGGTCGAGCGCTCCCTCGCCGCCCTGCGCGAGGACGCCGCTCACGCGGATCGTAACCTGATGGAGCCGCTGCTCACATGCGCCCGCGCGCACGCCAGCGAGGGAGAGATCATCGAATCGCTGCAACAGGTCTTCGGCGACTACACCGAGACGCCCGTCTTCTAACAGGCGCGAGCGGAGAGGCCGTTGATGACTCACAAGCGCTTCGCCATTCTCACCTCGCTCGTGGCCGTGCTCGCTCTCTGCCCGAGCGCGCTCGCGTCCGGCGTGATCGTCTCGCCGCTCGAGGGCACGCCGACCGCGATGCCCCAGACGCAGATCAGCTTTCTCGGCGCCTCGGAGAGCTCGCTCAGCTCGATCTCGGTCGTCGGGTCCGTGAGCGGCCGTCACGGCGGAGCGCTGCGCTCCTACTCCTCCGTAGTGGGCGCGAGCTTCATCCCGGCCAAGCCGTTCACCCCCGGCGAGCAGGTCACGGTCCGTGCGAGATGGCGGGGCACGAGCGGCACGACCTCGACGCTCGCCAGCTCCTTCACCGTCGCACGCCCCGTGAGCATTGCGCTGAGCGGGTTCCCCACCACGCCCGGCACGCCGGCGGACGTGCAGAGCTTCCATTCCTCGCCGAGCCTGCACCCGCCCGCCGTGACCGTCCGCCAGCCGGCCGGCGCGGGCAGCGCCGCGGGCTACATCTTCGCGACGCCATTTCTCGGACCGGGCCAGTACGGCCCGATGATCTTCGACGACGCCGGAAACCTGGTGTGGTTTCACCCACTCAAGCCCGAACAGGACGCCGCCGACTTCCGCACGCAGGTCTTCCGCGGCAAGAACGACCTGACGTGGTGGCAGGGACGCACGGTCCAGCTCGGCTACGGCCTCGGCGAGGATGTCATCGCGGACGCCAACTACAAGGTCGTCTCGATCGTGCGCGCCGGCAACGGCCTGCAGGCCGACGAGCACGAGTTCGTCCTAACCCCCCGGGGCGTCGCCTACATCCTCGCCTACAGCCCCGTGCAGGCCAGCCTGTCCTCCGCCGGAGGGCCCGTGAGCGGCGTGGCGGTCGAGGGTGTGATCCAGGAGATCGACGTCCACACCGGCCTGGTCATGTGGGAGTGGCACAGCCTCGCCCAGGTCGACGTGTCGGAGTCCTACTCCAAACTGCCGGCCGTCGCGGGCGCCCCGTATGACTACTTCCACATCAACTCGCTCACCTCCGACAGCCACGGGAACGTGCTGATCTCCGCGCGCAACACCTGGGCGCTGTATGAGATCAGCCCGCGCGCCGGCAGGATCGTATGGAGGCTCGGAGGCAAGAAGAGCACGTTCAACCTGGGGGCAGGCGTGCCATTCGCCTATCAGCACAACGCCCAGTGGCTGGGGAACGGCGAGATCAGCCTGTTCGACGACGAGGGCGCCCCGCCCGTCAAGCCGCCGTCTCGAGCGGAGATCGTCAAGCTCGACCTGAGCGCCAAGACGGCCACGCTCATCGCCCAGCTCGTGCGCACGACCGGCCCGTTGAGCACCGGCAGCCAGGGCAATGCGCAGTCGCTGCCGGGCGGCGGCTGGATGGTCGGCTGGGGCGGGCTGCCCAACTTCACCGAATTCAACGCCCAGGGCCAGATCGTCTACGACGCGCAGCTGCCTCGCGGGGAGAACAGCTACCGGGTCTACCGCGAGCCTTGGAACGCACAGCCCGGCCACCCTCCCGCGATCGCCGCCACGAGCGCGGGCGCCACGTTCACCGTGTACGCCAGCTGGAACGGCGCGAGCACCGTGGCCTCGTGGCAGCTGCTGACCGGATCGAGCCCCAAGCACCTGAGCGCCGTCTCCACCACGCCGCGCAGCGGCTTTGAGACGACCATCCCGGCGCCGTCGGCCGCCTTCTTCCAGGTCCGTGCGCTCAGCGCCTCGGGCAGGGTGCTCGGAACCTCGAGGACCGTGCCGCCAACGAGCGGGTGACCCGCGAGCGACCTCAAGCGTTCGCCGCCCGCGCCGCTCGCGAGCGCTCCCCGCGCATGGATCGGCCCGTGCGCACAGTTTGATAATCTCGACTTCACTCGGTGTCAAATGGGAGGGTTGACAGACGTGGCGGCCAGCGATCCACCCGGTAAGCCGCCTCGGGACGAGAAGCCCCCGTCGAGCGCCGATGACAGGAGCCCGCAAGCCGGCGCAGCGCCGGCCGAGCGCTACCGGCCGCTGCCCACCGGAATCCACGGCCTCGACCCCGAGCTCGTCAAGCGCGACCAGCGCCAGCGCCTGCAGAACGCGATGATCGACCTCATCGCCGAGAAGGGATATCCGGCCGTGCGCATCCTCGATCTGGCCAAGCTCGCGCACGTCTCGCAGCCGACCTTCTACAGCCTCTACAGCGACAAGGAAGGCCTGTTCCTGAACGCCTACGAGGACATCGCAGAGCGCACGGCGAGGACGATCGTGAACGCCTACGACGTCGAGGGCTCACAGGATGAGCGCCTGCGCGTGGCGATGCGCGCCTTCGCCGCGCTGGCGGCGTCCGAGCCGGAGGCGATGTCGCTGCTGATGCTCGGGGGGTTCGGCGCCGGCGCGAGGGCGCTGGAGCGCCGCAGGCTCGCACTCGACGCGCTCGAGACGAGCATCCAAGCGAGCCGTGACCGCCCGCGGGCCACGGGCAAGGCCGACCTGACCGTGAAGGCGGTCCTCGGCGGCGTCCGCGAAGTCACCGCGACGCGTCTGCGAGAAGGTCGCGCGAGCGAGCTGCCCCTTCTCGTCGACGAACTCTCCGCCTGGGCCTCCTCCTACCCTCCTCGGCTCCCCCCCGGACTGGGCGCGCCGACCGTCACCGGGGCGCCGGCAGGCAGGAGCGCGCCCCCCGCCTCCGAGCGCGCCCGCCGCGCCGAGGGGCCCCTCCCGAGCGGACGCACCGAGCTGCCCCGCCAGCTCATCGTCAAAAGCCAGCGCGAGCGGATCGTCGACGCGACAGCCGCGATCGTCGCCGAGAAGGGACTGGCCGGTCTCACGATCCCCGAGATCGCCCGGCGCGCGAGCGTGTCCAACCAGACCTTCTACAGCATCTACGCCTCCAAGCACGACGCGTTCCTCGGCGCTCTGAAGGTCGGCATGCACGAGGCGCTGCGGATCACGGGCGAGGCATACGCCGCCCACCAGGACAACTGGCCCCGCGCCGTGGCCGACGGCCTGTGCGCGCTGATCGACTACCTCGCCTCAGAGCCCGCCCACGCGCACCTGAGCCTCGTCGACACGTTCGCCGCGAGCCCCGAGGCGATCGAGATCCGCAGCTCCGCGTTACAGGGCTTCGCCGCCTACCTGCAGCCCGGCTACGAGCTCGCCTCCGAGGAGATCGAGGTGCCCGCGATCGCCGCCGAGGCGGTGACGGGAGGCGTGTGGCAGGTGCTTCACCACTACATCGAGAACGGCTCCATCGCCCAGCTGCCCGAGGCGGCGGCGCAGGTCATCTACATCGCGCTCACCCCGTTCGTCGGCCCCAAGGCCGCCGCCAGGGCCGCCCGTGCGGCCGCACGGGTCGGCGGCGCGGGCTCAGACTAGCTGGCGACGCGCAGGTAGGCGAGAACCGCGAGCACCCGCCGGTGATCGTCTTCGCAGGCCGGCAGATCGAGCTTGGCGAAGATGTTCGTTATGTGCTTCTCCACCGCCCCCGCCGTCACGACAAGGCTCTCGGCGATCGCCGCGTTGGAACGTCCCTCGGCCATCAGCGCCAGCACCTCCCGCTCGCGCGCAGTCAGGCCCGAGAGCCCTCCCACGGCGCCGTCGCGCGGAGCAAGAAGCTCGGCCACGACCTGCCGGTCGAGCACGGTGCCGCCCGCCGCCACGCGTCGCAGCGCGTCCAGGAACGCCTTGACGTCACCCACACGCTCCTTCAACAGGTAGCCGATCCCGGCCGTGTTCTCTCCGATCAGCTCGCTGGCATAGGCGGTCTCGACGTACTGGCTGAGCACGAGCACGCCGAGCCCCGGCTGGCGCTTGCGCGCCTCGATCGCAGCCAGCAGGCCCTCGTCTTTGAAGCTGGGGGGCAGGCGCACGTCCACGATCGCCAGATCCGGTTCGTGTCCGGCTATCGCCCGCAGCAGCCCGGGCCCGTCTTCGACCTGGGCCACGACCTCGATCTCGTGCTCGCGCAGCAGCGCCACGAGCCCTTCGCGCAGCAGCGCGAGATCCTCGGCGATCACTACCCGCACGGAAGCGTCACTTCCACGACCGTCCCCGCGCCTGCGGGACTCTCCACGTGCAGGCTCCCGTCGAGCGCCTCCACCCGGGCGCGCAGGCCGGCCAGCCCCGAGCCGCTCGCGTTGGCGCCGCCGCTGCCGTCGTCCCCGACCACCACCACCAGCGCCCTGTGCTCGTCGCGCATCGTGACCCAGCTGCGCTGTGCCGCCGCGTGCTTGACCGTGTTCGTGAGGGCCTCTGCGATCACGAAGAAGGCGGCGCTCTCCACCGCCGGAGCCAGGCTGCGGTGGGTGTCCGCGTCGATCGAGGTGCCGATTCCGTAGCGGGCGGCCAGCGATTCAACGGCAGCCACCAGGCCGCGGTCGGCCAGCAGCGGCGGCACGATGCCACGGGCGAGGTCGCGCAGCTCGCCGATCGCATGGCGGGCCTCGCGCTGGGCGTCGTGGATCAGTCGCCGCACCTCCGGCTGGTCGTGGACGCTCATCTCCGCGCGGCCCAGCTGCAGCGTCAGCGCGACCAGCCGCGCCTGCGCGCCGTCGTGCAGATCGCGCTCTATCCGTCGCAGCTCCGCCGCCTGCGCATCGACGGCCTGGCGGCGCGTGCGCGTCAGCAGGTCGATCCTGGCCCTGAGCGCCCGCCGTCCGCGGGCGACCAGCACGCGATCCTGCAGCGCGATCAGCGAGTAGGAGCTGCCGGCGGTCGCCAGGCCGAGCAGCGCCCACGCCGGCCAGAAGTCGTGCACGCCCGCCAACAGCCACGTCAGAAGCCACGTCGCCACCAGGATCACCGCCGCCACGCCCACCAGCGTCCACACGCACGCCACCCGGCGCACCGCTCCCGGTGGATGCCGCCAGGCCCATCCCGCCGTGTAGTCGAGCAGCACGAGCACGCCCAGGCCGAGCCAGGCCCACGCCGGCCACAGGTAGCCCTGTCCGTCGAGCGCCCACACCGCGGCGAGCAGGATCGTGGCCAGGAAGCAGAGACGGCGCAACAGCGAACGGGCGTATTCGCCGATCGACAGCCCAGCGGCCAGCGTCGGCATCCAACGCCGACGCTCGGCGCCGCGCGGCAGGGGCATGTCCACCGAGAGCCGGGCGCGCTGATCCACCCGCCTATCGTCGCACGGCGCCGCCTGCGCGTAGTCCTCAGGGCGCCAACGCCCTGGCGGCCTGTCTGTCCGGCGGGATCCGCTGCACGTCCCAGACCACCCCGACGCGCTCGAGAGCCGAGATGACCAGACCCGAGATGTCCACCTCCGCGCGCCCCATGCCGTGGAACGCCGACGTGGGAAAGGCGTGGTGGTTGTTGTGCCATGACTCGCCGAAGGACAGCGGCGCCAGCCACAGGAGGTTGCGTGAGTGGTCCTCGGTGACGAAGCGCCGGCGACCGAAGAAGTGACACAGCGAGTTGATGCTGTAGGTGACGTGGTGCAGCACGAAGATGCGCACGGCGCCGCCCCACAGCATGCCGTCGAGGCCCGCGCCCACGGTGCCGCCGATCAGCACGCCGAGCCCGAACGGGATCGCCAGGCCCAGGAGCACCCAGAGCAGGAACGTCCTATCGACGAACGCGATGACCGGATCGGCCAGCAGGTCGGGCGCGAAGCGCTCGCGAGCGCCGCGCTGGCTGTGGTCGAACAGCCAGCCCACGTGCGCGTGAGCCAGGCCGCGCAGCGCCCCCCGCCAGCCGCCGCCGTGGTCCACATGCGGGCTGTGGGGGTCGCCGAAGCGGTCCGAGTAGGCGTGGTGCTTGCGGTGGTCGGACACCCACGAGATGACCGGACCCTCCACGGCCATCGTGCCGAGTATCGCGAGAACCCCGCGCATCCACGGGGAGGTCTTGAAGCTGCGATGCGTGAGCAGCCGGTGAAAGCCGACGGTGATGCCCAGCCCGGTCGGCACGTACATGATCAGGAAGATCGCGATGTCGCGCCAGTGCAGCTCGCGGTTCCACAGCTGCCAGCCGGCCAGCACGAGCAGCAGTGGGGGGACGCCCGTGATCACGCCCGTCGCCGCGCGGTTGACGTTCTCGAGGACCGGAACCTGGATCTCCTCGGGCGTCGGGCCGTCGTGGGGTCGCCCGCTCGACGCCTTTGACGCCTGCTCTCCCGCGACCATGCTCATGCCCTTCAGATCCTGAACGGGGCGCTCGCGGTTGTCGATACGGCCGGCCACCCGCAGAGCTGCGGCGCTCCCCCGGCGCGCACCTGCGGATAACCCCCCGCAGCGCGAATCCCCCCTGCACGGTCGCTACTGTTGAAGGTGCAGATGACAGTGGAGAGACCTTGAGTCCGGTCGCGCTGCGCCATGTGACGCTGCATGGCCATCGGATGGCCTACCGCCAGGCCGGCAGCGGCCCGGTCCTGGTGCTCATCCATGGGATCACCTCCGACTCGGCGACGTGGGGACGGGTGATGCCCTACCTGGCCCGCCGCTTCACAGTCATCGCCCCCGATCTGTTCGGCCACGGGCGCTCGGCCAAGCCCAAGGGCGACTACTCGCTCGGCGCCCACGCCAGCGATGTGCGCGATCTGCTCCTCGCACTCGGGCACGACCGCGCGACCTTCGTCGGGCACTCCCTCGGCGGAGGCATCGCGATGCAGCTCTGCTACCAGTTCCCCGAGCGCTGCGAGCGACTCGTGCTCGTCGACAGCGGCGGCCTCGGCCGCGACGTCACCCTGCTTCTGCGGGCGGCGACGCTGCCCGGCTCGGAATTCGTGCTGCCGCTGCTGGCGGCCAGTCGACTGCTCGACGCCGGACGGCTCGCCGGGGGCCTGCTCCGCCTCGTGGGCTTGCGCGCTGGGACCGACATCCAGGAGATGGCCCGCGGACACGCGACGCTGTCCGACCGCGAGACGCGCGCCGCCTTCATCCACACGCTTCGCTCGGTGGTGGAGCCCGGCGGCCAGCGCGTGGACGCCTCTAACCGGCTCTATCTGACCGAGCAGCTTCCGTTGCTGCTCATATGGGGCGAGCACGATTCGCTCATACCGATCTCCCACGGCCGCGCGGCGCACAAGCAGATGCCCAACAGCCGCCTGGCGATCTTCGCCGACTCCGGGCACTTCCCTCAGCTGGACGAGCCCGAGCGCTTTCTCGACGTGCTGATCGACTTCGCCGACTCGACCGAGCCGGCTGTTCTCAGCGCCGAAGACTGGCGCGGACTGTCCAAGGCCGGCTAGCTCGAACGGGCTCAGCCCGCGCGCACGTCCAGCACGACCTTGCCCGTGGCGCGGCGCTCGTCGAGCGTCTCCAGCGCCTCTGCGGCGCGCTCGAGCGGGAAGCGCTGACCGACGATCGGGCGGATGAAGCCCTCGTCGACCATGCCGTTCACCTCCGCGCCGATCTTGCGGTTCAGCTCGGGCTTGCCCATCACGTAGGCGCCCCAGCCGGCTCCCACGATCTCCGTGTTCCCGAGCAGCAGCCGGTTGACCTTCACCTCCGGAATCGAGCCGCCCGCGAAGCCCACGACGATCAGCCGCCCGCTCTCGCGCAGGCAGCGCAGGCTGTCCGTGAAACGATCGCCGCCGACGGGGTCCAGCACCACGTCGACGCCGCCGCCCGAGAGCTCCTTGACCTCGTCCTTCCAGGCGTCGCCGAGGAGGACCGTCTCATCGGCGCCCGCCTGCTTGGCGACCTGTCGCTTGGCCTCGCTTGAGACCAGCGCGATCGTGCTCGCGCCCACGGCCTTGGCCACCTGGATGCAGGCGGTGCCGACCCCGCCCGCGGCTCCGTGGATCAGCACCGTCTCGTCCTCCTTCAGGCGCCCGCGCAGCACGAGCGAGAAGTAGGCGGTGTGGTAGTTGAGGATCAGCCCCGCGCCCTGCGCGAAGTCCAGCTCGTCTGACAGCGCGAAGGTGAAGAACTCGGGCGCCACCGCCGTCTCGGCGAAGCCGCCGAGCGCGCAGAAGGCCGCCACGCGGTCGCCCGCCCTGACAGACGCTCCCTCAGGGGCGCTGCGCACCACACCCGCCACCTCGCTCCCGGGCACGAACGGCAGCGGCGGTTTCATCTGGTACTGCCCGCGCGTCTGCAAGAGCTCCGGGAACGAAACCCCGGCGGCGTGCACGTCGACCACGACGCCCTCGCCCGGGGTCAGCATGTGCGACGGCTCGGGCTCTGCCAGCTCGACGAGCGCGAGCGCGCTGTCGGGCCCGGACTCCTCGACGATCTGCATGGCTCTCATCGCGGTGATTATGTCCGAGCGGGCGTCGGCGAGCCCCGCTCGCTCATAATCGCCTCACCGCGCTCAGCGCTCGCCGAGCCGGACGGTAAACACCGAGGAAGGGATCAGCTCATGGCAAACGTCCTCTGCGTGCTCTACGACGACCCGGTCGACGGCTACCCGACGTCCTACGCGCGCGACGACATCCCGAAGATCGAGCGCTACCACGACGGGCAGACCGCGCCGACGCCCGAGCGCATCGGCTTCCGGCCCGGCGAGCTCCTGGGCAGCGTCTCGGGCGAGCTGGGCCTGCGCGAGTTCCTCGAGCAGCGCGGGCACCGGCTGATCGTGACCTCCGAGAAGGATGGCCCGGACTCCGTCTTCGAGCGCGAGCTCGCAGACGCGGAGGTCGTGATCTCCCAGCCCTTCTGGCCCGCCTACCTCACCGCCGAGCGGATCGCGAGGGCGCCGAAGCTGAAGCTCGCCCTGACGGCGGGCATCGGCTCAGATCACGTCGACCTGCAGGCCGCGATCGAGCACGGCGTGACCGTCGCCGAGGTGACCTACTCCAACAGCATCAGCGTGGCCGAGCACGTCGTGATGATGATCCTCGCGCTCGTGCGCAACTACATCCCCTCCTATAAATGGGTCATCGACGGCGGCTGGAACATCGCCGACTGCGTGTCGCGCTCCTATGACCTCGAGGGCATGCAGGTGGGCACCGTCGCCGCCGGACGGATCGGCTCGGCGGTCCTGAGGCGGTTGCAGCCGTTCGAGGTCGGACTGCACTACACCGACCGCCACCGCCTGCCGAGCGACGTGGAGCGGGAGCTAGGCGTCACCTTCCACCCCACCGTGCAGTCACTCGTCGAGGTCTGCGACGTCGTGACGATCAACGCGCCGTTGCACCCCGAGACCGAGAACCTGTTCGACGCCGATCTGCTCGCGAGGATGAAGCGGGGCTCGTATCTGATCAACACCGCGCGCGGCAAGATCTGCGACCGCGACGCTGTCGCGCGCGCCTGCGAGAGCGGGCAGCTCGCTGGCTACGCCGGCGACGTGTGGTTCCCCCAGCCGGCGCCCAACGACCACCCCTGGCGCTCGATGCCCCACCACGGCATGACCCCGCACACCTCAGGCACGAGCCTGTCCGCCCAGGCCCGCTACGCCGCCGGCACGCGCGAGATCCTCGAGTGCTTCTTCGACGGCCGCCCCATCCGCGATGAGTACCTGATCGTCGACCGCGGCAAGCTCGCCGGGACCGGGGCGCACTCCTACAGCGAGGGCGACGCCACCGGCGGCTCGGAGGAGGCCGCGCGCTTCAAGAGCGGCTGAGCGGGCGCGCCCGCCGGTCGACCAGCAGCACGGGCCCGGGCAGGCTCAGCCGCTGCTGGAGGCCGCCCAGAGGTTGATGGCGCCCTCCTGCGCGTGGCGGTCGATCTCCGCGAGCTCCTCCGCGTCGAAGTCCATCCGTTGCAGCGCGGCGACGTTCTGCTCGAGCTGGCCCACGCTGCTGGCTCCCAGCAGCGCAGAGGTCACGCGCGGGTCGCGCAGCACCCATGCGATCGCCAGCTGGGCGAGCGTCTGGCCGCGGCGTGCGGCGATCTCGCCCAATGCGCGCACGCGGGCGAGGTTCTCCTCGGTGATCAGGCTCTCCGAGAAGTAGTTGCCGCGCAGCACGCGCGAGTCCGCCTGGATCCCGTGCAGGTACTTCTCCGTCAGCAGACCCTGCGCCAGCGGCGAGAACACGATCGTCCCCACTCCCTCGAGCTCGAGCACGTCGAGCAGCTCGGGCTCGATCCAGCGATTGAGCAGCGAGTAGGAGGGCTGATGGATCAGCAGGGGGGTGCCGAGCTCGCGCAGGATCCCCGCCGCCTCTGCGGTGCGCTCGGGCCCGTAGGAGGAGATGCCGACGTAGCGCGCCTTGCCCTGACGCACGGCGCTGTCGAGCGCTCCCATCGTCTCGCGCAGCGGCGTCTCGGGGTCGAAGCGGTGCGAGTAGAAGATGTCCACGTACTCCAGGCCCATCCGCTCGAGGCTCTGCTCGAGGCTCGCCAGCAGGTACTTGCGCGATCCCCACTCGCCGTATGGTCCCGGCCACATGTCATAGCCGGCCTTCGTCGAGACGATCAGCTCGTCGCGGTAGGGGCGGAGATCCTCGGACAGGACGCGCCCGAAGTTGGTCTCGGCGCTCCCGTACGGCGGCCCGTAGTTGTTCGCCAGGTCGAAGTGGGTGATGCCCAGGTCGAACGCCCGCCGTAGCATCGCCCGGCTGACATCCAGCGGGCGGTCATCACCGAAGTTCTGCCACAGACCCAGTGAGATCGCCGGAAGCCGTATGCCGCTGCGCCCGCAGCGGCGGTAGGGCATAGCTTCGTAGCGGTCCGCCGCGGCGTCGTAGCGAGTTGGTCCGAGCCCGGCGTTGTACGTCACGACATCCAGTATTCCACCTGCGCGCCGCGGCCATGGCCGGCACCGGCACGCGCGCGGACGAGCGGCGCTAGGTCGAGGCGTCGCGTCGCGGCTCAGACTCCGCGACGTCGTAGCGGGCGACCGTGAAGGCGATCAGCACCGGCACGGTCAGCGCGAAGACCACAAGCGAGAGCGTGAGCACGATCAGCGGGCCGCCGCTCGTGTTGTTGCGCAGGAACACGTACTCGATCAGCCCCGCGATGATCGCGTAGGCCAGCAGCGCCCACCGCGCCACCTCCAGGAAGCGCCTCCACGCGAACCCGTCGGCGCGCCGGAGCGCCACCACGTTCGCGCCCAGCAGCAGCGCGGAGACCGCCAGCAGCGCTATCGCCGGCCCGAGCGAGACGTGTTCGGGAAGGTGAGCCGAGAGGTAGATGACCGCGGCCACGATCAACCCCAGCGACAGCATCCCGAGCTGCGTGACCGGCGGCAGGCGTCGCTTCTCGCTCATCCGGTCGCCAGTCGGGTCATGATCACGAGCGTCGCCACCTGCATCAGGCCTGTCGCCCCCGCGCTGTAGATGAAGCGCTTCATCAGCCGCTCGATCACCTCGGGGTTGGGCCGGGGCTTCTTCAACTCGGTGAGCACCGCGATGTTCGCAGGCTCGAGCAACCCGAGGGCGATCACGGCCATCGCCCCGACCACGATGAAGCTCGCCACAACCCACCCGTGGAACTGGTAGCTGGTGAGGTTGTATCCGAGCTTGGTGGCCAGCTGCCAGCCCGCAGCCAGCGTGACGGCGACGGCCGTCGGCATGATCAGGACCATCTTCGGCATCAGCCGCGTGGTGAGCTCTACCCTGGCGGGGATCGAGAGTTTGCCGAGAATCGGCCCGATCACGAAGCCGAGGAACAGGTCGATGATCGTCCAGGACGCGCCCGCGACGACGTGCAGGAACATCAGCGGCCACTTGTCGTTGACGGCGATCGCAACGATGAGGAGCACGATCACCGCGGCGATGATCGGCAGTCCCGCGCGCGGGACGATCTGAAAGTCGGGCACCTCGGGCGCGGCCTCGGGATGAGCCCCCAGGGCGGCGCCGCGGGGAGAGACAGTCACATCCGCCACAAGGCGAATCTACCGCGCGCGCGGACGGAACGCCAGCGGTCCGCCGGGGCCTCGAGAGCGAGAGTCGGTCTGACTCCACGCCAGCGCGGCGGGGGCCTGCGCGATGGCCGGCGTAGCGAAGGAGATTCTCGGCGGATTGCCGAATACCTATGGCGGAGAAGTACGGATGCCCGCCGGGTATGGCGAACATAGTCTCGCGGCAACATCCAGCCCCGAGCAATCGCAGCCAGAGGAGGAGGTCGGTCGTGGGCGAGGTAGGTGCAAACGTGATGGGCGCGGTCTTCAACCTGAACCACCCGGCCCATACCGTGGACTGGAACTTCATCCACATGTCGGTGGCCAACGTCGTCGTGATCGGCCTGATGCTGGTGGTGTTCGCACTGGCCATCCTGCTGCCGTTCCCCGGTGCAGAGCGCAGGCGGGGAGACGCCTCATGAGCGCCACGCCGACGAGATCGAGCTCCTGGACGGTACGCGTCCGCGAAGCCGGCGTTGCCGCCCTGCCCCCGGAGAAGCTGCTTCCGGACGGTCAACCGACATACGTCGCCTCCTGGATCTACGTGTTCGGCGTGGCGAGCATCGCCTCGCTGGTCGTGATCATCACCTCGGGATCGATCCTCTCCCTGAAGGGCCCCGCCTGGTGGCATTACACCGGGGTGGGGCACTTCTTCAACAGCGTCCACATGTGGTCGGTCGAGCTGTTCTTCTTCGTGATGGTCGTTCATCTGTGGGGCAAGTACTGGATGGCCGCCTGGCGCGGCGGGCGCCAGCGCGTCTGGATCACCGGTGCCGTGACGTTCGTCATCGCCGTCCCCACCGCTCTCACCGGCTACGTCTCCCAGCAGAACTTCGACGCCCAGTGGATCTCCACGCAGGCCAAGGACGGGCTCAACTCGGTCGGCGTGGGCGCCTTCTTCAACGTCACGGACTTCGGCCAGATGTACAGCTACCACGTGCTGCTGCTGCCGCTGGCGGTCGTCGGTCTGGTGACCGCGCACCTGCTGCTCGTGCGAACCCACGGCGTCGTGCCCCCGTTCGAGCTGGACAGGCGACCCGCGCTCGCGCCACCCCCTGACGGCGGCGGAGCCGCCTCCGCCTCGGCGGGAGCGGGCTCATGAGCTTCCTGCGCTCCAAGGACGACACCCAGCCCTGGAAAGGGCGCTACCAGCCGTATGACCTCGTCAAGGAGGCGAGCATCGCGGTCGCCGTCATCACGCTGCTGGCGATCGTGCTCAGCGTCCTGTTCTCCTCGCCCGACGACAAACCCAGCACGATCGCGCAGTGGTCGCGCGAACTGCCCGTCAACTTCGTCACCGCCGCCACCCAGGAGCTCGACGGTACGAGCGGAACGGCTGAATACGGCCCTCCCTACAACCACAACGGCACCGGCCAGCACGCCTGGTTCCTGCGCCCGCAGAAATGGCTCGGGGTCAGCCATCCGATCAACACGGCCAACGACTTCGTGATCGATCCGCTGAAGACGGTGCCTGACAACCCGACTCTGCAGAGCGCCGTGGCCGCGTATCAGGCGGCGCCCCAACAGACCCGGAAGGCCTGGGGAGAAGCGTACGCCAAGCCGCTTGAAGAATACGAAAAGGCAAGCGAAGAAAAGAAGCCTCCGCCGAGCAGCGTGACGCTCGACTCCAGCACGGGCGCGGTGAGCATCCAGGCGAGCGGCGCGGGCCCGATCCCGACGATGATGACCGGCCTGCTCAGCCTCGCCCAGAGCGGCGGCCTGGACGGCAGCCTGCTGACCAGCAAGCAGTTCTTCCAGACCGACTACACCAAGCCGCTGCTGTTCATGGCCGACGGCGGTCTGCTCGCAGAACGCGCCGAAGGCCAGCACCTGCTCGGCGACCAGTGGGGCATGATGAACGAGACCGGCAGCTACCCGGGGCAGGCGTGGCTGTGGCTGTATGCGCTCTGGTACCAGGTCGAACCGTTCAAGGCCTCGGCCAACGTGGACGTCCTCGTGATGCTCGTGATGGGGCTGCTGAGCCTCGCGTTCATCTGCATCCCGTTCATCCCCGGAATCCGCGATCTGCCACGCGTGATCCCGATCCATCGCCTCATCTGGAAGGAGCACTACCGCTCCGGCGGCTCCTCGCGCTAGCGCTCTGGACCGCAGCGGCGCGGGGACAGCCGCGACCGATCGTCTGTCGCTAGTGCGCGATCAAGCCACGCTCGAGCGCGTAGCCGACGAGCTCGGCGCGCGTGGACAGGCGCAGCTTCTGCTGGATGTGCGAGCGGTGGGTCTCGACGGTGCGGACCGACAGGTACAGCTGCTCGGCGATCTCCGCATTGGTGTGCCCGAGCGCGATCAGCCTCAACACGTCGACCTCGCGCTCTGAGAGGTCGTCCGGCGGTCCCGGCGGAGGCTCGGAGGCGATGCGCGCGCCGAGCCTGGGGTTCAGGTAGCTCTCTCCGATCGCGGCGCGGCGCACCGCTTCGACGAGCTCCTCGTCAGCTGCCTCCTTGAGCACGTATCCGAGCGCGCCCGCGCCGAGCGCCTCGCGTGCAAAGGCAGGCTCCTGCTGCATCGTCAGCACGACGATCTGCGTATCGGGCGCCTCCTCACGCAGCACCGGGATCGCCTCCAGGCTCGAGCCGCCCGGCATGTTGAGGTCCAGCACGAGCACCCTGGGGTGGTGGCCGCGCACGTAGCGTCGGGCACCGTCGACGTCGCTGGCCTCGGCCACCACTTCAAAGTCGGCCTCGCTGTCCAGCAGCATGCGCAGGCCGCTGCGCACGACGGCGTGATCGTCCGCGAGGACGATGCGAATCGGCATGGTCGCGCGCGCCTCGCCGGCTGCCTGGCTGGTGTGCGCCCGCCCGGTCACGTCATTGACGGTATCCGCTCGAACGGCCAGATGACCCGCTGCTGGCTCCCGCGCGCGATGTCAACCCTCCGTAGCCGTGCTCGCTGCGCGCGGCAACACGAGCAGCGAACAGCGCGCGTGACGCTCCAGGTAGTCAGAGGTGCTTCCCAACACGAGACGCCGGACCGGGCCGTAGCTGCGCGAGCCGACGACCATGATGTCAACCTCGTCGCCGAACTGCGCGAGCTCCTCGCCTGTCAGCCCATAGACCGCGCGGCCGTGCACGTCGGGTAGCTGCCGCAGCCGTCCGTCGGCCTCTGAGAGCATCACGTTCACGCTGTCCCCGATCGCGGGCGGCACCAGCCCGGCGTAGGCGTAGGTCGGGATCGAGACGACTTCGATCGCGCGTAGTTCGGCCTTCGTCGGCGCCGCGATCATGCGGGCGACCTCGAGAGCCGCCCTGCTCTCGGGAGAGTCGTTGTAAGCGACGCCGACCCTCGCTATGGGCGTCGGATGCCCGGCGTATCCGCGCGCCGCGATCGCGACCGCACAGGGAGCGCCGTTGAGGGCGGCGCGCGTGTCGTCGCCGAGCATCGCCCGGCCGAACGCGCCCCGACTGCAGGAGCCGACGACGATCACCTCGGCGTGCTGCTCCTCTGCCTGGCGGTGAAGGCCGGAGCCGGGTGACGCGGCCACGACGCTGACCAGATCAGCGCTGAGCTCCGCTGCGGCGCGCTCGCGTTCGAGCAGCTCGATTGAAGCCTTGGCCTCCTTGGCCGGCATGCCCGGCGTGATGGCGTGAAGCCGGTGCAGATCGCCGGGGTAAACGTGGGCGAGCGTCGTCTTCCCGTCGGTGTCGGTGAGGCGCGAGGCGAGCGCGAGCGCGTCGCGCGAGTTGGGGCTGCCGTCAACTCCTACCAACACGTTCTTGAACATCTCGGCTCTCCTTTGATTGCTCGTCGCCGATCCTATGCGCGCACGAGCGCCGCGTCCTCGTGGATACCCACCCGAGCTGTTGCGGGAATCTACGCACATCGACCCCACCCCGGGGAAGGGGCGCGAGGTCCGCCGCCGCTCAAACGGGTATCAAGTAGGCGACGCGTCGAGCACCCCCCCGCTGCAAGCACACCCGCTGGAAGATCTCCGTGCCAGAGAACGCGACCGCAACCGGTGCACCCGGCCCCCTGTCCACGGCTGAGCTCTCTGCTCTGGACGCCTACTGGCGCGCGGCGAACTACCTGTCCGTCGGGCAGATCTATCTGCTGGACAACCCGCTGCTGCGCGAGCCCCTGAGAATCGAGCACGTAAAGCCGCGGCTGCTGGGGCACTGGGGCACGACACCGGGACTGAACTTTCTCTACGCGCACATGAACCGGGTGATCAGGGCGCGCGATCTGAACGCCATATTCGTGACGGGCCCCGGACACGGGGGACCGGGGCTCGTGGCAAACACCTATCTCGAGGGCACCTACAGCGAGGTCTACCCGCATATCGGCCGCGACGAGGAGGGGCTGCGGCGTCTGTTCCGCCAGTTCTCGTTCCCGGGCGGCATTCCCAGCCATGTGGCTCCCGAGACACCGGGCTCGATCCACGAGGGGGGCGAGTTGGGGTACTCGCTCGTGCACGCCTACGGCGCCGTCTTCGACAACCCGGATCTGCTCGTAGCCTGCGTGGTCGGAGACGGAGAGGCGGAGACCGGCCCGTTGGCGGCGAGCTGGCACTCGAACAAGTTCCTGAATCCGGTTCGCGACGGCGCCGTGCTGCCGGTCCTCCACCTCAACGGCTACAAGATCGCCAGCCCGACCGTGCTCGCGCGGATTCCAGTCTCCGAGCTTCGCTCACTGCTCGAGGGCTACGGCTACGCCCCGCGGTTCGTCGAGGGCTCAGACCCGGCGAGGATGCACCAGCAGATGGCCGCCACGCTCGACGAGGTGACCGAGGAGATCGCACAGATCCAGCGGCTCGCGCGATCCCACGGAGAGGTCCCCCGGCCGCGCTGGCCGATGATCGTCCTGCGCACCCCCAAGGGCTGGACCGGCCCCAAGGAGGTCGACGGGCTGCCGGCGGAGGGGTCGTTCCGCTCGCATCAGGTGCCGCTCTCGGACCTCGACCGCAGGCCCGAGCACCTGGCGCAGCTGGAGGAGTGGCTGCGCTCCTATGAGCCGGAGCGGCTGTTTGACGAGCGCGGGGCGCTGCGCGGAGAGCTGGCCGAGCTGGCGCCGGAGGGCAGGCGGCGTATGGGGGCCAACCCGCACGCCAACGGCGGCCTGCTGCTGCGCGAGCTCGAGCTGCCCGACTTCCGCGACTACGCCGTCGAGGTCCCGCGGGCAGGCACGGGCACGACTGAGGCCACGCGTGTGCTCGGGGGCTTCCTGCGCGAGGTGATCCAACGCAACGGCGAGAACTTCCGCATCATGGGTCCTGATGAGACGGCGTCCAACCGCCTGGGAGCCGTCTTCGAGGTGACCGATCGCGCCTGGGACGCCGAAACGCTTCAGACCGACGAGAACCTCGCCCCCGACGGGCGCGTCATGGAGGTCCTCTCCGAGCACCTGTGCCAGGGCTGGCTGGAGGGCTATCTGCTCACCGGCCGCCATGGCCTGTTCAACTGCTACGAGGCGTTCATCCACATCGTCGACTCGATGTTCAACCAGCACGCCAAGTGGCTGAAGGTGAGCGGCCCGATCCCCTGGCGCGCTCCGATCGCATCGCTCAACTACCTGCTCTCCTCGCACGTGTGGCGCCAGGACCACAACGGGTTCTCCCACCAGGACCCCGGGTTCATCGACCACGTGGTCAACAAGAAGGCGGAGATCGTGCGCGTGTACCTGCCCCCGGACGCCAACTGCCTGCTGTCTGTGGCCGACCACTGCCTGCGCAGCCGCGACTACGTCAACGTGATCGTCGCCGGCAAGCAGCCCGCGCTCGACTATCTGAGGATGGAGGAGGCGGTCGCTCACTGCACCCGCGGGATCGGGGTGTGGGACTGGGCGAGCAACGACGAGGGCTCCGAACCCGACGTGGTGCTGGCGTGCGCGGGCGACGTGCCCACGCTCGAGACCGTCGCCGCCACCGCGATCCTCAGAAGCGAGCTGCCCGAGCTGAAGGTCAGGGTGGTGAACGTCGTGGACCTGATGCGCCTGCAGCCCGACTCAGAGCACCCCCACGGCCTGCCCGAGGAGGAGTTCGACGCGCTGTTCACCACCACGCGGCCGGTGATCTTCGCCTACCACGGCTACCCCTGGCTGATCCACCGCCTGACCTACCGCCGCGCCGGCCACGCGAACATCCACGTGCGCGGCTACAAGGAGGAGGGCACCACCACGACGCCGTTCGACATGGTGATGCTGAACGACCTCGACCGCTTCCACCTCGTGATCGATGTGATCGACAGGGTCCCCGACCTGCTCGAGCGCGCCGCGCACCTGCGCCAGCGCATGATCGACGAGCGACTGCGCCACCGGGCCTACACACGCGAACACGGAGACGACGCACCTGAGCTTCGCAATTGGACGTGGCCCGAGACCGCGGACGCCGGTGCGCCCAGGTTCCCCGCCTCGGGCACCGGCGCGTAGCCCTGCATGCGTGTCCTCGTCGTCAATGCCGGGTCCAGCAGCCTGAAGCTCGCGCTGCTCGATGACGGCGAGGAGACGATCCAGGCGCGGGAGCTCGCGGCGCCTCGCGCGCAGGTTGATCCGCAGGAGCTGCGCGCCGCGCTTGACTCACCGCTCGGCGATGCCGAGGCGATCGGCCACCGCATCGTTCACGGCGGTGAACGATTCCGCGAGGCGGTGCGGATCGACGGGCGAGTCGCGACGGAGCTGCGCGGGCTGGCGGAGCTCGCCCCGCTTCACCAACCGAAGTCGCTGGCTGCGCTCGATGCTGTCAGCGAGGCGCTGCCGGGAGTGCCCGCTGTCGCGTGCTTCGACACCGCCTTCCACGCCGGCCTGCCAAGCGCCGCGGCCACCTACGCCCTGCCCGCCGAGTGGCGCGAGCGCTGGGGGTTGCGCCGCTACGGCTTCCACGGCCTCTCCCACGGCTGGGTCGCCAGGCGCGCGCCGGAGCTGCTCAAACGCGACGCCCGCGAGCTGCGGATCGTGAGCTGCCATCTGGGCGCCGGCGCTTCTCTGTGCGCGATCGGAGGCGGTCGCTCGCTCGACACGACGATGGGCTTCACGCCGCTGGAGGGTCTCGTGATGGCGACCCGCTCGGGCAGCGTCGACCCGGGGATGCTGCTGTGGCTGATGCAGCGCGAGGGGCTCTCCGCCGCGGAGCTGGCTGACGCGCTCGAGCACCGCTCGGGACTCCTCGGCCTCGCGGGCAGCGCGGACATGCGCGAGATCCTCGAGCGTGCCGACGCGGGCGAGCAGCCCGCGCGTCTGGCGCTCGAGGTCTATGTCCATCACCTATGCGCCGGCGTCGCCGCGATGACGACTGCGCTCGGGGGCCTGGACGCGCTCGTGTTCACCGGAGGCGTAGGGGAGCATTGCGGCGCGGTGCGCTCTAAAGCGGCGGCGAGGCTCGCGTTTCTGGGCGTCTTTCTGGATGACTCCCGTAACAGCGAGGCACACGCCGACGCGGACATCGGCGCCGCGGGCGCGGCTGCCCGCACGCTCGTCCTCACGGCGCGAGAGGACCTCGAGATCGCCCGCCAGGTCAGGGCGCTGCTCGGAGGCGGGGCGGAGAGCGCGCAGAGAGCCGATGAGCGGGCCGGCCGTGAGCGCTTCGGGGCGTAGCATTGCTGGGGTGCCCAAAGAGCCCGCCAGAGAGACCGATCGCGTAAACAGCGAGCGCTCTGAAGCCCATCCTCCGCTGCCGCGCGACAAACGCGGCTGGCACGTCTCGCCGGCCCCGGACGGGCGCGGCGCGCCCGAGCCGGCGCCCGGCGGGCCGCCGCCTCACCGCAGGCCGGGCTTCCTGTGGTTCGTACTGATCCTGATCACCCTCAACTGGGTGTCGGTCCTGCTGTTCCAGCCGTCCAACACCGAACAGCCGCGCGTGACCGTGCCGTTCAGCCCATACTTCCTCGAAACGGTCAAGGCCGGTCAGGTGAGCGCGATCTCCTCCAAGGGGGACACGATCCAGGGCACGTTCAAGGCCAAGCAGCGCTATCCGCCCAGCGACTCCAAGGCGACGCCCACCACCCTGTTCGCGACCGAGGTGCCGACCTTCTGGAACGGCAGCCAGCTGTCGGCGCTGCTGCAGGAAAGGGGCGTGCGGATCAACGCCTCCTCGACGAGCACGAGCCAGTCACTGCTGGCCGAGCTCCTGCTCGGCTTCGGCCCCACGCTGCTGATCGTCGGCCTGTTCATCCTCATCGCCCGCCGCGCGGCGGCGGGCGGCGGGGGCATGGGCGCCCTCGGCACGTTCGGGCGCTCGCAGGCGCGCCGCGCCGATCCGGATCAGATCCGCGTCACCTTCGACGACGTGGCCGGAATCGAGGAGGCCAAGGCCGAGCTGTCGGAGATCGTGGACTTCCTGCGCAATCCCGAGCGCTACGGACGCCTCGGCGGGCGCATGCCGCACGGGGTCCTGCTCTCGGGCGCTCCGGGCACCGGCAAGACCCTGCTCGCCCGCGCGGTCGCCGGGGAGGCGCACGCGGCCTTCTTCTCGATCTCCGCCTCGGAGTTCATCGAGGCGATCGTCGGCGTCGGAGCGTCGCGCGTGCGCGATCTCTTCGCCAAGGCCAAGGAGGCTGCGCCGGCGATCATCTTCATCGACGAGCTCGACGCCATCGGGCGCTCCCGCCAGGGCTCGGTGTCGGTGACCGGCGCCAATGACGAGCGCGAGCAGACGCTCGACCAGATCCTGACCGAGATCGACGGGTTCGAGTCCTCCGAGGCGGTGATCGTACTGGCGGCAACCAACCGCCCCGACATCCTCGACCCGGCGCTGCTGCGCGCCGGACGCTTCGACCGGCGCGTCACGGTCCTGGCCCCCGACCGCGGCGGGCGCGTCGAAATCCTCAAGGTCCACACCCGCTCGATCCCGCTGGCCGAGGACGCCGACCTGGACGCCATCGCGGCGAGCACCCCGGGGATGGTCGGCGCCGACCTCGCCAACCTCGCCAACGAGGCCGCGCTGCTGGCCGCGCGCCGCGAGCACGAGAAGGTGCAGATGAGCGATTTCACCGACTCGCTGGAGAAGATCATGCTGGGCTCGCCGCGCGGCATCCTGCTGTCCGCGGCAGACCGTGAGCGCACCGCCAATCACGAGGCCGGTCACGCGCTGGTGGGAATGCTCACGCCGAGAGCGGATCCCGTTCGCAAGGTATCGATCATCCCCAGGGGCATGGCTCTGGGGGTGACGCTGTCCACCCCCGACAGCGACCGGGTGTCCTACTCACTCGAGGATCTCGAAACGAAGATCAAGGTCGCGCTCGGCGGACGCGTGGCGGAGGAGCTCGTGTACGGAATGATCACAACGGGCGCTGAGTCCGACATCGAGCAGCTCACCATGATCGCGCGCCACATGGTCGGGCGCTGGGGGATGAGTCCCGCGGTCGGCCCCATCTCGGTCATCTCCGAGGACGGCCAGGGGCCGCTGCTGCCCGGCCTGAGCATGACCTCCGAGCACACCCAGCGCATCGTCGACGACGAGGTGCACAGGCTCGTGGAGGCAGCCCATCAGGAGGTCACGAACCTGCTGGGCGAGCATCGCGACCAGCTCGACGCGCTCGCGCAGGCGCTGCTGGCGGCCGAGACGCTCGACGCTGGCGACGCCTACGCGGCCGCCGGACTGGCGGTTCCGCAGATGGAGCCCGACCCGGCCGCCGTGGCGTGAACCTCACCCCGGCGCGGGTGCGCCGTCGGGGGCCGAAGCAGCCGAGCCGGAGCGCGCGAGCATGTCAACGCCGAGCGTGCAGACGGCGAGGCTGACGAGCGCCGAGGCGACGATGGCGGTGGCGGTCACCGGGGAGAGGATGTGCTCGGACAGCCCCAGCGAGGCCACCGCGGCGGGCACCCCCAGCTGTGCGGTGGCTGCCAGGGCGCCCGCGATCGGCCTGCGGAGGATCACCGCCGCCAGCACGTGGATCAGGACGCTCAGCGCCGCCAACGCGCAGGCCAGCCCGAGCATCGCCGGTGTGTTGAAGAGGCCGGCGAGGTCCAGGCGCGCGCCGAGCACGACGAAGTAGAGGGGGATGAAGAAGCCCTCGGCCACACCGCGCATCTGCGTCGACAGGCGTTTCGGCCCTCCGATCAGGGCGACGACGAGCCCCGCGCCGAAGCCCGCTATGAGGATGCTCGCGCCGCCCCGCTCGGCCACCCAGGCGAGCAGGAACAGCGCGAGCAGCGACAGGCGCAGGTCGAGCGCCCAATGGCGCTGCTTGGAGAGCAGGCGCACGCGGTGGACCCAGTCGCCCCGCGAGATCAGCCGGGCGGCGGCGAACAGCACGGTCGCCACAGCGCCGACCAGTACGGCGCCGAGCACGGCGTGCCCGACCCGTCCCGGCTCAAGGACGACGGGCACAGAGACGATCGTGATGACGTCGGCGATCGCCACCTGCGCCATCACGGTCATCACCGCGGCTCCCTGAAGGCCGGTCTCCTCGATCGCCGGGAGCAGCACAGCGGCCGAGCCGGACGCGAGCACGACGGCGTAGATCGCCGCGTGTCCCGTCCCCGCGATGCCCGCCGCGAGGATGCCGGCCGGCAGCGCGAGCAGGCAGACGATCGCCGCGAGCAGCGCCCCGTCGCGCATCGACCCCGCGATACGGCGGTCGCGCAGCGGCAGGTGCATGCCGACGGTGAGCATCAGCATCGCGAAGCCGATGTCGCCGAGGAACGACACCATCCCGTTCGCCGGATCGACGACGTCGAGGACCTCCGGGCCGACGAGGATGCCGGCGAGGATCTCGCCGATCACGACCGGGATGAAGCGCCGGTCGAGGATCCCGAGCAGCGGACCGCCGAGCCCGGCGAGCATGATCGCCAGGAGGGTGCCGAAGCTCACGCGCGCACCCGGCGCTCAGGCGCTCGCCGGCGCCAGGCGGAGCTCCTGAGGAGTCTCGATCGATCCGTGCTGGGCGTCGGCGGTCGCACCTCGTCCGCTACAGCAGTGACGTCAGCAGGCGCAGTTCGTCGCGCAGCAGGCGCGGGAGAAGGAAGTGCTCGCGCACGCGCGCCTGTCCGCTCGCGCCGAGCTCGTGGGCGAGCTCTGCGTTGCCGAGCAGCTCCAGCATGGCCCCGGCGCACTCCTCGGTGCTCGCGACCAGCCGGCCACCGGTGCCTGCGGGCATCTGCATCGGGATGCCACCGGCGTACCCGGCGACGACCGGCGTGCCCTTCCACAGCGACTCCGAGACGACGAGCCCGAAGCCCTCGCGGATCGACTTCTGCACGACGACCTCCGACAGGCGCTGGAAGGCGTTGACCTCGACGTTGCCCACGCCGGTGAGATTCGTGTAGAGGTTGATCAGCGGATCGTGCTCGGAGGCCTCGGAGACTTCGCGGTAGATCTCCCAGCCCTCGGGGTCGTCCAGCGCCATCGAGCCGACGAGCGCGAGCTGCAGCTCGCCGATCTCCTCGCGCACCAGCCGGTATGCGTCGATCACGCCGAGCGGGTCCTTCCAAGGATCGAAGCGCGAGACCTGCGTGACGAGTCGCCCGGGGAGATCCACGCCGATCCAATCGAGGATCTGGCTCGCGGTCCCGCGGTCGAGATCGATGTTCTTCGGGCTCAGTGGGTCGATCGCGGGCGCGATCGTCTCGACCCGTACGACGGGGAAGTCGGGAGGCACGAACTCGGCCATCGTGAACACCGCCGCGTCGTAGCCCTGGAGAAACGGCCGCAGGAAGCTCCAGGCATCCGGATTGGGCTCGCTCGTGTCGATGTGACAGCGCCACACCCAGCGCGCGTCTCCGCGGCCGTGCGCGCTCAGCAGCCCCGCCGGCTGAGGGTCGTGCACGACCACGAAGTCGTATGCGCCGTCGAGCGTCTCGGCGTTCTCGTTCACGCACGACACATAGGCGGCCTGCTCGGCGTTGGTGAGCGAGCGCGGAGAACCCTGCAGGGCGTTGTGGAGAGCCTTGGTCGCGCTGAAGAAGTCCTGGCTGCCACCCATCACCTTCCAGTCGACGGACAGGCCGAGGTCTCGAAGCAAAGGGACGCTCGAGCGCAGCAGCTCGGACACGCCGCCTCCGTAGGGGGTCGCGTTGACATGCACGATGCGCGCGCCTGAGAGCCCGCGAGCGAGCTCGCGCAGCTCCTGGAGGATCTCGCCGGGCGCGATTCCGTCGTAGCCATCCAGCGACCACCGCCCGACGTTCACCTTCTGGAGCACAGGATGCCCCACGTCATTCGCCGATCAGGTCGCGGCGTCTGAAGACTGCGAGCGCTGCAGCCGCGGCGAGCAGGCCGATCGCCACCATGATCGCGGCGGCACCGACGCGGAAGGGCTGCGTGGGCACCAGCCCGACGTGCTGAAACGGGGTCAGTTCGACGACCCACTTCGGCACGCCGAGGATGCTCCCGAGCAGGTCCCACAGGAACGCGACCGTGACGATCGCGTAGGCGATGCCTGCGCTCGCGCGCGGCACGGCGGCATGAGCGAGCGCGGCGATCCCGAGAAACAGGAGCGCGACGGGAATGCAGTTTGCGCCGGCCTCGAGCATGTGCGCCAAGGAGATGCTGACGCCCTGAGAGGCTGCGCCCGCCCACGCGAGCAGGCCGGCCACGCCGGAGATCGCGCCGGACGCGCCCGCGGCGATCAGGAGGCGCCCGCCGAGCCAGCCGCTGCGGCTGACCGGCAATGCCAGCAGCGTCTCCAACCGTTGCTCTGATTCCTCGCGTCGGGCGGCGCCGATCTGCGCGCAGACGAAGAGGCTGACGGTGAGGATGAAGAAGATGAACACGAACGCGAGATAGCCGGTCGGCGTCGCGATCGAGCCGGAGCCGAGCTTCGCCAGCTCTCGGCGCACGCTCTGCGAGATCCCGGCCGATGAGATGCTCGCCGAGACCATGCCGAGGATGAACGCGAACCCGCCGACGCTGATCAGCCACACGGTCAGCCCGCCGCGATCGCTGCGCAGCGCCTGTGCAGCCGGTGATGAGAGCAGGCGCGGATTCGACTCGGCGGTGTCCCGCACCCGGATCAGGCCGGCTCCGACGTCGCGGCCCGCCGCGATCCGCCCGGCGACGGCGAGCAGCAGCGCGCTCGTGAGGACCGGGAGCAGCAGGACCAGCGGCTGCGCACCCGCGAACGGGCGGAGCTCCTCCGCCCAGCCGAGCGGCGTGAGCCAACGCAGCCAGCCGGCGCCACTGGCGGTGTCGGCGATCACCCGGAGCAGGAACAGCGCCCCCACGACCGCGGACGCGAGCTGGAGCGCCACGCGACGCGTGGGCGCGAGCTGGCTCGCAACCGCGCCGACGCCCACGCACACGGGCACGACGGACGTCGTGGCGAGCGCGAAGTAGGCCGATCCGCCGGTGGGGAGTCCGCCGGCGACCGAGCCGACGAGCTCGGCGAGCCACAGGATCGACATTCCGATCGCGATCGCCGCCAGGGCCGAGAGATACATCGTCCGTCGCCGAAGGACACCGGCGAGGACGAGCTCGGCGCGGCCCGCGTCCTCCTCTGCGCGCAGGGCGCGCACGGCGGCCAGCACGCCCCACACGGCGGCGAAGATCGTGAGCGTCCCGCCGACGCGCCAGGCGCTGTAGCCGCTGATGGTCAGCGCGTTGTAGGGGTAGCCGTAGAACAGGCGCAGCGCATCGTTGGAGGCGAAGCTGTGCGCAAACGCCAGACGGTCCGACAGCGAGGGGTAGGCGTGGCGGTATCCGACCGGCTGAATGTATGAATACAGGGCGAACAGGCACCCGAAGGCGATCGTGCGGACGCGCGAGTCGCGAGACGCGCGGACGACGAGGGCGCGACCGGGCCGAATGCCCGCACCGGAGGGCGACGCGGGGTCGATCCGCGCCGAAACCGCTCCGCTAGCCGCCAGCACTGTCTTTGGAGCCGTCGTAGTGGTGCAAGAAGATCTCCTCCAGGGACGGCTCCCGGCTGCTCAGGGCGAGCACCGGATGGGCCGCCAGCGCGGCGATCACCGGGCCGACGTTGCCGCTCACCTCCAGGCGCAGCGCGTTCGCGCCGGCGCCGGCCACGCGAACGCCCGCGAGACCGTCGAGGCTCGGCGCGGGGCCGTCGAAGGTGACATCGATCGTCTGCGCGCTGAGGTGGCGCAGCTCGGCGAGGGTTCCCTCGTCGACCAGGCGCCCGGCGCGCAGAATCCCGACTCGATCGCACAGCGCCTCGACCTCGCTGAGGATGTGCGAGGAGAGGAACACGGTCTGACCACGCTCCTTGGCCTCCACGACGGTCTCGCGGAAGGCGACCTCCATCAGCGGATCCAAACCGCCGGTCGGCTCGTCGAGCACCAACAGATCGGCGCGGCTGGCGAACGCGGCGATCAGCTGGACCTTCTGCCTGTTGCCCTTCGACAGCGCCCGCACCCTCTTGGCGGTGTCGAGCTGGAAGCGCGCGATGAGGACGTCCCGGTAGGCGACATCCGTCCCACCGCGCAGGTTGGCCAGGAACGCGAAGGTCTCATCGCTCGTCAGCGACGGCCACAGGAACGGCTCGCCCGCGACATACGCCGCCCGCCGGTGGGCGGCGACCGGGTCGTGCCAGGCGTCGATGCCGAACAGCTCCGCACGGCCGGCGCTCGGGCGGTGCAGGCCGAGCAGCAGGCGAATGGTGGTTGTCTTGCCCGACCCGTTCGGCCCGAGATAGCCGTACACCTCACCTTGTCTGACCGTGAGGTCGAGCGCGTCGAGCGCCACGGTGCGCCCGTAGCGCTTGCTGAGACCCTCGGTGTGGATCGCCGCCGCGCCCGAGACGTCCGCAGAGCGCACCGGGTCCGCACATGGACGCGTCGGGGCCTGTTGCATGCAAGGAGCATGTGAGAGCCAGCCCCCCGCGGCATCCGGAGTTTCCCGCAGGCGGCCGTGGAAGTACCGTGTGGCGGTCGCACGCCGGAAATCGCTCGAGGACGGTCTGGAGGAGTGCGCGCTCGATCCGTGCTTATCCGCAGCGGATCGGAGTGTTAACCCGGTGGCCGGGCGGCTCCTGCGCGGGTAGCGTCTGACCATGGCCACCCGTCTGCACGTGGCGCCGCAAGTGGCGCCACCTACTGAAGCGACTCCACCTGGCGCCCTGGCGTCCGAGACGATCAGCGTGGTGCTCGCCGATGACCATGTGCCGATGCGCCGCAGTCTGCGCCTGCTGCTCGACGGCGAGGCGGGCGTCGAGGTGCTCGCCGAGGCCGGTGACCACCTGTCCGTGACGCGACAGGTTCAAAGCCTCCAGCCACGGGCGCTCGTGCTCGATCTGCGGATGGGTGGAGCCTTGAGCATCGAGACGATCCGGACGCTGAGCGACAGGGCGCCGCAGACCAAGATCGTGGTTGTCTCGATGGAAGACAATCCCGTGTTCGCGCAGCGTGCGCTCACGGCCGGCGCAGCCGGGTTCGTGGCCAAGGATCGGGCCGACGCGGAGCTGCCCCAGGCGATACGGGCGGCAGCGCGCGGCGAGGAGTACGTCAGCCCGCGGGTCGCAGCCCGACTTGACGCTCTGCATCGCGCGCTCACCGACCACAGGCTGACGCAGCGCGAGGTCGAGGTGTTGCGGCTGATCGCGTTCGGACATACCAGCGTCGAGATCGCTCGCATGCTGCATCTCTCTCCGCGCACGATCGAGACGCACCGCGCGCACATCCACAAGAAGCTCGGGCTCGCCACCCGCGCCGAGCTGGTCCGCTACGCGCTAAGACGCGGCTTGATTGGCGCCTGACCACTCAGCTTGATTGCCGAGCCGCCGGTCGTCCCGCGTCGGCAGGCAAGCCGTGACAAGCGTCCCCCGCTCGTCGGAGCTGATGCTGAGCGTGCCGCCGGCGAGACTTACCCGCTCCTTCATCCCCGCCAGCCCGAAGCCGTGGTCGACCGTGTCGGGGTCAAAGCCTTCACCGTCGTCCTGCACCTCGACCGTCAGCTCGCCTTCGGATTCGCCCACGGCCACGCGCACACAGCCGGCCCGGGAGTGCTTGACGACGTTTGTGAGGGCCTCCTGTACCAGCCGGTAGACAGCGGTCTCGAGGTCCGCGTCGAAGCGTTCGTTCCCGCGCGCCAGACCGGCGACGTCGAGGTCGCGCTCGACCTCCAAGCCGTTCTGCTCGTGGTGGCGGTCGAGCAGCGACTCGATCGCCACCCGCAACCCCAGCTCATCGAGCGCCGCCGGGCGCAGCTCGGTGATGAGCGAGCGCAGGTTCTCGATCTCCTGCTCGATCCGCCCCACCGCGTCACGCATCGTCTCCTGCGCCAGCTGCAGATCGTCGCGTCGCAGCGCAGCCGACAGGAGCACCCGCAGACCGCCCAGACCCTGCAGCGTCTCGTCGTGCAGCTCGCGCGCCCAGCGGCTCCGCTCGGCGTCCGCGGCGGCCAGCGAGCTGCGCAGCCTGTCGGCCAGCACGCTCTGAGCCAGCGCCACGGCCGTCGCCGCGCTCGCCGCGAACGTGCGCAGCATCTGTTCGTCGTCCTCGCTGAACACGCTTCCGTCCAGGCCGCGATCGAACGCGGCCAGCACGCCGACCGCCTCCCCGCGGTAGAGCATCGGCACCAGCAGCGCGGTGTGCGCATCCGCCACGCCGAGCTCCTGCGGAGCTATCCCCAGGCGCGAGCCCACGTCGGTGATCCGCTCGGGACGGCGGCGCTTGAGCACCTGCCCTGAGGTCGAGTCCGCGATCGCCAGACGGACGCCGCGCCTCTCCTGGACGTGACCGGCGCTCGCGTGCACAACCAGCTCCTCGCCCTCGCGCAACATGATCACGAGGCTCCTCGCGCCCACCAGCGCCCGCCCCCGCTTGACGATCAGCTCCAGGACGTGCTCGAGCGCGATCTCGCCGCCGATCGCAACCGCCACGTCACGGGTCGCCTCCAAGCCCTGCACGGCCTTCTCGAGATCCTGGCGACGAAGCTCGCTCATCTCATACAGCCGCGCGTTGTTGATCGCAACGGCCGCCCAATCGGCCAGGATCACGGCCGCCTGCTCATCCCGCTCGCTGAACTCCCCCTGCTCCTTCTCCGCGAGATACAGGTTCCCCCACGCCTCCCCCCGAACGATGACCGGCACACCGAGGAAGCCGTGCATCACCGGATGCCCCACCGGGAACCCATAGCTGCGCGGATGGCTGCCCACATCTGAAAGACGCAAGGGCTGCGGATGGTCGATCAAGACACCCAACACACCCCGGCCCCGCGGCGGATCACCAATCCCGCTGCGGGTCTCCTCATCCACACCCGAGGTCAGGAACTGCGCGAGCTCGGTGCGCCCCTCATTGAGAACCCCGATCGCCGCATAGCGCGCCCCCGTGACCTCACGCGCCGTCTCGAGCACCCGGTCCAGGACGACCTGGAGGTCGAGCTCCGTCACCAGCGAACGACCGACCTCCAGCAAACGACGAAGCCAAGCACCGTCTAAGGATTCGCTCATCTTCTCACAGCTTAGTCCTATCCACACGGACAACCCCCGCCCGTCCGCCGACCCCTGCTTTCCGTAGTTTTCCCTTGCGCCTCGGCGGGTTTGTTCGGCTGGCAACCCCTGCCCCGCAGGACTAGCGTCAAGCTATGGTCAGCCAGGATCCTGCCCCCAAACTCCGCGTGGTGATCGCCGGCGGCGGAGTGGCCGCGCTGGAGACGGCGCTGGCCCTGAAGGAGCTCGCGCCCGGGCTGACGGCCACGACGCTGCTGGCGCCCAACGCCGAGTTCGTCAACCGGCCGATGACCGTCCGTGAGCCGTTCTCCTACCCGCAGGCGCGCCACTGCCCGCTGGCGCCGATCGTGCATGACGCGGGCGCCGAGCTGGTGGTCGGCGAGCTGGCCTGGGTGGATCCGGCCAAGCGGATCGTGCACACCGGGACCGAAGGGGAGATCGAATACGACGCGCTCGTGCTGGCGCTCGGCGCGCGCATCTGCCCGCGCTACAAGCACGCCATCACGATCGACGACCGCAAGCTCGAGGAGACGCTCCATGGTCTGATCCAGGACATCGAGGGCGGCTATGTCGGCAGCGTGGCGTTCGTGGCGCCTGCCCGGATGGCCTGGCCGCTGCCGCTCTACGAGCTCGCGCTGATGACCGCGGGGCGCGCGTATGACATGAACGTCGAGCTCACCACGACGATCATCACGCCCGAGGACACCCCCCTCGCGATCTTCGGCTCGATTGCGAGCACCGCTGTGCGGGAGCTGCTCGAGTCGGCTCACATCGGCACGATCAACTCGGCCTACGCCGAAATTCCGCACACGGGCGAGATCGTCATCAACCCCGGCAACCGCCACCTGACGGTCGACCGGGTGGTCGCGCTCCCCGAGCTCTACGGCCCGTGCGTCCGCGGGATCCCGCTGAGCGAACACGGCTTCATCCGCGTGGACGCCTACGGCAGGCTGCTGGAGGACGAGCGGATCTTCGCGGCCGGCGACGCGACCGAGTTCGCGGTCAAGCATGGGGGCATCGCCTCCCAGCAGGCAGACGTCGTGGCACAGGCGATCGCCGCGATGGCCGGAGCGCCGGTGACCCCCAAGGCCTTCCAGCCGGTGATCCGCGGGATGCTGCTCACCGCCGGGAAGCCGCGCTACCTCACGGCGCGAATCACCGGCGGACAGGGATTCAGCTCGCAGTTCACCGACACCCCCACGTGGTCGCCCGCGAGCAAGATCGCCTCCAAGTACCTCGCGCCGTATCTCGACGCACAGGATCGTTTGGGCACGCCGGCGACATGCTGAACGGGAACCACTCAGACAGTGCTCGCCGCTGCTTCGTCCTCGGCTTCGATCGGGACGACAGCTCGCGCCGGGCCGCGAACTGGGCCGTCGAGGAACTCGGGCCCGACGGAAAGCTCGTCATCGTGCACGCCTGCCGGCCCCAGCACGCGCCGCCCTCTCCGCTGTCCAGCTCCCACGAGCGAGAGCAGCTCGGGCGCGCGATAGTCGACGAGCTCCTGCTCGCGGGCCAGGACTCGCTGCGCGACCTCGAGCTCGCCGTAGAGGTGCTGGACGAGGACCCCGCATCCGCCCTCATCGACGCGGCGAAGCGCCACGACGCCCGCGCAATCGTGATCGGCTGCGAGCCCCACTCGCGGCTGCACAGGGCGCTCGGGGTCGTGACCGACGAACTGCTGAAGACCTCGCCCGTGCCCGTGATCGCCGTGCCGCCCGGCGTCGGCGTCCAGTAGTCAGAGCCACGTCACCGTCGCAGCCGAGCGCAGAGCCGGCGAGGCCGAGGCGCTCAGGCGAGCGTGCCTGCAGGCAGCACGTAGCGAGCCGGTGGCCGCGGCCGTCCGCCGCCGGCGCCGGCGCCCACCTGCGCACCATGCAGACCGCGCCTGGGCTCGGCGGCGACGATCGTCTCGGGTTCCCCCGCGTGATCGGTGATCCAGGTCATGATCGAGGTGAAGTCAGCGCCCTCGGCGAGGATCGCCGCACGCTCGATGACCGCACCGCCGGAGGAGTGAGGCCGGGCCAGCCGCGTCACGAGAACGCGGATCGCGTCATCGTCCATAGCGCTTTGCCTTTACCTTGACGGGCACCGGCGGATAGCGCTTGCGCTCCGCCGCGGTCATCTTGCGGATCGTGAGCGATCCTTCCTCGATCTGCCGCTGGAGCTCTTCCAGCCTCACGCGACGCCGCTCAGCCGCACGATCGGCCTGGGTTAGCATACTTTCCAGGTTAGCGTGTTCCCGTCCCCTCGCCCGAGAAGGCAAAGGTCAGGAGGCGGACGTACGCTGTGTCCTGCGGGCCTCGGCGAAGGACACCAGGCGCCCGCTATCCTCATCCCACAGCTTGAAGCGCACGGCCCGCATCCCATCCCGCAGGGAGAGGATGGGCACCTGATGGAAGATCGCATTCTCGTCGTGCGCCCGCTGCAGGTTGTAGTTCGGGATGCGCGCGCTCAGATGGTGAACGTGATGCAGGCCGATGTTGCCTGAGAAGAACTGGAGCACCTTGGGCAGCTTCAGATAGGAGCTGCCGCGCAACGCCGCGTCCGCGTAGCTCCAGCCCTCGTCGCTCTCCCAGTAGGCATCCTCGAACTGGTGCTGGACGTAGAAGAGCCAGATGCCGGCCGAGCCGGCCAGGAGCAACGTGGGCACCTGCACGAGCAGGTAGTCGCGCCAACCGATCAGCCAGCAGAGCGCTCCCACGAGCACAGCCAACGCGATGTTCGTGCCCATCACGCTGCGACGCATGCGCGGGCGCGCCGACCGCGGCACGAGGCGCGGCCCCACCACGAGCGCGATGACCGGGCCGATGCCGAACATCACCAAGGGATTGCGAAAGAGGCGGTACCCGAGCCGTCCTCGCGGTGCCAGCTCCAGATACTCATGGACGGTCAGCGTGCGGACATCCCCGGAGCCGCGCCGACCGAGGTCCCCGGAGGTGGCGTGGTGGATCGCGTGATCGTGGCGCCAGCGCAGGAACGGCGAGTAGACCAGCAGCCCCAGCACCGTGCCGAGCCAGGTGTTCGCGCGCTTGGACGGCATGAACGAGCCATGCGAGCAATCGTGAAAGAGGATGAACGTGCGCACCAGGAAGCCTGCGGCGGGGATCGCGATGGCCAATGCGATCAGGTAGGAGACGCCGAGCGCCAGGTACATCAGGACCGACAGCGCCAGGTATGGCACAACCGAGGTCGCGATGTCGAGCAGGCTGCGGCCCAGATTCGGCTGCGCATATGGTGCGAGGGCCTCCCGCCAGAAGGCACCCCCCGGGCGGGATTTCGCGGCGATGGCGACGCTTCTCGCCGGTACGGCTTGGCTCATCCGTCTCCCTTGGCCACGGGACTGCGGCCCAACGCCACGGCACGAACGCCCTGCGCGTATGTGTCACCCATGATAGCTCGCCGGCGGTGCTCCGAGCGCCTGTCCTTCTGATGTGACGCGTCAATCATCGGGAGAGAGTCGGCGACCCATCCAGACATGCGGGATGCCGGCCTCCTCGAACTGGTCGGATTCGACCGTGAAGCCCGCCCGTTCGTAGAGACCCGTGGTCTGCGTCTGGGCGGCCAGGCGCGCTTCGCTACAGCCTCGCTCGCGCGCGCCGGACAGCGCGACATCCAGCATCCGCGACGCGATGCCAAGACGGCGCCAGTCGCGTTCGACGGCGACACGACCGACTTTCGCGGTGTCTCCATTGACGAGCAACCGCAGCGTGCCGATCACACGGCCGTCCGGCCGCAGGGCGACGAGGTGGAGCGCCTCCTCGTCGCGCCCGTCGAGCTCCTCGTCGCGAGGCACGCCCTGCTCGCGGCAGAACACCTGCTCCCTCACTGCCACCGCGCCGCGCACGTCATCGCGGCCGGCTGCCCAGCGAACCTCAATCTCGACTGTCAAAAGCGGGAGCGACGGGACTCGAACCCGCGACCTCTGCCGTGACAGGGCAGCGCTCTAACCGGCTGAGCTACGCCCCCGCGGTTGCTCGGAACGCCCACGGGGCGAGGTTCCGTGCCTGCCCAGTATGCCAAGCCTCGCCTTCGCCCGCTCACCGGCGGCCGCGCCACCCGGCCGCGGGCGGGCGCCGGCCTGGCGACCGGGCTTCAGCGAAGGCTCGCCCTGATCGTCAGGCGATAGCCGGCCGTCTGGGCGCCTTGCGGGCTCGCACCCACGGCCTCCACGTATACGTGCGGGTCGGAGAACAGCGTCAGCTGCAGTCGTTCCAGCAGCAACCCCAGCGGGTGCGCCACGAGCTTGCCTTCGCGCGCGAGCGCCACCGCGTCCACCGACGCACCCACGCCGAACAGCCCCCCGCTCGTCTGCACCTCGACCTCGCCGCCTTCGCTGCGCAGCAGCCGCACGTCGAACCCCGGCGGCAGCGCCGCCCTGACGTCGGCGCTGCTCGCCTGCCCCCGCCCCGCCAGCGTGCTGCCGCGCTTGGTCAGGATCGCGTCGCTCAGCGCGAGCGGGCCGACCTTCACGCGCCCGACCGCGACGTCCATGCGCGCCACTCCCCGCGCTTCCCACAGCAGCTTGGCGGCCTGTTCGGGGCTCAACGCTAGGCTCACTGCCCTGACGTGCACCGAGTCGGCGCTCCCCCACAGCAGCTTCACGGCCGGCCACGCCTTCACGCTCACGCTCTCCACACTTCCGTAGCGGCCCACCCGCGAGGAGATCATGCTGGCGGCGAAGCGGGGCAGGAGCGCCTGCGCGAGGACGAGCACCACGAGGACCCCTCCGGCGAGGAAGAGGAGGAGTTTCATGTTGCGTCGGCCACCGCCACCACACCGCATCCCCCACAAGCTTGGCAGGCTCGCCGCAAACCTCCACGCGAGCCCGAGGCCGGGCAAGGGCGCGGCTCGATAGCCTTGAAGTCCCCGGACCGGGGCGCGTAGCTCAGTTGGCCAGAGCACCTCGTTTACACCGAGGGGGTCGCCCGTTCGAGTCGGGCCGCGCCCATCGACAGTCTTTGCACCACCCCACCCCCCCCGATGACCGACGCCTCCCCCATTCGAATCGCCGTGATCGGCTCGGGTCCCGCCGGCTTCTACGCCGCCGGACACCTGCTGAAGGCGTCAGACGACCGCCTGGAGGTCGACATGCTCGAGCGGCTGCCCACCCCCTGGGGTCTTGTTCGCTCCGGTGTCGCCCCCGACCACCCCAAGATCAAGTCAGTCTCCCGCGTGTATGAGAAGACCGCCGCGAACCCCCGCTTCCGCTACTTCGGCAACGTCACGTTCGGCCTGCACGTGTCGCGCGAGCAGCTGCTCGAGCACTACCACGCGATCGTGTACGCCACCGGCTCGCCCTCGGACCGCCCGCTCGGGATCGCAGGCGAACACCTGCCCGGCTCGCACGCGGCCACCGAGTTCGTAGGTTGGTACAACGGCCATCCCGACCACACCGACCTCGAGGTCGACCTCCTGAGCGCCGAGCGCGCCGTTGTCATCGGAAACGGGAACGTGGCGCTCGACGTCGCCCGCATGCTCGTGCTGTCGCCCTCCGAGCTCGCGCCCACGGACACCGCCGACGATGCCCTGGCGGTCCTCGCCGCCAGCCAGGTCAGCGAGGTCGTCGTGATCGGCCGCCGCGGACCCGCGCAGGCGGCCTTCACGAACCCGGAGCTGCTCGAGCTGGGCGAGCTCGCCGACGCCGACGTGATCGTGTCCGGCGAGGAGCTCGAGCGCGCGCTGGCGGTGCCGGACCCCGAGGCCGAGGCGGACGCGACGGCGCGGCGCAACGTCGAGATCCTCCGCTCATACGCCGAGCGGGCCCCCACCGGCCGCAGCAAGCGCATCGTCCTGCGCTTCCTGCTCTCGCCCGCCGCCCTGCTGGCGGACGAGCAAGGACGCCTCGGCGCCGTCGAGCTCATCCGCAACGAGCTGGTCGCTGCACCCGGTGGCGGCCTGCGCGCCCAGCCCACCGCCGAGCGCGAGACGATCCCGGCCGGTCTCGCGTTCCGCGCGATCGGCTACCGCGGAGTGCCGCTCCCGGGCGTTCCCTTCGACGAGCGCTCCGCCGTCATCGCAAACGAGGGGGGCCGCGTGATCGACCTCGAGACCGGTGTCCCCCTGCCGGGCGAGTACGTCGTCGGCTGGATCAAGCGGGGCCCCTCGGGTGTCATCGGAACGAACAAGCGCGACGCGCAGGAGACCGTCGACGCGCTGCTCGCCGATCTCGCGCTCACCGGCGACGGCAACGGCCGGTCTCCCCGCGGCGCCCACGTGCCCGGCACACCGGACGCTGCCTCGGTGGAGGCGCTCCTGCGCGCCAGGCAGGCCGACCTGGTCACCTACGCCGGCTGGGAGGCGATCGATCGTCACGAGCGGGCGCTCGGCGAGCAGTCGGGCCGGCCGCGCGTGAAGCTCACGCGGATCGAGGAGCTCCTGCGGGTCGCCGCGGCCAAACAGCCGTAAGAGGCGCCGGCAGCGATTCGCGACGTTGCTCCGCCAACGGGCAAGCCGGTCTGCCAGACTGTCGCCCGCGAGCCCCGTTAGCTCATCTGGTAGAGCGCCGGACTTTTAATCCGGTGGGGCGGGTTCGAGTCCCGCACGGGGCATTACAAAAAGCGCTGGAAACAGGCCTATTCTGAGTGACGCTCTCAGTCGATCCCACAGCGCCTCGCTCTCGCGACCGAGCTGGACTGCAGCGCGCGCCGCGAGGGTCACGTCGATCTCGCGCTCGCCAAAGCGCACGACAACGTTGTCGCAGCCCGTGCGCCAGAAGGCGAGCGACGCGGCGCCTTTGGAATTGGCCAGAGCTGACATTGGGCCCTTTTGCAGGCGTTTCCTTGGGCGATCCAAATAGCTCCAAATTAGTCCAAACGCTTGGAGTTCTGCTAAACTCCAAATCCTTGGTGCAGTCTGGAGTAATTTGGAATAAGGCCCTATGCACGTAGCCCCCGCTCCCACAATTTCCGAGATGATTGGCAGGGTCGTCGAGAGCGGCCCAGAGCGCCTGCCAGAGCTGCTCAGGCGTGGTCTAGTCGAAGATGGCCGAGACTACGCCCATTGGGACAGGCTACGGCAGCTCAAGCCACCGAGCGACCTAAGCCTCGAGGAGTGGTGGCTGCTCATTAAGTGGGGGCGCCAGAACGTACAGCGGGCGATCCCGCTAACAGACACCGCTGGCAAGCACTTTGTCTACGGCGTACCCGACCTCGTCGCGCGCCGCCTCCACTACGTCGATCAGCGGTGCGCCGGGGAGGTCGCGATGTCCGAGGTCGTGACAGCCGATGCCCAGGCCCGGCAGCACTATCTCGTCAACTCCTTGATGGAGGAGGCGATCCGCTCAAGCCAGCTTGAGGGCGCAACAACAACCCGCCGCGTCGCCAAGGAGCTGCTTCGTACCGGCCGAGAGCCCAAGGATCGAAGCGAGCGCATGATCCTCAATAACTATCGCGCGTTGCAGTACATGCGAGACGAGATGCCAGCTGAGCTAACGCCTGGCACCGTGCTCGAGCTGCAGCGCATACTGACCGACGGCACCCTGGACAATCCAGATGCCGCTGGCCGCTTGCAGCGCCCAGACGAGGAGCGTATCGCCGTTGTAGACCGCACCGATGGCACGATTATGCACGCGCCACCCCCTGCAGACCAGCTTCCTGGGCGCCTTCAGGCCCTCTGCGACTTCGCAAACGAAGGCGAGAGCCCGGACCGCTTCATCCATCCCGTTCTGCGAGCGATCCTCCTGCACTTCTGGCTTGCCTACGATCATCCATTCGAGGACGGCAACGGTAGAACCGCTAGGGCGCTGTTCTACTGGTACATGCGCACGCACGGCTACTGGCTCGTCGAGTACCTGTCGATATCGCGAATCCTCCGCCATGCCCCCGCTAAGTACTCCCGCTCGTACCTCCTGACCGAGACGGACGAGCGCGACACGACCTACTTCATCGTCTATCAGCTCGAGGTCATCCAGCGCGCGATCGAGCAGCTCCACGACTACCTGCGGCAAAAGATCAAGGACGTTCGCGACGTCGAAGGGCTTCTCAAGGGCTCGGATCAGTTCAACCACAGGCAGTTCGCCCTGCTGGCCAACGCCCTCCGCGTGCCGGACGCGATCTACACGTTCCAGACCCACGCCGCCAGCCATGGCGTCACCCATGAGACGGCTCGCGCAGACCTACTTCCCCTCGTCCAGAAGGGCTTCCTGACGCAGCGTCGTGAAGGACGGCGATACATCTTCACGCCACCTGTGGACCTAGCGACACGCCTGAAGGCCTCTCAATAGGCGTTCCAGTCATGACTCGCCGAGCACTTCCGGAGCCTCGGCCCTGGAGTGCACGTCGATCAGCCGCTAGACGACTTGGGCGAGCGGCGCACGGCGCTCGGCCCACGGCAGCGCCCGTTCGAGCTGGGCCGCGAGGGCGATCAGAGTGCCCTCTTGCCAGGGCCCGGCGACGAGCTGGACCCCGACGGGCACGCCCTCGTCGGTCCAGTGCAACGGGAGGCTGGCAGCGGGCAGGCCGGTGACGTTCCCGAAGGCGGTGAACGACACGCTGGCCACGACGTCGAACACCGGCTGATCTGGCGTCGCATGCTGGGCCTCCAGCACCGCGCCCGCCTGCGGGGGCAGGATGGCCGAGGTGGGTGTCAGCAGGACGTCGAAGTCGCGCCCCCAGCGTGCGACCTCGCGGCGGCTCAGCAGCTCGAGGTTGCGTGCGGCGAGCACGTAGTCATAGGCGCCACTCTCGCTGCTTAGGCGGCGCTGGTGGGCGATGTGCGGCTCGACCGCCGACCAGTCCACGCCGTCGTAGTCGGCCAGGCCGCCCTGGGTCAGCATGATGAACGAAGGGACCATCTCTTCTGAGATGGTCGGCACCTCGACCTCGGACACCGTGTGGCCGAGCTGTTCCAGCGTCGCCGCGGCCGCGCGCGCGGCGGCCGTGCACGACTCGTCGGTGGGTATTCCGAGGGGAGCCTGCGCCATCAGCCCGATCCGCAGGGCTTCAGGCGGCGCTGCCGTCTCCTCGGCGAAGGGACGCGCCGCGGCGGGAGCGTTGTACCAGGCGAGTGGATCCGGACCCGCGATCGTGTCGAGCACGGTGGCCGAGTCGGCGACCGTGCGCGCCACCACTCCCTCCACCACGGCCCCCAGCCAGCTCTGCGCCAGGCGCGGCACGCGGCCTCGGCTGGGCTTCAGGCCGACAAGGCCGCAGTAGGAGGCTGGTATGCGGATCGATCCGCCGCCGTCGTTGGCGTGGGCGATCGGGAACATCCCCGCGGCCACCGTCGCCGCGGCGCCTCCGCTCGACCCGCCCGGCGAGCGGTTGGTGTCCCACGGATTGCGGGTGATCCCGTAGCGGCTGTTCTCGGCGACCGTGATCACCCCGAACTCGGGGGTGTTGGTGCGAGCGCACAGGACGAAGCCGGCGTCGCGGAGCGCATCGACCACAAGCTCGCTCTGCTCGCTCACACCGGGCGGCCCGCCGCGGGAGCCGTAGCTCACCGGCCATCCAGCCACCGGCGTGAGGTCCTTGATCGGCAGCGGCACGCCGAGGAACGGCGCGTGATCGCCCGCCGCCAGACGACGATCGGCCTCGACGGCCGCCGAGCGGGCATCCTCGTCGTTTCGCCAGATCACGGCGTTGATCTGCGGATTGCGCTCGTCGACGGCCGCGAGACAGGCATCGAGCAGCTCGACGGCCGAGAGCTCGCGCCGGCGTAACCCCTCGGCCAGCTCGAGGGCCGTGGAAGAGGGGCCTAGGGGAGCGATGGGCCGACCCTACCACGGCCGCTCAGGCGTCGTTCTCCACCGTCTCGCTCTCTGTGCCGCCGTCGCCGTCGGCGAGGATCCGGTAGAGGTCGCGACGCGTCCTTGAGAGCACCTCGCGCGCCTTGGCGAACTGGGCCGGGCTACCCGTGCGCATCACCTGCGCGAAGGCGGACGCGAGCTCGCGCATCAGCCTGCCGAGCTCGTGGGCCTCGCTGCTGACGTCGCCGCTCATCTGCTCCCACGGCGCCGGCGTGTCTGCGTCGCGCTCCTCCAGAAGCGCTCGCCCGGCGTCGGTCAGCGCGAAGAGCTTTCGCTCGCCGTGCTCCTCGGAGCGGATCAGGCCCTCGTCCTCGAGCTGCGCCAGCGCCGGGTATACCGATCCGGGGCTCGCTCGCCAGACGCCGTCGCTGCGCTCGTCTATCTCCTGCATGATCTGGTAGCCGTTGCGCGGCTCCTCGGCAAGCAGCAGCAGAGCGGCCGTGCGGATGTCGCCGCGTCGCGCCTTGCGGCCACGCCCGCGCGGGCCCCTGCCGGGCCCAAAGCCGCCGAATGGCATTCCGCCGAAGTCGCCGAACGGACCCGGCCCGAAGCCGTGGCGGCGGTGGGCTCTGTGACGGCCCCGCCCGCAGCCTCCGAGTGATGTCTCAGGGTCATCGGGAAACATATCTATCTCCTATCGTGAAATATCGTCGTACGCTCACGATATATCGTTGCTATCACAACGTCAAGTCCTCGTCGACAACGTCCCCGCCAGCACGTCGAGACCTCGCCGGCGACCAGCGCTCGCGCGAGCGGTGGCGCTCACGGCGGCGGCAGAATGGCGGCTAGTGGCGAAAGTGCCGGCGGTCGGTGGCGACCATCGCGACGCCGGCCTCGTCCACGGCGGCCACGACCTCCTCGTCGCGCACCGATCCGCCGGGCTGGATGATGGCCGTGACACCGGCGTCGATCGCCAGCTGCGGGCCGTCCGCAAACGGGAAGAACGCGTCCGAGGCGAGCGCCGCGCCGGCGAGCAGCTGCGGCTGGGCCGCATGAGCCTTCTCGATCGCGATCCGGACGGCGTCGACCCTGCTCATCTGCCCAGCGCCGATGCCGACGGTGGCGCCATGCGCGGCGATCACGATCGCGTTGGAGCGCACGTGGCGAGCGACCTTCCACGCGAACAGCATGTCCTGCCACTCCGACTCGCTGGGCGCCTTCGCGCTGAGCAGCCGCATCTGCTCGCGTGTCTCTGAGACCACGTCGCGGCTCTGGACGAGCTGCCCGCCGATCACAGCCTTGCCCTCGACCTCGTGGGCAGGCGCCGGCCAGTCGGGCAGCTCGAGCAGGCGAACGTTCTTCTTCGCCTGCAGCACCTCGAGCGCGTCGGCGTCATAAGCGGGAGCGAGCAGCACCTCGATGAACTGCTTGCCGAGCTCTTGCGCAAGCGCGCGGTCGACGGATCGGTTGACGGCGATGACGCCGCCGTAGGCGCTCTGCGGATCGCACGCAAAGGCCCGTTCGTAGGCGTCCTGGGCACGCTCGCCGACCGCGCACCCGCACGGGTTGTTGTGCTTGACGATCGCGCAGGCCGGCCCGTCGAAGTCCTCGACCAGCTCGCGCGCCGCGCTGAGGTCGAGCAGGTTGTTGAACGACAGCTCCTTGCCGTGCAGCTGGCGGACCCCGGCCAGCAGATGCGTCGGGGCGCCCACGCGCGCGTAGAAGGCAGCCCGCTGATGCGGGTTCTCGCCGTAGCGCAGATCGCTGACCTTCTCGTAGAAATCACACAACGTGGGGGGAAAGCCCTCGTAGGTGTGCCGAGCGAACCAGGTGGCGATCGCGGCGTCGTAGCGGGCCGTGCAGGCGAACGCCTTGGCGGCCAGCCCTTTGCGGGTCTCGAGCGAGAGCCTGCCCAGAGACTCGCGCAGCTCGCCGAGCACGCGCCCGTAGTCGGCAGGGTCCACCACCACCGCCGCGAACGCGCTGTTCTTGGCCGCCGCCCTGAGCATCGTCGGACCGCCGATGTCGATGTTCTCGATGACCTCCGCCTCTGTGGCGTCCCCGCGCGCGACGGTCTGCTCGAAGGGGTACAGGTTCACGCACACCAGGTCAACCTGCTCGATCTCCTGCTGGGCCGCCGCCCGCAGGTGCTCATCCTCGTCGCGCCGCGCCAGCAGCCCCGCATACAGACGCGGGTGCAGCGTCTTGACGCGCCCGTCCATGATCTCGGGAAAGCCGGTGAAGTCGTCGATCGCGCGCACCGCGATCCCCGCGTCGGCGAGATCCCGCGAGGTGCCTCCGGTTGAGACGATCTCCACGCCCAGCTCGTGCAGGCCGCGGGCGAAGGCGACGATCCCCTGCTTGTCGGACACCGACAAGAGCGCCCTGCGCACGCGGACCTCGCCAGGCGCTGCACGCTCCACCCCGGCCGCTCGATCGGTGATTACGTCGCCTTTGGGGGCCATTCCCAGAGCCTATCCCTCGACCGCGCGCATCGCGACGCGACGCGGGTTCTCGGCATCGGGCTCAAGCGCCCCGCGCGTGAACAGGCGCACGGCCTCGGGCAGCAGCGCGTGCTCGAGCGGGCGCAGCGCCGCCAGGACCTCCTCCGGTTCGGACGCGTCCGGGAGCTCGACCGCGCGCTGAAGGATCACCGGCCCGGAGTCCACGCCCGCGTCGACGAAGTGCACGGTCACGCCGAACACCTTCACGCCGTACGCCAGCGCCTGCTCGATCGCGCGCACGCCCGGGAAGGCGGGCAACAGCGAGGGATGGACGTTGATGACCGCGCCGGGGAAGCGCTGCAGGAAGGCCTCGCCGAGCAGCTCCATGTAGCCGGCGAGCACGACCAGGCGCACCCCCCGCTGCGCCAGCCAGTCGGCCATCGCGGCGTCGCGCGCGGCGCGATCCTCATAGCCTGAGCGAGCAAACACCTCGGTGGGGATTCCAAGGGCGCGCGCGCGCTCGAGTGCGGGGGCGCGCGCAGCGCTCGAGGCGACCGCCACAACCTCGGCCTCGCGCCCGTGCACGGTGTCGAGCAGGGCCTGCAGGTTGGTGCCCGTTCCGGACACCAACACCGCGATGGGGAATCGCTCTGACACGCCGGCCGCACGATAGCTGTGACCCAAATCACACTGCTCGCTCGCCCGCCCCCCTTCACTCTGATCAGGGGTGGAGCGTCATCACCCGAACGACTCAGAGGACCAGCAAGTGCTTTCAGCCGTGATCGTCACATCCATTATCATCGGAGCACTCGGCTCCGCGCTGCGGGCGGAGCGCGGTGGCGAATTGATCCTGCGTCGGCCGTATAACAACCGCTACAACGACGCGTCCGGCGCGCGCGAGGACCACCTCGGCTAGCGCTTCGCCCCGGCCAGCTTCGGCTAGGCGCCGACCAGAGGGAGCGACGGCTCGTCCGGCTGCTCCTCCTCGAGTGAGTACTTGCCCGCCGCGCCGTCACTCCCGGCGAGCGGGTATTCGCCGGTGAAGCACGCATCGCAGTGCTTCGCGCGGGTCCCACGCACCGCCTCATAGACGCCGGCCAGCGAGAGGTAGTGCAGCGAGTCGCAGCCCAGCTCAGCCGCGACCTCCTCGGTGGTGCGCCCGTGGGCGATCATCTCCTCGCGGGTCGACATGTCGATGCCGTAGTGACAGGGGTGCTTGATCGGCGGAGCGGAGATGCGCATGTGGATCTCCGCGGCACCCGCGTCGCGCAGCATCTGCACGATCTGGCGCGTCGTGTTGCCGCGCACGATCGAGTCGTCGACGACGACCAGCCGCTTGCCCGCGATCACCTCGGGCAGCGGGTTGAACTTCAGGCGCAGACCGTGCTTGCGCAGCTCCTGGCCGGGCTGGATGAACGTGCGCGCGACGTAGCGGTTCTTGACGAAGCCGTCGTCCTGCGGCAGCCCCGCCGCGCGCGCCAGACCCCGTGCCGCAGGGTTGCCCGAGTCGGGAACCGCGATCACCAGGTCCGCCTCGACCGGCGCCTCGCTCCAGAGGATCTCACCCATCCGACCACGCGCCACCTGGAGCACCTGGTCGTTCATGCGCGAGTCGGGGCGAGCGAAGTAGATGTACTCGAACACACAGAACGCCCGTCTGCCGCCGCTGACCACCATGCGACTCTCCAGGCCGTGCTCGCCGAGCGTGACGACCTCGCCCGGCTCGACGTCGCGTAGGTACTTCGCGCCGATGATGTCGAACGCGCATGACTCGCTCGCCACGCAGTAGCGCAACGGGGCGTCCCCGTCGTTCGATCCGGGCTCCAGCACGCCGATCGCAAGCGGCCTGAGACCATGCGGGTCGCGAAACGCGACAACGCGGTCCTTGGTCATCGCCACGATCGAGAACGCGCCGCGCAGCCGCGGAAGCACATCGGCTATCGCGTCCTCGACCCGATCGGCGGGGTGCGTGGCGATCATCGCGGCGATGATCTCCGAGTCCGATGTCGAGCTGAACGTGACCCCACGCTCGAGCAGCTCCTCGTGGAGCTCCAGTGCGTTGATCAGATTGCCGTTGTGAGCGAGAGCGACCTCGCGCCGCGATCCGTTGGTGCCCTGCGAGCGCTGCACCGGCTGGGAGTTCTCCCAGGCGTTCGACCCTGTCGTCGAGTAGCGCACATGGCCGATCGCCAACTCGCCCGCGAGGGTCCTGAGGTCGTTCTCGGTGAACACCTGGTTGACCAGGCCCAGCTCGCGGCGCGTGATGATGTGCCCGCCGCGGTCAGCCGCAGCTATGCCTGCCGACTCCTGCCCGCGGTGCTGCAGCGCGTACAGCGCGAAGTACGACAGACGCGACACCTCGTGACCGGGCGCATACAGTCCGAAAACTCCGCACTCGTCGCGCGGTCCCTCACGCATCACAAGCACAAGCTAGCAGGGTGGCCTGGGCGTCTTTCGGCCCCGACGGGTCCGGGGGCTTCCTTGATTTTCAAGACTCCGTATCGCAAAGGTATTTGCAGAGGCTCAGTACATTCGCGACTGGCCCCTCGTGTGAATACGAAGGTGTCACAGCGTTTCACTAGGAGAACAACTCCCGCAGGCTCGCGTGGGCGCCCGCCAGCTCCGCGAGCGAGATCGAGATCGTGATCGCCGCATCCCCATCCGCATCGCCATCGGCCTCAACCCCGATCTCCGCCTCAACCCCGACCCCGGCCCCGGCCTCAACCCCGGCCCCGGCCCCGGCCCCGGCCCCGGCCCCGGCGACCGTGATCGTCAGCTCCTGGCCTCCGACCGTGCCGAGCCGCTGCACGGCTGCCGTCTCGCCCAGCTTGCGCAAGGCGTCGCGCTCGCCGCTCACCACGAAGCCACCCGGGCCCTCCCCGAACAGCGCGGCGCCGGCGCCGGCGCCGGTCGTAAGCACCAGCTCGATGTCCGCGCCGACCCCGCCCTCCAGGCAGCACTCGGCGAGCGCGACCGCCAGGCCGCCCTCGGCGATGTCGTGTGCGCTGGACAGCATCCCCGCGCGCACAGCATCGCGCACGGCGATCTGCGCGGCGCGGACGGCCTCGATGTCGATGTCCGCCAGCCCGTCCGGGAGCGGTTCGCCGCGCAGCTTCTCGAGCTCGCTGGCAGCCGGCGACGGTTCGAACGGCCCGACGAGCGCGATCTCATCGCCGGGGCGCACGAAGCCGAGGCGGCCCGCGCGGCGCGCGTCGGGGAGGCGGCCGACCATGCCGATGACGGGCGTCGGGTAGATCGGTCCGCTGGCGCCCTCGTTGTAGAGGGAGACGTTGCCTCCGACGATGGGAGCCTCGAGCGCGCGGCAGGCCTCTCCGAGACCGCGCACCGCTTCTGTGAGCTGCCAGGCGATGTGGGCCTTCTCGGGGTTGCCGAAGTTGAGGTTGTTGGTCGTGCCGAGCGGCCCGGCGCCGACGCAGGCCAGGTTCGCGGCGCACTCCAGCACGGCGGCGATCGTTCCGCGGTAGGGATCGGCGGCCACGCGCCGGCCGTTGCCGTCGATGCTGACCGCCAGCGCGCTGCCGTCCGGGAGCAGGAGCACCGCTGCGTCGGCCTGCTCGGGGCGGCGGACTGTTCGCGACTGGACGATCGAGTCGTACTGCTCGAAGAGGGGCCGGCGCGAGGCGAGGTTGGGCGAGGACAGCAGCGCGAGCAGCGTCTGGCGGGGGGTGGCGCCCGGGGTGAGAGTGGCCGCGGGCGCGGGATAGATCTGCTGCGAGGGCTTCTGGGGATCGAGGTCATACAGCGGACAGTCGTCCACGAGCGCCCGCACGGGCATGTCCCCGACGAGCTCGCCGTCGCGCAGCACGCGCATCCGGTGGGTGTCGGTGACCGCGCCGATAGCCGCGCCGCTCACCTCCCACTTCTCGCACAGCTCCATCACCGCCGCGACGTTGGCGGGCTCCACGACGCAGAGCATCCGCTCCTGGGACTCGCTGACCATCACCTCGAACGGCTCCATCCCCGGCTCGCGCAGCGGCACCCTGGCGACGTCGATGTCGATCCCCACCTCGCCCTTGGAGGCCATCTCCGAGGCCGAGGAGGTCAGTCCGGCCGCGCCGAGGTCCTGCAGGGAGACGACCAGCCCCCGGTCGAGCAGCTCCAGCGAGCACTCGAGCAGCTTCTTCTCCTCGAACGGATCGCCGACCTGGACGGTCGGGCGCTTGTCCGCGCCGCCCTCGCGCTCGTCGGTCAGCTCGGCGGAGGCCAGCACCGAGGCTCCGCCGATGCCGTCACGGCCGGTCGAGGCGCCGAACAGGACGAGGACGTTGCCCGGCCCGGCGGCGGCGCTGCGCATGAGCCGCTCACGCGGGGCGAGGCCGAGGGCCATCGCGTTGACCAGGCAGCTCTGCTCGTAGGGCGCCTCGAAGTAGACCTCGCCGCCGACCGTGGGCACACCGATCGAGTTGCCGTAGTGGCCGATCCCGGACACCGCCCCGTCGAGCAGGTAGCGAGCCCGACCCGCCGGGCGCCCATCTCCTCCGCCCGCCGGCTCGCCGAAGCGCAGCGAATCGAGCACTGCGATCGGGCGCGCGCCGACGGCGAAGATGTCGCGCAGGATGCCGCCGACCCCCGTGGCGGCGCCCTGGAAGGGCTCGACGGCGCTGGGGTGGTTGTGGGACTCGACCTTGAAGGCGCACACCAGGCCACCGCCCACATCGACCGCACCGGCGTTCTCGCCGGGACCCATCACGACGTGCTCGCCCTCGGTGGGCAGCGTGCGCAGCAGCTTCTTGGAGTGCTTGTAGGCGCAGTGCTCGCTCCACAGCAGCGAGTACATCGCCAGCTCGACCTGGTTGGGCACCCGCTCCTGCTTCTCGCACACGAGCTCGTACTCGGCGCGCGTCAGCCCGAGCGCGAGCGCGTCGGCCACCGTGGGCAGCGCGCCGCCGTCAGACACGCACGCCCTCCACGGCCAGGCGCATCGACTCGAAGATCTCAAGGCCGTCGGCTGAGCCGCCGACGAGCTCGTCGACAGCGTGCTCGGGGTGCGGCATCAGGCCGAAGACGTTGCCGCGCTCGTTGCACACACCCGCGATGTCGCCGACGGAGCCGTTGAAGTTCTCGCCGGGCCCATATCGCAGCACGACCTGGCCTGAGTCCTGCATCGCGGCCAGCGACTCGGCCTCGGCGTAGTAGCGCCCCCAGGCGTGCTTGGCGGGGATGCTCAGGCGGCGTCCCGGCTCACAGGCGCGCGTAAACGCGGTGTCGCAGCGCACGACGTCGAGATCGACCTGCCGGGAGGTGAAGCGCAGGTTGGTGTTCGCCAGCAGCGCGCCGGGGAGCAGACGGGCCTCGCACAGCACCTGAAAGCCGTTGCAGATCCCGAGCACGAGACCGCCGTCGTTCGCGAACGCGATCACCGACTCCATCGCCGGTGAGAAGCGCGCGATCGCGCCGGCACGCAGGTAGTCCCCGTAGGAGAAGCCGCCTGGCACGACGATCGCCTCGGCGTCCTTGAGGTCGCGCTCGCCATGCCAGATCAGCTCCGCGTCGCCCACTCGCCGGGCGGCGCCGAGCGCGTCCACCTCATCGCAGGACCCGGGGAACTGGAGGACGCCGAACTTCACTTCGCGTCAGCCGCTGCCGTCGAGCAGCTGGACCTCGTAGTCCTCGACCAGCGGGTTGGCGAGGAGCTTCTCGCACATCGGCTCGAGCTGGGAGGGGTCCTCGACGTCGAGCTCCACCAGCCGTCCGACGTGGACGTTGGCGACGCCCGCGAACCCGAGCGCGGGGAGCGCGCGCTCCACTGCCACGCCCTGCGGGTCGAGGATGCCCGCCTTGGGGCGGATCAGCACCCGGGCCCTCACGCCGCTCCCGTCCGCTTCAGCCAGGCCGCAAACGGCTCGCCGGTGATGCGCTCATAGGCCTCGATGTAGCGCGCGCGGGTGCCCTCCACGACATCCTGGGGGATAGGCGGGGCTGGCGGCTTCTTGTCCCAGCCGCCGGCCGCTGCCCAGTCGCGCACGTACTGCTTGTCGAAGCTCGGCTGCGCGCGGCCGACCTGGAAGCCCTCAGCGGGCCAGTAGCGGGAGGAGTCGGGGGTCAGTACCTCGTCGCCCACGACGAGCTCGCCGGCCCGGTCGAGCCCGAACTCGAACTTGGTGTCGGCGAGGATCACGCCGTTGGCGCGCGCGTGCTCGGCGGCGAACGAGTACAGCTCGACCGCCACGTCGGCCACCCGTCGCATCAGCTCGGAGTCGCCCACGAGCTCGGCCGCCCGGTCGAAGTCGATCGCCTCGTCATGCCCCTGCTCGGCCTTGGTGGACGGCGTGAAGATCGGCTGCGGCAGCTGCTCTGACTCGCGCAGGCCCTCGGGCAGCTCGATCCCCGAGACGCTGCCCGTCGCCTGGTAGTCCTTCCAGCCCGATCCCGTGATGTAGCCGCGAACGACGCACTCGACGGGCAGCATCCGCAGCGCTCGGACCACCAGCGCGCGCCCGCGCTCGCTCGCTGGCACGCCGTCGGTGGCCGAGAGGAGGTGGTTGGCGACGATGTGGCGGGTCTTCTGAAACCAGAAGACCGACAGCCCGGTCAGCACCCTGCCCTTGTCGGGGATCGGGGTGGGGTGGACGGCGTCGTAGGTGGAGATGCGGTCGCTGGCCACCATCAGCAGGCGGGCCGGCTCGTCTGCGTCGCCCTCAGGGCCGCTCAGGGCGTACATCTCGCGGACCTTCCCACTGTTGATGAGGGGCAGGTCTGCGAGCGTGGTCACGCGGTGCGATGCTACCAGCGGGATCGGGCGCCGCGAAGGCGGCGCTCAGGCGATCTCGTCCAGCCGGGCGAGGATCTCACCGGCGTGTCGGACGTAGTGGGAGTAATCGAAGATCTCGTCGAGGTCCAGCTCGCGCCCGCGGTCGTCGGCGGCGAGCAGATCGCGCAGGGCGACGCCCTCGTCCCAGGCGCGCTGGGCCAGCTCCTGAACGACGCGGTAGGCCTCATCGCGCGACATCCCGCTCTCCACGTATGCCAGCAGAACCCGCTGTGAGAAGAGCGCGCCGTGGGTGAGCTCCAGGTTGGCGCGCATCCGCTCGACATCGACGGCCATGCCGTGCACGAGCGCGATCGCCCTGTGCTGGAGGTAGTCGAGCAGGATCGTGGAGTCCGGGAGGATGACGCGCTCCACCGAGGAATGGGAGATGTCGCGCTCGTGCCACAGCGCGACGTTCTCGAGGCCAGCCTGGGCGTTTCCGCGCAGCACGCGGGCGAGGCCCGAGATCTGCTCGCTCTTGATCGGGTTGCGCTTGTGGGGCATCGCCGATGAGCCCTTCTGGCCCGCGCGGAAGGGCTCCTGGACCTCTCGCACCTCTGTGCGCTGGAGATGGCGGACCTCGGTGGCGAAGCGCTCGAGGCCGGCGCCGGCGAGCGCGATCGCTCCGAGCAGCTCGGCGTGCCGGTCTCGGGGCACGACCTGGGTGGAGACGTCCTCGCGCTGCAACCCGAGGCGGGCCAGCACGCGCGCCTCGTAGTCGGGGCTCGTCGCCGCGTAGGTGCCGACGGCGCCCGACAGCGCCCCGAGGGCGAGCTGCGCGAATGCGCGCTCGAGGCGCACCGCGTTGCGATGGGCCTCGAAGGCGAAGCCCGCGAGCTTGATGCCGAAGGTGGTCGGCTCGGCGTGCACGCCATGCGTGCGTCCCACGCACAGCGTGTCTGAGTGCTCACGCGCCCGTGCACCCAGCGCCGCGACGAGCTCGTGGGCACCCGCCACGACCAGCTCGCCGGCGGCGCGCAGCTGGAGCGCGAGCGCCGTGTCGAGCACGTCCGAGGAGGTCAGGCCGAAATGAATCCAGCGCCCGGCGTCGCCGGCGGAGGCGGCCAGCACGTCCACGAACGCGGCCACGTCGTGGTCGGTCACCCGCTCGCGCTCTTCGACCTCCTGCACTGTGAAGCTCGCGCCGCGGATCGCCTCGAGCTCTGCCTCGCCCGGGCCCTCCGCTCCGAGCAGGCCTCCCAGCTCCTCGCAGGCGGCGACCTCGACCTGCCGCCAGGCGTCCATGCGCGCCGCGTCGGTCCACAGGCGGGCGAGCTCCGGGCGGGTGTATCGGGGAATCATGCTCTGAGGATCTGCGCGGCGAGGATCGCGGCGTTGCGCGGGTTGTCCAGGCCGACGCACGCCACGGGCACCCCAGGGGGCATCTGCACGATCGAGAGGATCGCGTCGAGACCACCCGCGGCGCTCAGCCGCCCGGACAGCGGCACGCCGATCACGGGCAGGTCGGTGTGCGCGGCGACCGCTCCGGGGAGCGCCGCGGAGATGCCCGCGCCGGCGATGATCACCCGCAGCCCGCGCATGCGCGCGTTCTTGGAGTATTCGGCCACGACGTCGGGCTCGCGGTGGGCGGACATGACGCGCATCTCGTGCAGGATGCCGCGGTCTTCGAGCTCGCGGGCGGCCTGCTCCATCTTCTCCATGTCGCTCTTGGAGCCCATCACGATGCCCACACGCGGGGCGTCCACGTCGATGTCGTCGAGCTGCGCCTGGACTTCCGCCTCCTCCATCAGCTCGGGCACGAGCGATATGCCCGGGGCGCTCGCCGGTCGGCCCTCCTGCGCGGAGGGATCCTGCTGCTCCCGGTCGGACCCGCCGACCCTCAACTGGTCCATGACGACCCCTCTGCGTAGTTGGCGGCGATGGGGTCTAAGTTACAGCGACGCGATGAAGTCGTCTATCGGAATCGCCGCGAGCGTCTCGTAGCGGCCGGTGCCGCGCGAGCCGAGCTCGAGCGAGACACGCGCCATCGTGCCCTCGTCCGGCGCCTCGACGACAGAGATGAAGTCCACGTGCCCGAGCGTCGCCCACTGCGCCTTCACGGTCGCACCGAGCTGTTCGACCTCCTTGTTGACCTCGAGGATGCGTTGCGGGTTGTTCTTGACGGTCTGTATGCCCTCGGGTGTGAGGGTCGAGAGCATGATGTAGGTGGGCATGGCGGTGGCTCCTCCGGTGGGTTGGCGCGATCGCTGAAACGGCGGGAAGGACAGTCGCTGCGCCCGTTCTACCCGATCGCGGCGCGGCGCGCCACCCCGGCGGGGCCAGCCGGATCAGGTGCCGCGCAGCGGATTCTCCCAGCGCACACCCGGGAACCGCGCGAAGTCGCCGTCGGTGCTGCACACGGTCAGGCCGTGCTCGATCGCCAGCGCGGCCAGGTGGGCGTCGGGCACGAGCTCGCCATGCACCTCGTCGCTCAACAGCTGGGCGAGAATCGACGCATGCGCATCGGTCGGCTGCGGGATCCACGCCGGCGGCTGGTCGAGCCACTGCTCGACGCGCTGCCACGCGGAGCTCATGCGCGTCGCGGGCTGGAAGAGGCGCGCATTGGTCACGATCCGCAGGAACGCGAGCAGCGAGGGCCACGGCAACCCGACCTTTGTGCTCCCGCCGAGCCGCTCCTCGAGCCATCTGCGCGAAACGTCGTGTTGCGGCATCGACTCCACCGACGCGTAGATGAGTAGGTTCGCGTCGACGAGGATCAACGGTAGCTCTCACCTTCTGCGATCGCCAGCACCGCCGAGATGTCGTCGAAGTTGTCCACGAGCGGCTTGCCGATGTCCAGCGGCTCGACGCGGAACGGGGGTGCCTCGGGGCGCTCCCGCTCGACATGGACCAGTCCGGCGCGAATGAGGTCGTTGACCTCCTGCTTGAGCGAGTGATTGAGCTCTCGACGGCGGCGGTCCAGAGCGACGGCGACGTCGTCATCGAGCGTGAGTGTCGTGCGCATACATCACAGCATAGCGGCCTGATGTCTTGATGTCCACAGCTGGAAGTCACAACTGCAAGCGAGTCCGTCAAGCGATGCTGCAGGCCCTCGTTACGCCGTGGCTGGAGCCTCCGCCTCGGTCGCGTTCGCCCGCGCGATCTCGAGCATCAGATCCCCCTCGACCACGTCCACCCGCACCGAGTCGCCGGCGCGGATCTCGCCCTGCAGCAAAGCGAGCGCGAGACGGTCGACGAGGTGCTTCTGGATCACGCGCCGCAGCGGCCGCGCGCCGTAGGTGGGGTCGTAGCCCATGTTCCCGAGCAGCTCGCGCGCGCCGTCGGAGAGCGTGACCTGCACGCCGCGCTCGGCCACGCGCTCGATCACCAGCGCGACCTGGAGGTCGACGATCTCCGAGAGCTGCTCGCGCGTGAGCGAGTGGAAGCGCACGATGTCGTCGAGGCGGTTGATGAACTCGGGCTTGAAGTATTCGAGCAGCGCGCCGCGCACCTCGGTGTCCGCCAGAGCGGGCGGGACGGGGATGTTCGAGGTCATGATCAGGACGGTGTTCTTGAAGTCGACCGTTCGCCCCTGCCCGTCGGTCAGGCGGCCGTCGTCCATGACCGCGAGCAGCGCGTTGAACACGTCGGAGTGGGCCTTCTCGATCTCGTCGAACAGCACGACCGAGTAGGGGCGACGGCGGACTGCCTCCGTCAGCTGGCCGCCCTCTTCGTAGCCGACGTACCCGGGCGGTGCGCCCACCAGGCGCGATACGGAGTGTTTCTCCATGTACTCGGACATGTCGATGCGGATCATCGCGTCCTGCGAGTCGAACATGAACTCGGCCAGAGCGCGGGCGAGCTCGGTCTTGCCGACGCCAGTCGGGCCGAGGAACAGGAACGAGCCGATCGGGCGCTCGGGGTCCTGCAGGCCCGCCCGCGAGCGGCGCAGCGCGGTGGCGACGGCCTCGATCGCCTCATCCTGGCCGACCACCCGTTCGTGCAGGCGATCCTCCATGTGGACGAGCTTCTCGGTTTCCCCCTCTAGCAGGCGGCTGACCGGGATGCCCGTCCAGTGCGCGACGATCTCGGCGACATCGTCGGCGTCGACCTCCTCTTTGAGGAACAGCGGACCGCCCTCGCCGCCGGCGCGGGCGAGCTCGGCGGTTTCGTGCTCGGCGAGCTTGCGCTCGAGCTCGGGTATCTCACCGTAGAGCAGCTCGGCGGCGCGCTGCAGATCGGCTTCGCGCTCGGCCCTTTCGGCCTCGCCTTTGGCCGCCTCCAGGCGCTCCTTCATCTCGCGCACGCCCTGGATCGCGTCCTTCTCCTTCTGCCACTGCGCCTTCATCTCCGCGGAGCGCTCCTTCAGCTCGGACAGCTCGGACTCGATCGCTGCCGTGCGCTCCTTGGAGGCCTCGTCCTTCTCCTTGCGCAGCGACGTGAGCTCGATCTCGAGCTGCATCACGCGCCGGTCGACCTCGTCGATCTCGGTTGGCAGCGAGTCGATCTCGATGCGGATCTTGGAGGCGGCCTCGTCGACCAGGTCGATCGCCTTGTCCGGCAGGAAACGGTCGGCGATGTAGCGGTCCGACAGCGTCGATGCGGCGATCAGAGCGCTGTCCTGGATGCGCACGCCGTGGTGCACCTCATAGCGCTCCTTCAGGCCGCGCAGGATCGCGATCGTGTCCGCCACCGACGGCTCGCCGACCATCACGGGCTGAAAGCGGCGCTCCAGGGCGGCGTCCTTCTCGATGTACTTCCGGTACTCGTCGAGCGTCGTCGCGCCCACCGCGCGAAGTTCCCCGCGTGCGAGCATCGGCTTGAGCAGGTTGGAGGCGTCGACCGACCCCTGGGCCGCGCCGGCGCCGACGATCGTGTGCAGCTCGTCGAGGAACAGGATGACCGTGCCCTGGGCCTCTGAGACCTCCTTGAGCACGCCCTTCAGGCGATCCTCGAACTCCCCTCGATAGGCGGCGCCCGCGATCAGCGCGCCCATGTCCAGCGCGATCACCCGCCGGTCGCGCAGTGACTCGGGCACGTCTTTGGAGACGATCCGCTGCGCGAGGCCCTCGACGATCGCCGTCTTGCCGACGCCCGGCTCGCCGATCAGCACGGGGTTGTTCTTCGTGCGACGGCTGAGTACCTGGATCACGCGCCGGATCTCCTCGTCGCGCCCGATCACCGGATCGAGCTTGCCAAGCTCTGCGATCTCGGTCAGGTCGCGGCCGAAGCGCTCCAGCGGGCTCTGCTCGTCCTCCGGCGGCGCACCCTGGGCGCCCGGGGGCGCGCCATCAGGCGGCGGCATCAGGGCCCCTCCTTGGCTTGTATCCGAATGGGGAGCGAGCATCGGCGGCGCGCACCAGCTCGAGGCCACCACGATAGGGCACCGTCAGCTCGGCGCGGAAGGAGCGGCGCACCTGCTCGAGCTCCTCGGCCAGGTGAACCTGGGCCTGGAGCGCTTCCAGCTCGATCTTCTCGATGCGCGTGTGCATCTGCTCGATCTCCTGCTCGAGGCGGAGCACACGCTCGACCCCCGCGAGGTTGAGTCCGAGCTCGGCGGTCATCTCCTGGATGCGCCTGAGCTTCTCGACGTCATCCTGGGAGTAGAGCCGCGTCCCCTTGGAGGAGCGCTGCGGCTCGATCAGCCCGCGCGCCTCGTACACGCGCAGCGTCTGCGGGTGCAGGTTGGCGAGCTCGGCGGCGACGGAGATCATGAACACGCCGCGATCGGTCTCGACCTCGACCCGGGTGACCCTGGGTGGGCGTCTGCGACGCGGAGCGGGAGTCCGGTGGTTGGGAGCGTCCGCCATCAGCTCTCGCCCGCCTTCTCGCCCGATCGGGCGGAGGCGCTCTCATCCGAGGAGGCACCGTTTCCGAACAGGCCGGCGCGCGGATCGCCGTCCATCGTCCTTGACAGCTCCTCGACGGCCTGTTGCTGCTCCTTGCTCAGATTCTGGGGAACGTCGATCACGAAGCGGTAGTGGATGTCGCCGCGCTCGGGCGGCGAGCCGCTGCCGAGCTTGGGTGGCCCCTCGCCGCGCAGGCGCTGAACGGTGCCATGAGCGGTTCCCGGTCGTACACGCAGCGTCTTGGTTCCCGTCAGCGTCGGAACCTCGACCTCGGCGCCGCGAATGGCCTCGGGGATGCTCAGCGGGACCTCGACCTCGAGGTTGTTCCCCTTGCGGGTGAACAGGGTCGAGGGCTCAACCTGGGTTATGAGATACAGATCGCCGGGAGGCCCGCCGTGGCGCCCCGACTCGCCCTTCCCCGCCAGTCGGATGCGGCTGCCATCGCGCACGCCCGCTGGGATGTTCACCCGCAGGCGCTTGATCGTGCTCACCGCCCCGACGCCGTGACAGGTCGGGCAGGGGTCCTCGATCACCGTGCCCGCCCCGCCGCAGCGCGAGCACGGCTGGGAGATCGAGAACATCCCCTGACCCTGCGTCTCGATGCCGCGCCCCTCGCACCGGGGGCAGACCGAGGGCGTCGTGCCGGGCTTGGCGCCCGTGCCGCGGCAGGTCGAGCAGGTGGCGTGCATGGGCACCTGCAGCGGGACCTGGGCGCCCGTGACCGCCTGGTCGAAGGTGATCGATACCCGCGCCTCCAGGTCGACCCCCTTTTCGGGACGCGGCTTGGTGCGCACGCGCCGGCCGCTGGCCGAACCGCCGAACAGGTTGGAGAGGATGTCGCCCATCGAGGACGCGTCGAAGTCGAAGTTGGGAAAGCCCCCGAAACCGCCGCCGGGGCCGGCTCCGGTGCTGAAGGGGCCGCTGCCGCTGTCGTACTGCTTGCGCTTCTCCGGATCGCCCAGCACGTCATGGGCCTGGGAGATCTCCTTGAAGCGCGCCTCCGCCTGCTTGTCGTCCGGGTTGCGGTCGGGGTGGTAACGGCGGGCGAGCTTGCGGTAGGCCTTCTTGATCTCCTCGGCGGTCGCCTTCTTGTCGAGACCGAGCGTCTTGTAGTAATCGGGACGCGTTGCCATCAGATGCTCCGTGTTAGGCGGCCACGACCACGCGGGCCGGCCGGATGATGCCTGTCCCCAGCCTGTAGCCGGGCTGATAGACCTCCACGACCGTCCCGCTCTTCATGCCGTCCGCGGGCTGCTCGGCGGTCGCCACCGCCTCGTGCAGCGCCGGGTCGAACGTCTCCCCGACGGGAGAGAACGACTCGATTCCCGCGCGCGCGAGCGCCGCGCTCAGCTCCGAGCGCACGAGGCGGACGCCCTGCAGGAGCGGATCGTCCTTGCCACCGTCGCCGCTGCCCGCGTCCTCGAGGGCACGATCGAGGTTGTCGAGCGCCGGGAGCAGCTCCTTGGCCAGTGCGCAGGCCCCGCGCTCCTGCGCGGAAGCGGCCTCACGGGCGACCCGCTTGCGGTAGTTCTCGAAGTCCGCCTGGGTGCGCTGCGCCAGGGCGAGGTACTCATCGCGCTGGGCGGCCGTGCTGATGAGCTCGTCGAGGTCGCCGGCGATCTCAGCGGCCTCGTCGACGGCCTCCTCGACGTCCTCCTCGACGTCCTCCGCGGCATCGTGTAGCCCCACCGCTCCGGCGGCGTCGGCGGGGCGCTTCTGAGCCCGTCGCGAGGGCCCGTCCGCCCCCGGCGCCGAAGCGTCGGGGGCCGGGAGGAGCTCATCTCCGCCGGGCTGCCCGGAGGGCTGCTCGCGCCGCTCCTCCGCGATTGGGTTGCCGTCTGTCATCGGACGTTAGACCTTGGGCTCGTCGACGACCTCTGCATCGACCACGTCCTCCTCGTCAGAGGAGCCGGTCGCCGCGCCATCGCTCGCCGCGCCGTTGCCGGACGCCGCCGCCTGCTCCTGGGCACGCTGATACAGCGCCTCGGAGACGGCGTGGAACGCCGTCTGCAGCGCCTCCGCCTTGGCGTTGATCTCCTCGGCGTCGCCTGACTCGAGCACGTCGCGAACCTCTTTGATCGCCTCCTCGATGCGCGCCTTGGAGTCCGCATCGATCTGGTCGCCCAGGTCCACCACCTGGCGCTCGGCCTGGTAGGCGGCGTTCTCGCCGTTGTTGCGTGCCTCGGCGAGCTCGCGCGCCCGGCGGTCCTCCTCGGCGTGGGACTCGGCGTCGGAGACCATGTTCTTGATCTCCTCGTCGGAGAGCCCCGAGCCGGCCTTGATCTCGATCTTCTGCTCCTTGCTCGTGCCCAGGTCCTTCGCCGACACGTTCAGGATGCCGTTCGCGTCGATGTCGAACGCGACCTCGATCTGGGGGATGCCACGCGGCGCCGGCGGGATGCCGGTGAGCTGGAACTTGCCGAGCGACTTGTTGTATTGGGCCATCTCGCGCTCGCCCTGCAGGACGTGGATCTCGACCGAGGGCTGGTTGTCCTCGGCGGTCGAGAAGACCTCGCCCTTGCGCGTGGGGATCGTGGTGTTGCGCTCGATCAGCCTGGTCATCACGCCGCCCTTGGTCTCGATGCCGAGCGTCAGCGGGGTCACGTCCAGCAGCAGGACGTCCTTGACGTCGCCGGCGAGCACGCCCGCCTGGATCGCGGCTCCCACGGCCACCACCTCGTCGGGGTTGACGCCGCGGTGGGGCTCTTTGCCGGTCAGCTCCTTGACCTTCTCCTGCACGGCCGGCGTGCGCGTCATGCCGCCCACGAGCACGATGTGGTCGATCTCCTTGACGCCCTTGCCCTTGGCGTCGTCGATCGCCTGGCGTACCGGAGCCACCACGCGATCCAGCAGCGCGGAGGTCAACTCGGCGAGCTTGGCGCGGGTGACGCGGGTGTCCAGATGCTTCGGTCCGGACGCATCAGCCGTGATGAAGGGCAGGTTGATCTGCGTCTCCTGGGTCGTGGAGAGCTCGATCTTGGCCTTCTCTGCCGCCTCGTACAGACGCTGCAGGGCCATCGGGTCGGCTGAGAGGTCGATGCCCTGGGACTTCTTGAACTCCGACACCAGCCAGTCGACGATCGCCTTGTCGAAGTTGTCTCCGCCGAGGTGGTTGTCTCCGGCCGTGGACTTGACCTCGAACACGCCGTCGCCGATCTCGAGCACGGACACGTCGAACGTGCCGCCGCCGAGGTCGAACACGAGGATCGTCTGATCCGCCTCCTTGTCGAGCCCGTAGGCGAGCGACGCGGCGGTCGGCTCGTTGATGATCCGCTTGACGTCCAGCCCCGCGATCTTGCCGGCGTCCTTGGTCGCCTGGCGCTGATCGTCGTTGAAGTAGGCCGGCACGGTGATGACCGCCGAGTCGACCGTCTCGCCGAGGTAGGCCTCGGCGTCGGCCTTGAGCTTCTGCAGGATCATCGCGGAGATCTCAGGCGGCGAGTGCTGCTCGCCGGCCGCTTCCACGCGGGCGTCGCCGTTGGGACCGGCGACGACCTTGTAGGGCACGATGGACTCCTCCTCGCGCACCTCGGCCTCCTTGCGGCCCATGAAGCGCTTGATCGAGAAGACGGTGTTCTGCGGGTTGGTGACGGCCTGGCGCTTTGCGACAGTGCCGACGAGCCGCTCGCCCGAGGCCGTGAATGCGACGACGGAGGGCGTCGTGCGCCCGCCCTCGGCATTCTCGATGACGGTCGGTTCGCCACCCTCGAGCACGGCCATGCACGAGTTCGTCGTACCGAGGTCGATGCCTATGGTCTTGGCCATGTGACAATGCTCCTTCTGAGACGCTTTATAAATCTAAGTGAGAGTCTGGCAGATTTCCTACTGCGTTTCAACCGCAATCTATGTCGGGCCAGCACGCCGGTGGCACGCCGGAGTGCTGCGCGCGGGACGGCTCCCCCGCTGACCGGGGGGCTAACCCCACCCTTTGCAGCCGACTCGTTAAAACCTGTCGCAGGCCCGTAACCTGCGAGGCCGGCGGGGTAGTCCTCGATGAGTGACACGCCTGGAGCGCAACGTGAACATCGCCGCCGTCGTGATCCCGTTTCTCGGGGTGATCGCGGCGGCAGCGCTGCTGTGGAACCACTTCCTCGGGCCGCGCGACGTGGCGATCTTCGCCGTCATGTACATCCTCACGGCGGGCGGGGTGACCGTGGGCTTCCATCGCCTGCTGACCCACAGGGCGTTCCAGACGCACCCGTGGCTGCGCTACACGCTGGCGGTCCTCGGATCTATGTCGCTGCAGGGCGCGGTGATCGACTGGGTCGCCGATCACCGCAAGCACCACACGTTCACCGACGAAGAGGGCGACCCGCACAGCCCGCACGCCGGCCGCGGCGCCGGCCTGCGCGGCGCGCTCGCGGGCCTGTGGCACGCGCACGTCGGCTGGCTGTTTGAGACCCACGGCCAGGCGTCCTCCAAACGGTTCGCCCCCGACCTCGTCGAGGACCCGATCATGCGGCGCATCAACAAGGGCTTTCCCCTGCTGGCCCTGCTCAGCCTGGCGCTGCCGTTCCTGCTCGGCTTCGCGCTGAGCGGAGGCTCGCTCGTCGGCGGTGGCCTCAGCGCCCTGCTGTGGGCGGGCCTGGTGCGGATCTTCCTCGTGCACCACATCACCTGGAGCATCAACTCCATCTGCCACTTCTTCGGCAGCCGCCGCTTCGACACCGACGACGAGTCGACGAACGTCTTCTGGCTGGCCCTGCCGTCGCTGGGCGAGGCCTGGCATCACAACCACCACGCCTTTCCCCAGTCGGCCTTCCACGGCCTGCGCTGGTACGAGCTCGACCCCTCCGGCTGGCTGATCCTCGGGCTCGAGCGCGCGGGGCTGGCCTGGGATGTCGTCAAGGTGAGCACCGAGAGCGCCGAGGCGAAGCTGAAGCGCGGTACCGTCTCTGTATGAACTTCCTGCCGACCCAGCCGATCAAGCCCCGGCTGCGCGGCGTATCGCACGAGTATGCCTTCTTCGTATCGCTCGCCTGCGGCGTCGCGCTGATCCTCGCCGCTTCCGACGGACGGGCGCGCGTTGCAGCGACGATCTACGCGCTCGCCGTATCGGGGCTGCTGGGCACGAGCGCCCTGTACCACCGCGTGACCTGGCGACCGAACGCGCGGCGCTGGATGAAGCGGCTCGACCACTCGATGATCTTCGTGCTGATCGCCGGCACGTACACGCCCGTTGCGCTGCTCGCGCTGAAGGGCGCGCTCTCGACCACGATCCTGATCGTCCTCTGGTCAGGTGCGCTCGGCGGCGTCGTGTTCAAGCTGGTGTGGATCGACGCGCCCAAGTGGCTGTTCGCGACGGTGTACGTGGTGCTCGGTCTCGTCTCGGCCGCCGTCTTGGGAGAGCTGCCCGCGGCGATCGGCTGGCTGGGAGTGGCGGGGCTGGCGACCGGCGGCCTGCTGTACGTAGTCGGAGCGGTCATCTACGCGAGCGGCCGACCGAACCCCTGGCCAAAGGTGTTCGGCTACCACGAGATCTTCCACCTGCTGGTGATCGCGGCGGCTGCGCTGCACTACGCGGTCATCGCCTTCGCCGTGCTGCCGCGCGGCTGAAGGTTCACTCAGAACAGCGTCCGGCTCGGACACATGCGCGCCAGCGCGCACTCCGGGCAGCTCGGCGAGCGTGCGTGGCAGGTACGCCGTCCGTGGCGCAGGAGGTTCACGTGCAGCTCGAGCTCCTGTCCGGGAGGGGTGAGGGCGAGCATCTGATCGTGCAGCTCCTCGAACGGCGCCCCCGAGCGGAGCAGCCCGAGGCGGGCGCCGACCCTGGAGACGTGGGTGTCCACCGGCACATCGCGCAGGCCGTAGGAGAACAGCAGCACGCAGGCGGCCGTCTTGCGACCCACGCCCGGGAGCGCCGTCAGGTACGCGCGAGCCTGCGCGATCGGCGCACGGGCCAGCCAATCGAGCGACAGCTCGCACGCTGAGCTCCCAGACGCCGCGCGGGGCCCGGCGGACGCTGGCTGGGGCCCGTCTGAGATCGCGCGCAGGATCGCCTGGATACGAACCGACTTGACCTTCGAGATGCCCCCCGGGCGGATCGCCTCCTCGACCTCGACCAGCGGCGCGTCGCGCACCTGCTCCCAACTCGGCAGGCGCTCACGCAGGCGCAGGTAGGCGACGTCCCGGTTGCGGTCGTTGGTCGACTGCGAGAGCACCGTGAGAACGAGTTCGGCGATCGGATCGCCGTGCGGTCGCATCAGCGGAGCGCCATAGACCGCGCGGAGGCGGTCGCGGATCCTCACGACGCGCGCTCGCGTCGGGCGCTCAAAGGCCGCCGGGAGCTGGCGCGCGTGGCGGCGTGGGGCGGGCGCGGGCACCGCATCACCGTATATGCCGGCCCGCTCACCTATATCCTCGGCCGATGGGCGAGGTGAGCGAGCACCGGGCGGAGATCGACGGGCTGCCGATCTTCTGGCGCAGCGCGCCCGCGCCAGCGGGCGCGACGGCATCCTCAGTGCCGCTGTACCTCCACGGCGTGCCGAGCAGCTCTGATGACTGGCTCGACTTCCTGCGCCTCGGCGGCGGGCTCGCGCCCGACCTTCCGGGCTTCGGCCGCTCGGGTAAGCCCGGCTCGTTGCACTACACGATCGCCGAGTACGACCGCTTCATCGAGCGCTTCCTGGATGAGGTCGGCGTCGAGCGCGTGTCGCTGCTCGTGCACGACTGGGGCGCTGTCGGGCTGGCGTTCGCTCAGCGCCTTCCGGAGCGTGTGGAGCGCGTGGCGATCGTCAATGCCGTCCCCTTCCTGCCGGGGTACCGCTGGCACCGCATGGCGCGCATCTGGCGGACTCCAGGACTGGGAGAGCTGGCGATGGGGACGACCAACCGCTTCACCCTGCGTCTCATCTCGCGGGAGTCCAACGCGACGCCGGGCCCGATGCCAGAGGGGTTCCTGGACAGCGTGCTCGACCATTTCGACCAGGGAACCCAGCGCGCGATCCTGCGCCTGTACCGCAGCTCTCCCTCCGACGTGCTCGCCGCGAGCGGAGAGCACCTGGCGCGGTTGGAGATGCCCGCGCTCATCGCCTGGGGCATGAAGGACCCCTACATCCCCAGCCGCTTCGCTCGCGCGTACGCAGACGCACTCCGAGACGCCGAGCTGCTCGAGCTCCCCGACGCAGGCCACTGGCCATGGCTCGATCGTCCCGATCTCGTCAAGCGGCTGGTGAACTTCCTGAGCGCCGGGTGAGCGAGCGCGGGTCACGCTACGCGCCGCCGGCCTGGACGATCACCGCGGGGCTCGGCCTCGTCTATCTGATCCTCGCTCCCTCCAGCTCGGACCTCGCCGCAGCGAGCTACCGCAGCAGCCTGTTCGCGCGCACGGGCTTCTCGCTGTGGGACAACTCCTGGTACGGCGGCCATCACATGCTCGCCTACTCGGTCCTCGCGCCCGCGCTGGGGTCGCTCGTCGGGCCGCGGCTGCTCGCGGCGTTGTCGATGACGGCCGCCGCCGCGCTGTTCGCCGCGCTGATCGAGGGCCGCTTCCCCGCGCGAGCCACGCGCCTGGCCGCCGCATGGTTCGCGCTCGGCGCCGCCATCGGGCTGCTCTCCAGCCGCGTGCCGTTCGACCTCGGCCTGGCGATCGGCCTCGGCTCGCTGCTGGCGGCCCAACGCAGGCGCCCGGGCCTCGCGCTCGTGGCCGCGGTGGTGTGCTCGCTGGCCAGTCCTGTGGCCGGCGCGTTCCTCGCGCTCGCCTTCCTCGCCTGGGGGCTCGCCGGTCCTGAGCGCGCCTGGCCGGGCGGGCTCACAGTCGCCGCGCTCGCGCCGATCGCCGTGCTCGCGCTGGCGTTTCCCGAAGGCGGCACCCAGCCGTTTGACGCCTCCGCCTTCTACCCGGCGCTCGCGGGGGTGCTGCTGATCGGCGCGCTGATCCCATCCGGGCGATCGGCGGCACCATCACCGGAGGCGGTGGTGGGCCGGCGCATGCTGAGGATCGGGACGCTGCTCTACGCGGTCGCGCTGACCGGCTCCTACGTGCTGGCGACCGCCGTGGGGGGCAACGCCGACCGGCTCGGCGCGCTCGCCGCCGGCCCGGTAGCCGCATGCGCGCTCGCCGGCGGAGCCGTGGGCGCGCGGCGCGGGCGCCTCCTGCTCGTGCTCGCGCCGTTCCTGCTCTATTGGCAGGTCAACGCGCCCGTCGCGGACTTCGCCTCCGCGGTGTCCGATCCGGCGGTCAACGCCTCCTACTACTCCCCCCTGCTCGGCGAGCTGCGCGCGCTCGACGTCGGCTATTCGGGGCGCCCTGCGCGCATCGAGGTGGTGGCCACCGTCGGCCACTGGGAGGCCAGGTGGATCGCCCCGCACGCGATGCTCGCCCGCGGCTGGGAGCGCCAGCTCGACCGCTACCGCAACGCCCTCTTCTACGACGAATCGACTCCGCTCACCGCGACGGGCTACCGCGCATGGCTGTCCGATCAGGCTGTCTCGTACGTCGCCCTCCCAGACGCGCCGCTCGACTACTCCGCCGAATCGGAGGCGCGCCTGCTGCGCGGCCCGGCGCTCGGCTACCTGCACGAAATCTGGCACTCGCCGCACTGGCGCCTGTTCGCCGTGCTCGGCGCCCGCCCGCTCTCAGACGCGCCCGCGGTCGTGAGCAGCGTGGGCAGCGACTCGCTCACGCTCGACGCGCCGCGCGCGGGCAGCTACACGGTACGGGTGCGCTTCACCCCCTACTGGGCGCTGGCGAGCGGGAGCGGGTGCGTCGCCCGCGCACCGGAAGACTGGACGCAGATCCGCGCGCGCCGGGCGGGCCGCTTTCACCTCGTCATCCGCTTCTCGCTCGCCCGCCTGTTCAGCCACGGCCCCCGCTGCCGCTGAGCGGAAGGTCGCGTGGCGGGCGAGGGCGGGTCGTGGACGCCGGTGCCCACGACCCACTCTTCGGCTTCGGCCTCGTCTCAGCGCTGGGAGACCTGGTAGCAGGCCACGTCGTACTGCGAGTTTTCGTTGTAGTGCTGCCCGCCGGTGCCTCCTTCTGGGCTGTTGAGTTCGGGCTCGTTGAACGGTGAGCCGGGCGAGGAGGACGCTTTGCCGGGGGCCGTGCCTTCGGCGGCCTCGATTTTCTGGCACGACTGGCCCGGTTTGCCCGTGCCGCTCGGGTTGGCGGCGGCGAGCGATCCGGCCGGTCCGACCGCCGCGGCGGCGGTAGCGGCGGCGAGCGACACGAGCGTCGTTGCTATCAGCTTGCGCATGGAGACCTCCTGGGAGTTTGTGCGATGTAGCCAACAAGGACGCGTCACGGCGAGAATCCTTCCCCGGCGCTCGGAAATCTGCCGATCGGGCCTCGCGAGCGCCCTTCCGGCCCCGCCCGCCCTTCCCGCCCTTCCGGTTGGTGTTCGTGGCCGTTAGTCTGTTGGCGATGGTCGCCCGCGCTCGTCTCCTGCAGGCGCGTGTCCTGCCCCGCGGCTGGCTGGACGCGCTGCGGCAGGTCTCGCTCTTCGCCTCCGCCTACGTCGCCTACCGGCTCGTGCGGGGACTGGTCGAGGGCAACGCCAACGCAGCCTTCGCCCACGCGCGCGACCTGATCTCGCTCGAGCGCACGCTGCACCTGTTCGTCGAGCCCTCGATCCAGGCCTGGGCGTCAGGCAGCCACTTCGTGATCCTGCTCGCCAGCTGGCTGTACGTCAACGCACAGGGGTCGGTGACGATCGCTGCGCTGCTGTACCTGTACCTGCGCCACAACAGCAACTTCTACTTCGTGCGCAACATGTTCATGATCGCGATGGCCATCGCACTGGTCGGCTACGTGGTCTTCCCCACCGCCCCGCCGCGCTTCATGCCCGAGTGGGGCTTCATCGACACCGTCTCGGACTTCACGCCGGTGAACGTCTCCCACACGAGCGCCTCGATGAGCGCCCTGTTCAACCCCTACGCCGCCGTCCCCTCGATGCACGTGGCGTTCGCCCTGATGATCGGCTGGCCGCTCGCGCGGCTGGCGCGCAGGCGGATCGTGAGCGTCCTGTGGCTGCTCTACCCGTTCGTGATGAGCTTCGTGATCGTGGTTACCGCCAACCACTTCATCGTCGACGCGCTGCTCGGGGCGCTCACCGCAGGCGCCTCTGCCTACGGCGCCAAACGGCTCGCTCGCGCGCGGCCCGGCGTATGGCGCTTCTCGACCGTCTCGCCCGCTCGGCTCACCGCGAGCGGCTAGAGGACGGCCGAGCAAGACGATGGCCCCCAGGCAGTCCGCGTCCTCCCGGCGCAGGAACCGCAGCGCCCACCGCTCCACCGGACGGCGCGTCCGCGCCCCGATCGGTGCAGGTGAGCGGCGGGAGCTGGTGCGCAACCGGCTGATCGAGTCGCGGCTCACGCCCAACACGATCTCGATGACCGGTCTCGCGCTGAACGTGCTGGCGGCGGTGCTCGTGTGGGAACGGCTCTTCTTCGTCGGCGGCGTCGCGTTCATCGTCGGCTCGATCATGGACACGCTCGATGGCCGCTACTCGCGCATGTCGGGCAAGGGCACGCCGTTCGGAGCGTTCCTGGACTCGACGCTCGACCGCATCGAGGAGGGCATCGTGCTGACGGCCGTGGCCGGCTACTTCGCGCTGCACGGCAACCGCGAAGCGGCCGCCGCGGTGGTGGTCGCGGTGCTGGCTTCGCTGATGGTCAGCTACACCCGCGCGCGCGCCGAGGCGCTGGGGGTGGAGTGCAAGGTCGGGATCGCCACCCGGCCGGTGCGCGTGGTGATCCTGTCGATCGGCCTCGTGTTCGCCAGAGGCGCCTCGCTCGGGAACTTCGAGCTGCTCGAGCCGGCCGTCTACGTGCTGGCGGCGCTCAGCGTGATCACCGTTGCACAGCGCATCCGACACGTTCGCCACGAGCTCTCGGTGTGACCTTGGTCCCCCGGCGGAGTAGTCTCTTGCGGCGGAGCGGACGGATATGCAGTCCCTCCTTTAACCGCCACACCTGAGAAGCCGGCCCAGGCCCCGAGGCTCTCTTCACCCGGCCTTCGCACCCTCACAAAGGACATCTCACACGTGATCACGGAGCACTCAAACGGCGGCGCCCGCAGCAACGGCGTGGCCTCCACAAATGGCGCCGGGCGCTACCAGTCCGAGAAGGTGCGCGTCGCCGTCATCGGCGTCGGCAACTGCGCGTCGGCCTTCGTCCAGGGAATCCACTACTACCGCGACGCCGACCCGGACGAGCGCGTCCCCGGCCTGATGCACGTAGACCTCGGCGGCTACCACGTCCGCGACATCGAGTTCACGGCCGCGTTCGACATCGACGCCGCCAAGGTCGGCAAGGACCTGGGCGAAGCGATCTGGGCGGGACAGAACAACACGATCAAGTTCGCCCAGGGCGCGCGGGCGGTGCCGAAGAAATTGGGCGTGCCGGTATACCGCGGCATGACCCACGACGGCCTCGGCAAGTACCTCAAGGAGAAGATCACCAAGGCGCCCGGCGAGACCGCAGACATCGTGAAGATCCTCAGGGATACCCACACCGACGTGGTCGTCTCCTACCTTCCCGTCGGCTCCGAGCAGGCGACCAAGTGGTATGTCGAGCAGGTGCTCGAGGCGGGCTGCGGCTTCGTCAACTGCATTCCCGTGTTCATCGCCCGCGAGGACTACTGGGACAAGCGCTTCAAGAAGGCGGGGCTGCCGATCGTGGGCGACGACATCAAGTCCCAGGTCGGCGCCACGATCGTGCACCGCACGCTCGCCCGCCTGTTCGCCGACCGGGGCGTTGAGATCGAGCGCACCTCGCAGCTGAACGTCGGCGGCAACATGGACTTCTACAACATGCTCGAGCGTGAGCGGCTGGAGTCCAAGAAGATCTCCAAGACCAACGCGGTGACCTCGATCATGGATCACGAGTTGCCGGCCGGCGACATCCACGTCGGGCCCTCAGACTACGTGCCGTGGCTGACCGACCGCAAGTGGGCACACATCCGCGTCGAGGGTCAGGCGTTTGGCGACGTGCCGCTGAACGTCGAGCTGAAGCTCGAGGTGTGGGACTCGCCGAACTCGGCCGGAATCGTCATCGACGCGGTGCGCTGCTGCAAGCTCGCGCTCAACCACGGGGTCAGCGGACAGCTCGACGGTCCGTCCTCCTACCTGATGAAGTCGCCGCACAACCAGCGCCCCGACGAGCAGGCCCACCGGGACACCGAGAAGTTCATCGCCGCCTACGCCGGGCGGCCGGGCACGGGCGCGAAGACGGGCGCACGCGCCGGGACGGCGGGCACGGCGGCGGCGCGCGCGAAGAAAGCGGGCAAGGCGGCGGCGCGCGTGAAGAAGCCGACCGGGGCACGGGCGGCGGTCAGGACGCGGGCCGCCGAGTAGCCGCTGCACCGAGGCTTGGACACGGGCCGGGTAACGTGGAGCGATGAGCGAGTCGTTCTCCATAGCCCACGTGACCCCCTACCCGTGGGAGGCCGAGAACGAAGTCAACGCCCACGTCAGCCGGATCGCGACAGACCTGTCGCGGCGCGGGCACCGCGTGCTGGTGCTCGCGCCGTTTCGTTCGCAGGAGCAGGTGCGCTCCTCGCGCAAGGCGCTGCGCGCCGCCCGCGGCGAGCCGCAGAGCCTGCTCGAGGGAACCGATCGCGGCAGCCCGCGGGTTCTCGCCGTCGGCGAGGTGCTCGACCTCGCCGGCGCTGGGAGGCGCCGGCCGCCGGCGCTGCCGATCGACGTGGCGCGGACGGTCGAGGAACTGCTCAACACCGTCGAGCTCGACTTCGTGCACGTGCACGAGCCCTTCGCGCCCAGCACCTCCAACGCCGCGCTGCGCCACTCCAGGGCGCTCAACGTGGGCTCCTTCCACTCCTCCGCCGAGCGCCTGCTCTCGACGCTCGTGGCCCGCCGCTTCGTGGAGAGCTTCTTCGGTCGACTGGACGCCCGCACCGCGAGCCTCGCGGCCACCGCCGAGCTGATGGACCGCTACTTCCCCGGCGACTACAGCCTGGTGGCAGACGGAGAGGGCGCTGCGGCGGAACTCGAGCAGATCTACCGCCGCCTCGCCGCCCGCCGCCACTCAACCGACGGGCACACCGGCCTGCGCAAGCGGCTGGCGGCGCGGCCGCTGATCGATGTGGACCTGCACATGCACACCGATCATTCGAACGACTGCGCCACGCCTGTCGAGGTGCTGCTGGCGACGGCGCGCGAACAGGGCCTCGGCGCGATCGCGGTGACCGACCACAACGAGATCTCGGGGGCGCTGGAGGCACGCGCTCAGGCCGAAGGATTCGGTCCCCACCCACCCTTGAAGGTGATCGTGGCCGAGGAGGTCAAGACGGCCAGCCAGGGGGAGGTGATCGGGCTGTTCATCGAGGAGAAGATCCCCCGGGGTCTCACCCTCCAGGAGACGGTCGCCGAGATCAAGCGCCAGGGCGGACTGGTGTATGTGCCGCATCCGTTCGACCGGATGCACTCGGTGCCCGACTACGAGCACCTGCAGAAGATCATCGAGGACATCGACGCGATCGAGGTCTTCAATCCGCGCGTGGCGATCGGAGCATTCAACGAAGAGGCGGTGCGGTTCGCAGCCAAGTACAGGATCGTCGCCGGAGCGGGCTCTGACTCCCACGTGCCCCAGGGCCTCGGCTCGGTGCGGATCCGGATGCACGACTTCGACGGTCCGCAAGAGTTCCTGCAGTCGCTGCGCGACGCCGACATCCTCACGCGGCCCTCCTCCCTGCTGTACGTGCAGGCGCTGAAGTTCCTGCAGACGCGGGCCACCCCGGCGGCCGCTCAGCGTGCGAGCAAGGCGCGCCGGCTGAGGCGCCTGGGCCGGGCGCAGGGCGGCGGCGGACGACGATAGGGACCCACCGACCCCGCAAGTACTGATGCACCGTCAAGGACAAGACGACACCCCGTCTAATCCATCGGGGTCGATGCCTGTGACCGATGACGAGATCCGCGAGAAGTACCTCGAGCGCGCCATCCGTGAGCTGAACACGCTCACGCGCGAGCTGCAGGCCTGCACGCACTGCCCGCGCGGCAACCTGATGCCGGTGCTCGGCTCAGGGCATCCGCAGGCGGACATCATGATGCTGAAGCACTCGCCGCTGCCGTCGGAGATCGAGGAGGGCGTAGCCTTCTACGGGCGTTCGGGAAGCGCGCTGATGAAGTCGCTGAAGCGACTGTCGATCGATCCGCTGTCCGTGTACGGCACGCTCTGCGTCAAGTGTCCCCTCAGCGACGTCTCGCTCGCCGACTTCGCCTGCGTGGCCAGGGTCGTCGAGGAGTTTGCGATCGTGCAGCCGAAGATCGTGGTCGTCATGGGCTCAGAGGCGCTGGCTACGCTCGAGGAGATGGACATCCCGCTGGCGCGCCCGCTGCAGGCGAGGCTGGGCGAGATCCAGCAGCTGACGCCGACGATCGACGCGCTGTACGTGCCCAACATCGATGAGTCGCTCGACGAGCAGTCGGCCAAGCGCTCGTTCTGGGCCGCGTTCCGCGTGCTGGGCGACTGGTACTCAGCGCAGCCTCCGTATTAGTAGTCAGACGGTGAGCACGATCTTGCCGAGCTTGCCGCCCGCAGCGAAGCGCTCGTAGGCGGCGGCGGCCTCGTCCAGCGGGAAGGTCTCCGCGACCGGCACGCGCACGGCGCCTGAGTCGAACAGGGGGAGCGCCTCGCGCTCGAGCAGGCGCGCGGCGAGGGCCTTCTCCTCAAGCGGGCGCGCGCGCAGGGTGGAGCCGTGGATGCGCGCGCGCTTGCCCATCAGCGCGAGCAGGTTCAGCTCGCCCTTGGCCCCCGCCGAGACGCCGATCACCGCGATGCGCCCGCCGCCGGCGAGCGCCTGGAGGTTCTCCGCCAGGTTGGGGGCGCCGACGAGCTCGAGGATGACATCGAACGGCCCGTAATCGGAGAAGCCCTCCGGCGCGATCACCTCGGCGCCGAGCTCTGCGACCTGCGCGCGCAGCTCCTCGCTGCGGACGGTCGCGGTCACCTGCGCGCCAGCGGCCCGCGCGAGCTGGATCGCAGCGGTGCCCACGCCACCGGCGCCTCCGTGCACCAGCAGGCGCTCGCCGGGGCGCAGCTCGGCCTGCGTGAACACGGCGTCGTGCGCCGTGGTGAAAACCTCGGGCAGCCCGCCCGCCGCCGCCCAGTCGAGCGCGCCGGGCACGGGCATCAGCTGGCGCTCGTGGACGGTGGCCAGCTCCGCCTGGCCGCCGCCGCCGACGATCGCCATCACGCGGTCACCGATCGCAAAGCGCTCCGCACCTGCTCCGAGCGCCGCCACCTCGCCCGCCAGCTCGAGGCCGGGGATGTCCTTGGGCGAGCCCGCCGGAGCCGGGTAGAGCCCGCGCCGCTGCAGCATGTCGGCGCCGTTCAGTCCGGCCGCGCGAACGCTGATGAGCACCTCCCCCGCGCCCGGGACCGGATCGGGGTGCTCCTCGATCACGAGCTCGTTGTCGCGAATGGTCACCGCGCGCACGAGGCCAACCCTACTGCTCGCTGGGCGCCTCGATGCGCCGGCCATCGTCCCGCTCGAACAGGGCGACGCACTCGATGTGGTGGGTCTGGGGAAACATGTCCACGGGGCGCACCTTGCGCAGGACCCAGCCGGCCTCGACGAGTTCGGCGGCGTTCGGCGCGAGCGTGGTGGGGTTGCAGGAGACGTACACGATGCGCTTGGGCGAGGAGTCGATGACGCGGTGGACGACCTTCTTGGAGAGGCCCGCGCGGGGAGGGTCGAGGACGATCACATCCGGCCGGCCGGCCCGCTCGAGCAGCTCGGGCAGCGCCGTGCGAGTGTCGCCGGCGAAGAAGTGAACGTTGGTGATCTCGTTGCGACGCGCGCCCGCTATCGCGTCGGCTACAGCCTGCTCGACGAGCTCGATCCCCCACAGCTCACCGGCTCTCGGCGCGAGGGTGAGCGAGATCGTGCCGATGCCCGAATAGAGGTCATACACGCGCTCCCAGCCCTCCAGGGCGGCGTATTCGGCGACGATCCCGTAGAGCAGCTCGGCCATCTCGGTGTTGGTCTGGAAGAACGCGTCAGAGGAGATGCGCAGGTCGAGCTCGCCCAGCCGCTCGGGGAGCTCTGAGTCCCCCCACACGAGCTCCGTCTCGCCGCCCTGGGTCGTCTCGGCGAGGCTGCGCGAGCGCGTCCACAGCACCCCCGAGAGGCTCTCGCCGAGCGCCTCGCTGAGCGCCCCCGCCAGCGAGCCCGCCTCGAGCTCGCCCTCGGTGGTCACGATGCGGATCTGCAGCTTGCCCGTGCGGCGGCCTTCGCGCACGACCAGGTTGCGCAGGCATGCGCGCCCGTCGGCGCCCGGTCGGGTTCGCGTGTCGCGCGCGTGCCCTCCACGCGGGCCGCGGCTGCGGTCCCACGCTCTGAGCCCCTCCGAACGGCACCAGTCGAGCGCGACCCTCCGCGCGAGATTTCCCTGCTCGCTGGCCAGCATGCAGTCCTCGATCGGGGCCACGCTGTTGCCGCCGGCGGGCGCGTGGAACCCGCACACCAACTCCCCCCCGCCCTCGCCGTCGCCGTCGCCGTCGCCGAACGAGTACTCGAGCTTGTTGCGGTAGCGCCACTGCTCGAGCGCCGGGACGATCTCTTCGAGCTCGAAGCCGTCGAGCCTGCCGATCCGCCGCAGCGCCTCGTCGACCTGCGCGCTCTTGATCTCCAGCTGGCGCTCGTACGGGATCACCTGCCAGGGCACTCCCGGATGGTCCGCGGTCGCAGGCAACCGCTCCGGGCTGGGGGTCAGGACCTCGAGCGTGCGGGCGTGGGCGTAGCTGCGCTTGCGCTTGTGGACGACCGCGCGCACGCGATCGCCGGGGATGGCGCCGGCGACGAACACCACGTAGCCGCCGTCGCCCAGGCGCGCCACACCCTCACCGCCGAACGCCAGCGAGTCGATCTCGAGCTCCAGCTCGTCCCCCCGTTGCGGACGAGGCGCGGTGTCGGGCGTGGCGTCCGAGACGGTGTCGGGCGTTGCGTCGGCGGCGGCGTCGGATGCAGCGTCGAAGCCGGTGTCGGGCGTGGCGTCGGGGCCGGGGTTCACGCGGGCGCCACGAGCAGCTCGAGCAGGGCCTTCTGGGCGTGGCGACGGTTCTCGGCCTGATCCCAGATGCGCTGGCGCGGGCCGTAGAGGACCTCGGCCGATATCTCCTCGCCGGGATGCGCGGGCAGGTCGTGCATCGCGAAGGCGCCCGCGGCGGCTGCGTCGAGCAGGGCGTCGTCGACGCGGTAGGCCGCGAGCGCCGTGCGGCGCTCCTCGGCGGCGCTCTCGTCGCCCATGCTCACCCACACGTCGGTGTACACCGCGCAGGCATCCTTGACGGCCTCATAGGGATCGTCGTGCAGCGTCACCAGACCCTTCGCGCCGGCGGGCAGCGAGAGGTCGTCCTCGAGCGAGTAGCCCTCGGGCGAGGCCACCGCGACGTGCATCCCCTCGAGCGTCCCCAGCACGGCGAGCGAGCGGGCCACGTTGTTGCCGTCGCCCACGTAGGCCACGTGCAGGCCGTCGAGCGCGCCGTAGGCCTCGCGCAGCGTCAGCAGGTCGGCGAGCGCCTGGCACGGGTGATGGCGCGCGCTGAGCATGTTGATGACCGGCACGGCGCTGTGGGCCGCGAGCTCCTCGATCGTGGCGTCGTCGCCCGTGCGCAGCCCGATCGCGGCCACGTGGCGCGACAGCACCAGGGCGGTGTCGCGCAGGGCCTCGCCGCGCGAGATCTGCATCTCGCCGGAGCGCAGCACGACGGGGTGGCCGCCCAGCTCGTGGACGCCGACCTCGAAGGAGACGCGCGTGCGGGTGGAGGGCTTCTGGAAGATCAGCGCGACGCTCGCGCCGGCGAGCGCGCTCGAGGACAGCGGCGAGCGCTTCAGCTCGAGCGCGCGGTCCAAGAGGACGTCCAGCTCGGCTGCCGTCAGCTCTGCTCCGGTGAGGAAATGTCGTGGCGTCATCGAAGCGGTGAGTCTAGGAGGTGTGGCCATCGGCGCCGTTCGCGGAGGCGATGCCCTGGCCGTCGGCGCCCTGCGCGGGAGCCGGCACCCAGGCAGGCGGCCGCCGTGCGACCGCGAAGATCTCGGTATGCGATGGTCCAGCTACACGAACTTGCCGAGAGAGGATCGCCATTCATGAGACGACCCACCACCACTCTGATCGTCATCTGCGCGCTGACCCTGACGGCCGGCTGCGGATCGTCGAGCAACTCCGCGAGCAGCCCGCCGGCGACCACATCGTCGAGCGCCGCCGTGGGCCTGAAAGCGAACACGACGCCCCACTACGCCTCTCCACCGGCCTCCGCGCAGGTGCAGAGCGGCGTCGTCCAGATCGCCTACCGCAACATCTCGATCAGCCCGGATGCGCTCAAGGTCAAGGTCGGCAGCACGATCAGGTGGACCAACTACGACTCCGTCGAACACAACGTGACCAGTAAGGAAGGACCGCAGCGGTTCGCCTCAAAGCAGCTCGGCGAAAACGCGACGTTCGAAGTCAAGCTCACCAGGCCGGGCGTGATCCACTATCAGTGCACGATCCACCCCACGACGATGAACGGCACGATCGAGGTCGTGAAGTGACCGAGGCCGGCGGCTAAGCGAAGTCGGGCATGCCCTCGTCGCGCGTGGACGGTGTGGCGTAGCGGCGGCGGGGAATGCGCCCCGCGCAGCGCGCCTGCCTGCCGGCGCGCACGGCGTCGCGCATCGCGCCCGCCATCAGCACGGGGTCCTCGGCTCGCGCGATCGCCGAGGCGGCCATCACCGCGTCACAGCCCAGCTCCATCGCCAGCGCGGCGTCGGAGGCCGTGCCGATGCCGGCGTCGAGCACCACAGGTATGTCGACCGCCTCGCGGATCAGGGCGATGTTGTACGGGTTGCAGATGCCCATCCCGCTGCCGATCGGCGAGCCCAGGGGCATGACGGCCGCGCAGCCGATGTCGGCCAGGCGCCGGGCGAGCACGGGGTCATCGGTCGTGTAGGGGAGCACCACGAAGCCCTCGTCGACGAGCTCCTCGGCTGCCCGCAGCAGCTCGGGCGCGTCGGGCATCAGCGTGTCCTCGTCGCCGATCACCTCCAGCTTGATCCAGTCGGTGGCGAACGCCTCGCGCGCCAGGCGCGCTGTTATGACCGCGTCGCGCGCCGTGTGGCAGCCGGCCGTGTTCGGCAGCAGCTCGACGCCCGCCTCGGCGAGAACGTCGACGAGCGAGCCGCGCGCGTGGGTGGGACTCAGATCTATGCGGCGCAACGCGACCGTCACGAGCTCGCTGCCGCTCGCCGCGATCGCCTCCGCCATCAGCTCCAGCGAGGGGAAGCCTCCCGTCCCGAGCAACAGGCGAGAGCGCATGCTCCGCCCGGCGATCGTCAGGAGGTCCTCGGCGCCCGGCGAGTGATCGTCGGCGTGCGCCTCGGCGCCCGGCGGGTGGTCGTGGGCATGCGCGGTGGCCGCGCTCAACGGGTCGGGCATCCTCGGATCATCCTCCCTGCATCGCCGTCAGCACCTCCACGCGGGCGTTGCCTGTGAGCGTGAACGACGCCCACGCGGCGCGCGGAACCACCTCGCCGTCGACCGCCACGGCGACCCCGCGCCCCTCGGAGTCGAGACCGAGGCGCTCGAGCGCAGCGGCCACCGACTCGCCCGCGCGCACATCTGAACTCTGTCCGTTGAGCAGGATCACGGGACAGCCCCCACCGGGGCACTGCTCGCGCGAGCGGGACTGTCGGGATCCGACATGAAGCGAGTAGGCGCGCAGATGGACAGCAGCGCGGACAGCGACAGCTCCTCCTCGCCTTGCGCCGGCGCGTGCGCCGGTCCGTGCTCCGGCGCGGCGGGGGCGGACGGATCGGCGCCTTCGAGCACCGCCACGACCATCTCGGCCGTGAGCGGGGCGAGCAGGATGCCGTTGCGGTAGTGACCGGTCGCCCATGTCAGGCCCGGCACCCCGGACGGGCCGACCGCGGGGGCGTTGTCCGGCGTGCCGGGGCGAAATCCGACCGACAGCTCCTCGATCTCGAGCTCTGAGATGCCCGGCAGCACTTCATTGGTGTGGCGCAGCAGCTCGTACACGCCGCCGACGCTCGGCTGCGCTGCGAAGCCCCGCTCTTCGACGGTCGCGCCGAGGACATAGCGCCCGTCGGCGCGCGGAACCATGTAGCCGCCGTCGAAGCGCACAGCCCGCTGCAGCAGCCCCGGCCCGGCGGGGTCGCGCAGGCGCAGGATCTGGCCCTTGACCGGCCGCACGGGCACACGCGCGCCGGCGGGCACGCCTTCTATCCCGTCGCTCCACGGCCCCGCGGCGAGCACGACCTGCTTCACCGACACGCGCTCGCCGTCCGCGAGGCTCACGCCGCTCACGCGCCCTGAATCGAGTTCTATCCGTGCCACCGGCGCGTGCTCGCGCACGTTCACCCCGACCGCCGCGCATGCGATCCGCAGCGCCGCGAGGACGAGCCGCGGGTCGACCGAGTGGTCGTCCGGCACTTCCAGCGCCAGCCGCATCGTCGGAGCCAGCGCCGGCTCGCGCTCGCGCGCCTGGCTCGGACGCAACCGCTCGACCCGCAGTCCGAGCGAGACGCGAAAGGCCAGCTGGCGCTCGAGCTCGCGCGCGCGGTCCTCGTCCCCGGCGAGCAGCAGCATGCCGATCCGCATCAGGCCGACCTCTAGGCCGGCCACCTCTTCGAGCTCGGATGCGAACGCCGGCCACAGCTCCGCTGAGCGCAACCCGAGGTCGAGCTGACGTCGTCCCGCCGCGCCGAACTCGACCTCCGAGACGGGCGCCAACATGCCCGCTGCGACATGAGACGTGGCCTGCCCGGTGGCGTCGCGCTCGAGCACCGTCACCGTCATCCCGCGCGCACACGCGCGCCAGGCGACGGACAAGCCGATGATGCCGCCTCCGACCACCACCACGTCGACTCGCTGCTTGTCGGCCATGCGCCTGATGCTATCCCGCGCCCGTGGCAAGCATGTCCCGCCACCGTGGCAAGCACTGTCGCGGGCGTGCCAGACTCAGAGCCGATGGCGATGACCGACCCAGGCTCCGACCGAGCGGAGATCGAGCGACGCGCGCGACTCACCGCCGCGCGCCTCTACCTCGTCTGTCCGCCCACACCCGGGCTCCCGGCCCTGCTGCGCAGCGCGATCGCCGGTGGCGTGGACATCGTGCAGCTGCGCGACAAGCACCTCTCAGACGACGAGCTCGCGGCGTCCGCCGGCGCCGCGAGCTCGCTGTGCGAGCAGCTCGGAGCGCTGCTGATCGTCAACGACCGCCCGCTGGTGGCGCGCGAGGCGGGCGCCGACGGGGTTCACGTCGGGCAGGACGACATGGACGTGGCCGAGGTGCGAGCGCTGCTCGGCCCCGACATGCTGATCGGGCTGTCGACCCATGCGCCCGCTGAGATCGATGCGGCCGACCCCGCCGTGGTCGACTACATCGGCGTGGGTCCGATCCACCAGACCCCCACCAAGCCCGGGCGTCCGGCCGTGGGCCTCGAGCTGATCCGCTACGCCGCGTCCCATGCCCGGGTGCCGTTCTTCGCGATCGGGGGACTGCGCGCGGACAATCTAACCGAGGCGCTCGACGCGGGCGCCTCGCGCGTATGCGTGCTGCGGGCCATCGCCGCCGCCGAGGATCCCGAGACCGCGGCACGAGCGCTTTCAGAGCAGCTCGCGGCCCGCCCTCCGCGCCCCTTGGGGTCCTTCAGTTGAGCAGCCACAGCGGCGAGGAAGCGGACGGACCAGCGGGCGACGGCGCGCGACGCGACCGCGCGGAGATCGATGAGCGGGCGCGCGCCGGCCTCGAGCCGCTCGGCCCGCACGAGCGCCCGCCGGCGCTGCTCGCCGCCATCGGCGTCTGCGCCCTCTTGGCAGTCGGTGTGATGGTGGGCGCCCTGACCGTGCACGACCTCGCCCGCCGCGGAGGCTCCCTGCCCGGCGCCGTCTTCCTCGCCGCGATATTCGCGCTGCTCGCGCAGGGCATGTACCGTCGCCGCTACTGGGCCGTCCTCGGCTGCGAGGCGCTGCTCGCCTTTCAGATCCTCGTGACATCGCTCGCGCTGGTGGTCGCATCGACGCTCGCCGCGGCGGGCGCGTGCCTGCTCAGCATCGGGCTCGGAGGCTGGCTGTTCTGGAAGCTGGTGCGCGTGATGGGTCGGATCCAGGCGGGTGAACGCCGCGACCGTCAGGCCTCCTGACAGCGAGCCGGCCGCATCCCCACCGCTTCGATAGGCTCAGGCCAGATGGCCGAGACCTCCTATGACTGCATAGTCATCGGCTCCGGACCCGGGGGCTACGTCGCTGCGATTCGTGCCGCCCAGCTCGGCCGCAAGACGGCTGTCGTGGAGCGCGACAAGGTCGGCGGGCGCTGCCTGAACTACGCCTGCATCCCCGCCAAGGCCGTCCTGCGCTCGGCCGATCTCCTGTCCGAGATCCGCGACTCCGAGGAGTTCGGGCTGAAGGTCAGCGGCGTGGAGGTCGACTACGCCGCCGTCCAGGCGCGCCGCGAGAAGGTCGTCTCCACGCTCACATCGGGCGTCGACGGGTTGCTCAAGAAAAACAAGATCGATCTGATCGAGGGCGACGCTGCGCTGACCGCCGAGGGCGCCGTGCGCGTCGGCGAGGAGGTGATCGCGGCGGAGAGCGTGATCCTCGCCACGGGCTCGGTCCCGCGACCGATTCCGGGCGTCGAGTTCGGCGGGCGCGTGATCGGGACCGAGCAGGCCTGGGCGCTGCCCGTGCTGCCCGCTCGCCTGGCGGTCGTAGGCGCCGGGGCATCCGGCGCCGAGATCGCATCCGGCTTCGCCCGCCTGGGCAGCGAGGTGCTGCTGCTCGAGGCGCTCGACCGCGTGCTCCCGACCGAGGACTCAGACATCTCACGGCTGGTCGAGCGCGGCCTGAAGCGGCAGGGAATCGACGTGCAGACCGGCACCCCCGTCACGGACGTGAGCTCGGGCAAGGACAGCGTGACGTTCTCCTATGGCTCCAGCTCCGCCGAGGTCGACTATCTGGTGATCGCAGCCGGCCGCGGCGCCGACGTCGACGGACTCGGCCTCGCCGAGGCGGGCGTCGAGCTCGATGACCGCGGCCTGGTGAAGGTGGACGGCGCCCTGCGCACGTCGCGCAAGGGCGTCTACGCGATCGGCGATCTCGTCCAGGGTCCGGCCCTCGCCCACAAGGCCTCTGAGGAGGGGATCATCGCCGCCGAGGACATCGCGGGCCTCGAGACCCATCCGATCTCCTACGTGGACATCCCACGCGCCACCTTCTGCACCCCCAACGTCGGCTCCTTCGGCCTCACCGAGGCCCAGGCCCGTGAGCAGGGCCACGACGTCGTGGTCGGCAAGGTGCCCTACGGCGCGGTGGGCGGCGGCACCGTCTACGGCGACCGCACGGGGCTTGTCAAGATCGTCGGCGAGAGCACCTACGGCGAGCTGCTCGGCGGGCACATCGTGGGCTCGCGCGCCACCGAGCTGATCCAGGAGCTGGTCAACGTGCGCGCGCTCGAGGGCGGCTTCGGAGAGGTGGCCAGGATCATCCACGGCCACCCCACCCTGTCGGAGGCTGTGATGGAGGCCGCGCGCGCCGCCGACGGCTGGCTCATCCACGGTTGACCCACCCTCCCCGAGGACGGTGTCCTTGACCGCTGCCTGTTTCTACTTCGACCTCGCCAGTCCCCTGGCCTACCTCGCCGCCGAGCGCGTGCTGGGAGTGCTCGACGGCCCCGCCGAGTGGCAGCCGGTGCTCGCGCGCGAGCTGCCGGGCGCGGAGAGCTTCACCGCGTTTCGCTGCGAGCAGGAGAGCGCGGTCTTCCGTTCCGAGCTCGCCCGTCGCGCCCAGGAGCTCGGGCTGCAGCCGCTGCGCTGGCCTGACCCCTTCCCGTTTGACAGCTCGCTGGCGATGCGCGTCGCCACCTACGCCAAGTCGATCGGCCGCGTGGTCCCCTTCGCGCAGGCGGCGTACCGCCAGGCGTTCGCCGGCGGGCGCTCTCTGGCGGATCCAGACTTCGTGCTGATAGCCGCGGCGGCGTGCGAGATGCATCCGGCCGCCGTGCTGCGCGGCGCCGAGCTGCGGTCGGTGGCGGAGCAGCTCGACGCCTGCACCGCCGCCGCGGCCGCCGGCGGGGTCACCGACGTCCCCGCCGTGCTCGTCGCCGGACGGGTGTTCCACGGCGAGCGGGCGCTCGAGGAGGCCCGCGCCCACATGCACGCAGAGCGGGTCCGGCGATGAGAGCCAAGCACGCCTACAGGCTGATCGTCACGCGCGGCGGACGGGCGCCCGCGCTGCTCGCCGACGCGACCCGGGTGGACCACATCGAGGTCGTCGAGATCGACAGCGGTGAAGCGGTGCTGTTCTGGGACCGGCCCCCTCAGGCCGCCTCGAAGCTCGCACGGGCGCTGCGCGCCGACCTCGCGCAGCTGAACGCCGAGGAGTTCATCGCGCGCTGGAGTACCGTGGAGCTCTGATGGGCACCCTTCCCGCACCTGACCTTGCGCGCGAGTGGCTGACCACGATGACGCTCATCCGCCGCTTCGAGGAGCGGGCGGGCGAGATGTACGCGCGGGCGAAGATCGGCGGGTTCCTGCACCTGTCGATCGGCGAGGAGGCCACGATCGTGGGCAGCGCCAGAGCGCTGCGCGACAGCGACTACCTGATCTCCACCTATCGCTCCCACGGCCACGCCCTCGTGCGCGGAACGCCGCCCGAGAAGGTGATGGCCGAGCTGTTCGGACGGGTCGACGGCTGCTCGGGCGGTCGCGGCGGATCGATGCACATGTTCGACCTCGCCAACCGCTTCATGGGCGGCTACGGGATCGTAGGCGGCAACCTGCCGATCGCCGCCGGGATCGCGCTGGCCAGCGACTACCGGGGCTCGGATGAGGTGACCCTCTGCACGTTCGGCGACGGCGCCTCCAACCAGGGCACCTTCGGCGAGACGCTCAACCTCGCCGCGCTGTGGAAGCTACCGGTGGTCTTCATGGTGACCAACAACCAGTTCGGCATGGGCACAGCGCTGCGACGGCATTCGGCTGTGACGGACCTTCAGCGCAAGGGCGAGAGCCTCGGCGTCCCGGGCATGCGCTGCGACGGCATGGACATCCTCGACACCCACGCGGTCCTCGTCGAGGCCGTGCAACGCGTGCGGGAGGACCGCCGACCGGTGTTGGTGGAGGCCGTGACCTACCGCTTTCGCGGCCACTCGATGGCCGACCCCGAGCAGTACCGGACCAAGGCGGAGGTGGCCCACTGGCAGGAGCGTGACCCGATCCCCGCGTTCGCCGGACTGCTCGTCCGCGAGGGCGTGATCGACGCGGCCGAGCCGCAGCGGATCGACGCCGAGGCGCTCGCACGGGTCGACGCGGCTGTGGCGTTCGCCGAGGACTCGCCCTTCCCGGCCCCCGAGTCGCTGTACGACGACGTCTACGTGCTCGGCCCGGAGGTGCGCGGCTGGTATTCGATGCCCACCAGCGAGGAGACCGCCAACCCGCCGTATGCGGGCGCCGAGACCGGTCAATCGGCTGAGGCGATGAACGACGAAATTCCCCAGCGGCTCACCCATGCGCTGGCGGCCGGCGAGGACTCAGGCGAAGGCCCCGCGGGGGACTCCTGATGGCCCAGATGCGCTATCGCGAGGCGCTGAACGCCGCGCTGCGCGAGGAGCTGGCGCGCGACGAGCGCGTCATTCTGATGGGCGAGGACATCGGGGTCTTCGGGGGCGCCTTCAAGGTCACCGACGGCCTGCTCGAGCAGTTCGGCGAGCGTCGTGTGCGCGACACGCCGATCTCCGAGAACACGATCGTCGGGGTCGGCGTGGGCGCCGCGATGACCGGCCTGCGGCCCGTGGTCGAGCTGATGACGATCAACTTCGCGCTGCTCGCCTTCGACCAGATCGTCAACCACGCGGCGCACATCCACTACATGTTCGGCGGCCAGGTGAGCGTCCCCCTGGTCGTGCGCATGCCCCAGGGCGCCGGGCACCAGCTCGGGCCGACCCACTCGCACTGCCTGGAGGCGATGTTCCTTCACGTCCCCGGGCTGCTCGTGGCCGTCCCCGCCACGGCCGCTGACGCAAAGGGCCTGCTCAAGAGCGCCATCCGCGAGGAGAACCCGGTGATCTTCATCGAGCACGAGTCCCTCTACGGCGTGCGCGGCGAGGTGCCCGAGGACGAGGATCACGTGGTCCACTTCGGCCTGGCCCGCGTGGCGCGCGAGGGATCGGATGTGACGATCGTGGGCGTCTCGCGGATGGCCGTCACCGCCGAGCGCGCCGCCGAGACCCTCGCCGCCGAGCACGGCGTGCAGGCGGAGGTGATCGACCCGCGCACCCTGCGCCCGCTCGACCTCGACACGATCCTCGCCTCGGTGCGCAAGACCAACCACTGCGTGATCGTCGAGGAGGGCTGGCCCCACGGCGGCGTCGGCGCGAACCTCGCTGCGCTCGTCGGCGAACAGGCCTTCGACGACCTGGACGCGCCCGTTCAGCGCGTCACCGGGGCCGACGTGCCGATGCCCTACTCCAAGCCTCTAGAGGACATCGCCTACCCGCACGAGCCGCACATCGTCCACGCGGCGCTTGCCGCCCTGAACCTCGCGCCGCGCACGGGGGCCTCGTCCGGAACCCCGGCGACGCCCCGTCGGGCGGCGCGATGACCGACATCGTCATGCCCCGCCTGTCGGACACGATGGAGGAGGGAACGATCCTGCGCTGGCTGAAGGCGAACGGCGAGCAGGTCGCACGCGGCGAGGATCTCGCCGAGATCGAGACCGACAAGGCGACGATGACCTACCAGTCAGACGTGGATGGCATCCTGCGCATCCTCGTCGCCGAGGGCGCCACCCTGGCGGTCGGGGAGCCGATCGCCCGCGTGGGGGCGCCCGGGGAGCAGGACGCGAGCGACGCGTCGCAGCCCGATGCGAGCGCGGTGTCCCAGCCCGACGTGCACGCGGCCGGCGAGCCCCGAGAGCAGGCAGGCGGGCACGACGGCGACGCGCAGGCGGCCGGCGACGGGGGCCCTGCTGTCACCCCCGCTGGACCCGAGGGTGAGCGCGTCAGGGCCTCCCCGCTGGCAAGGCGCATCGCGCGTGAGAGCGGAGTCGAGCTGCACGGCCTCAGCGGCAGCGGCCCGGGCGGGCGGATCGTCAAGGCGGACGTGCTCGGAGCCGCGGGGTCCGGCTCCGGGGCCGCTGCTCGCCAAGCGCCCGGCGGTCCCCTCTCCGCGGCGGTTGCGCCGGAGGCGCAGGAGGACGTGATGACGGCCAAGGGTCAGACCACGAGCGTTGAGCTGTCGCGCACGCAGCAGACGATCGCACGGCGCATGGCCGAGTCAAAGGCCACGATCCCCGACTTCTCCCTGCAGATCGAGGTCGACATGGAGGCGTGCGTGAAGCTCCGCGGCGAGCTCAAGGGGCTCTCTCACGCCGAGGCCGGCGAGCAGGGTGCGCCCTGGCACGGCGGGGCGCCGACGTACAACGACATGGTGATCAAGGCCTGCGCGCTGGCGCTGCGCGAGTACCCGCGCGCCAACGGCAGCTATCGCGACGGGCGCCTGGCGCTGCACTCGCGCATCAACGTCGGCGTGGCGGTCGCCGCCGAGGACGCGCTCGTTGTGCCCACGGTGTTCGACGCCGAGGAGAAGTCCCTCGGTGAGATAGCGCGCGAGACGCGCGCTCTCGCCGAGCGGGTTCGCGCCCATACGATCACCCCGCCCGAGCTCGGCGGCGGGACGTTCACCATCTCCAACCTCGGGATGTACGGCGTGGCGAGCTTCACCGCAATCATCAACCCGCCGCAGGCGGGCATCCTGTCCGTCGGCTCGCTCGCGCCGCGGGCGGTGGTGCACGAGGGGGCGGTTCTCGCGCGCAACATGATGACCCTGACGCTCGTATGCGACCACCGCATCCTGTACGGCGCCGAAGCGGCGCAGTTCCTCGCCCGCATTCGCGAGCTGCTGCAGACGCCCTCCGCGCTCACGCTGTGAGAGCGGAGCTGACGCTCGGCCTGCCGGGCGGTCGCTGTCTGCGTCCCCTGCAGGAGGCGGACGCGGACGAGCTGCACGCGCTGATCGAGCGCAACCGCGACGAGCTGGCCAGGTGGATGCAGTGGGCCCAGGAGCAAACGCCCGCGGACACGCTCGCGTTCATCAAGCGGTCGCTCGCAAGGGAGGCCGACAACCACGCCCTGCAGCGGGCGATCGTCGCCGATGAGCGCATCGCCGGGGTGCTCGGCCTGCGCGAGATCGACTGGGCGAACCGCTGCGCCGAGATCAGCTACTGGCTGGACGAAGGCCATCAGGGGCAGGGCATCATGACCTCGGCGCTCGCCGCGCTCGTCCGCCATGCCTTCGACGAGCAGCGTCTGAACCGGCTCGAGATCCGCGCCGACGTCGAGAACGCCCCCAGTCGCGCGCTCGCCGAGCGGCTCGGCTTTCGCTATGAGGGAACCCTGCGCCAGGCCTATCGAGTCACCGCCGCGCGCTACTCCGACGACGCCGTCTACTCGATGCTCGCGGCCGACCGGGCTCAGCCCGGCGCTAGGCTGGATGAGAGCAGATGAGCAATCTCGGCAGCGAGCACTCCAGAGACGAGTTGTGGGTGTGCCAGCTCGGCACGCTGCCCTACGTGCACGCGCTCGCCATCCAGGAGCAGGTTCGCGAGCGCCGGCTGGCCGGCGAAGTGCCCGACACGCTGCTGCTGCTCGAGCACCCGCCGGTGTACACGCGCGGACGGCGCTCGCGCGACGACGAGCTGCCGCTCGGCGAGGACTTCTATCGCGCACAGGGCATCGAGGTCATCGCGACCGACCGCGGCGGGCGGATCACCTACCACGGCCCCGGTCAGCTCATCGGCTACCCGATCATGTGCATCGAGGACATCGCGCGCTACCTGCGCACGATGGAAGACGCGATCATCGCGGCGCTGTCCGATGAAGGCGTGCGTGGGCGCTCGCGCCACGAGGAGGGCATCGACTACACCGGCGTGTGGGTGGGCGAGCGCAAGATCGCCTCGATCGGCGTGCACGTCTCGCGCGGCGTGACCACCCACGGCTTCGCCGTGAACGTCGAGGTCGACCTCGAGCCGTTCTCCTGGGTCGTCGCCTGCGGCCTGCCCGACGTCTCGATGACCTCGCTGGAGCGCGAGCTCGCGCCGGCCGCGACGACGGGCATGGGCTGCATGCGCAGGCGGATGGCCTTCCACTTCTGTCAAGCGCACGGACGCCGCCAGCGCCTGGTCTCAGCGCGGCGCCTGGGTATCGGCACGACGAACGCCGCCGGGCTCGCGGTGAAGCGAGCCCCAATGGATCCCGTCCACACCGTGGGAGAGGCGATCCCCACATGAGCGCCACGCGTTCCCGTTCCAACCCCGGGGGGATGGACGTGCTCAGCGTCCTGGGCCCGGACGTGCGACCGCTGCGCGAGCGCAAGCCGCCCTGGTTCAAGGTGCCGCCGCCCGGGGGCGAGCGCTACCGCGAGCTGACCGCGCTGATCGAAGAGGAGAACCTGCACACGGTCTGCCAGGAGGCCGCCTGTCCCAACGTCGGCGAGTGCTGGGAGCGGGGCACCGCCACGTTCATGATCCTCGGCGACACCTGCACCCGGCGGTGCGGCTTCTGCAACGTCAAGACCGGCAAGCCGACTTGGGACGATCCGCTGGAGCCCGCCCGTGTCGCGCGCTCGATCGCGCGCATGGGCCTGCGCCACGCGGTCATCACGTCGGTCGACCGCGACGACCTCCCCGACAAGGGAGCCGCGGCCTTCGTGGGCGTGATCCGCCAGATTCGCCGCCAGGCGCCCGGCTGCCAGATCGAGGTGCTCACCCCGGACTTCCAGGGACAGGAGATGCCGCTGGCGAAGGTGATCGCCGAGCGCCCCGATGTCTTCAGCCACAACGTCGAGGTCGTGCCCCGCCTGTATCCGATCGCCCGTCGCGGCTCGGAGTTCGAGCGCTCCTGCCGCGTGCTGCGTCTCGCCGGCGAGCTCGGCGAGGGCGAGGTGGTCACGAAGTCCGGGCTGATGGTCGGCCTCGGCGAGACCCACGAGGAGATGCTCGACACGTTCGCCGCGCTGCGCGAGAACGGCGTCGGAGTGCTCACCGTAGGGCAGTATCTGCGCCCCTCTGAGCGTCACCTGCCGGTGGTGCGCTACTGGCACCCCGACGAGTTCTCAGAGCTGGAACGCGCCGCGCTCGAGCTCGGCTTCGACCATTGCGCGGCGGGTCCGCTCGTGCGCTCCTCCTACCACGCCGACGAGCACGTCCCGCAGCCGCGCGCCGGCGTCGGACCGCTGGCCGCGCGGTCATAGCACCCTCCGGCTCAGGCGGGGTCGGGCTCTGACGCGCTCTCGCCCGTTCCGGGCCCGCGATGTTTCCCCTCAAAGACAACATCCCGCTCGCACGGTTTCCGCTCGTGACGATCGCGCTGGTGGCGATCAACGTGATCGCCTACCTGCTCGAGATACGCCACGGGGGAAGCCTGCTCGGGGGACCCGCCGACAGCGTTGCGGTCCACTACGGAGCGATCCCCTACGAGCTCACGCACTCCGGCGAGCATTGCGACCTGGTCACGGTCCAGGGCGTCGAAGGCGTGCTGAGCACGATCGCCTGCCAGGGCCGGCCCGGCGTCGTCGGGAGCCCCGCAGCGCAGCCGGCGACGTGGGAGACGGTGTTCACCTCCATGTTCCTCCACGGCAGCTTCCTGCACATCTTCGGGAACATGCTCTTCCTCGCCATCTTCGGCCCGACCGTCGAGGACGCGATGGGGCGCCTGCGCTTTCCGGCCTTCTACCTGCTTGGCGGGCTCGTCGCGCTCGCCGCCCAGGTGGTGGTCGACCCCAACTCGACCGGTCCCACGCTCGGCGCCTCCGGCGCGATCGCGGCCGTGCTCGGCGGCTACATCCTGCTGTATCCCCGCGCGCGCATCCTCACCCTTGTCTTCATCGTCTTCTTCGTCACGATCATCGAGGTCCCGGCGCTGGTGCTGCTCGGCTTCTGGTTTTTGGAGCAGCTCTACTTCGGCGTGGCCGGTCTCGCCGGGCCGGTGGGCGGCGGGGAAGGCATCGCCTACTTCGCGCATGTCGGCGGCTTTGGCTTCGGCCTGCTCGCGATCCGGCTGTTCGTCGCCCGCCGCCCGCGGACCCAGCCGCCGCTGCGGGTGTACTAGGGGCGATGGCCGTGCGCTCGAGAACCGTCACATGAGACGCAGGGCGGTCCTGACCCTGGCACTCGTGTTCATCGCCGGCTTCGCCTTCCTCACCTACCGCGCGCTGGCCGAACAGGGAGTTACAGTCGCAGGACTGCTGTCGGTGTTCATCCTCCTGCTGCTCGGCATCGGGATCATCGGCGCGTTGCGCAACCCTCCACGTTGAGCATGAGCACCTCGCCCTTCATGACCCCCGATGAGAGTCGCCAGCGGCGCGAGCTCGCCGCCCAGCGCCGGCGTCGACGGCGCGGACGCCTGGCCATCGCCGGCGGCCTCGGCCTCGCGGTCCTCGCGGCGATCGCCGGGGCGATGACGTTCGCCGGCCGCTCGAACGGCAGCCGCCACGACCCCTCGCGCGTGGCGGGCGCCGGACACGCCAAGGGCGCCGCGGCGCCGGCGCTCTCCCCGGCCGGGATCGCCCTGGCGAAGCCCCCCCTGGCGCTGACCGGGATCTCCACGCCCGTGCAGGATCCCGTCCGGCTGGCCTTCCACGCTCCGCCGCGAGCGGGTCTGCTGTTCAACCTCGCCACCGGCCGGGTCCTGTGGCAGCGCAACGCCTACACCCGCCTGCCGATCGCGAGTCTGACCAAGATGATGACCGCGCTCGTCACCGTCCAGTCGGCCGCCCCGAACAAGCTCGTGCTCGTCACCAGGCAGGCGGTCGCCGAGGGCGGGTCCAAGGTCGGCGTGCTTCCGCTCGGCAGGCACGTGCGCCTGGAGAGCATGCTCTACGGCCTGATGCTCCCGTCGGGAAACGACGCCGCCGTAGCGCTCGCACAGAGCGTCGCGGGCGGCATCAGCCAGTTCGTCGTGCGCATGAACGAAGAGGCCGCCAGGCTGGGGCTGGGCTGCACGCGTTACTCCTCGCCGTCCGGCTTCTACGATGAGGGCAACTTCTCATGCCCGGCCGATCTGGCCGTGCTGGCCCACGTCGACCTCGCGCAGCCTCGCATCGCGAGGGTCGTCCACACCTATTCGGCCGTCATCCCGTTCCCGATCAAGGGCGGCAAGCTCTACCTCTACAACAACAACCCCCTGCTGATCTACCGCTACCCCGGCGTGAGCGGCCTGAAGACCGGCTACACGCTTGCGGCCGGCCGCTGCCTGGTCGCGACCGCGCAACGCGACGGGGTGCAGCTCGGCGTCGTGCTGCTCAATTCCCAAGACCCGGGCACGCAGGCCCGCCAGCTGCTGGACCGGGGCTTCGCCGGCGTCTACCACCTGCCTGCCGTGCCCGAGCCGCCGATTCCCGCCGGCGCCTGAGCTCGGACTCGGGGCCAGGACCCCCCTTCGCCGTATGCCCGCGGGGGGGGGCTGTAGCGACGCTCCCGCTCATCGTGGGGTACCGTTCGCGGTTATAGATTGACTGGTCAGTCAGCCAAAGGAGAAGACGTGGATCTCGACGACACACCCGAGCAGGCCGCCTATCGCGCCCAGACGCGGGCGTGGCTGGAGGAGCACAAGTCCGAAGCGCCAGTGCTGCGGGGTCCGGGAGCGCTCAAGGACGAGGCGGAGATCCTGGCGGCGCGCCGCGCCTGGCAGGGCAGGCTCGCGGAGGCCGGGCTCGCGGGTGTGACCTGGCCGAAGGAGTACGGCGGTCAGGGCCTCGGTCCGATCGAGCAGGTGCTGTCCAACCAGGAGATCGCCCGCGCGAAAGTTCCCGGCATCCTCGACGCGATCGGCGTCGGCATGCTCGGGCCCACGATCATCGCCCACGGCTCGGAGGAGCAGAAGTCGCGCTACCTCGGACCGATGCTCCACGGCGACGAGGTCTGGTGCCAGCTCTTCTCCGAGCCCGCCGCCGGCTCGGATCTCGCGGCCGTGCAGGCCCGCGCACGCCTGCAGGACGACGGCAGCTGGCGGCTGACCGGGCAGAAGGTGTGGACCACCAACGCCCACTTCGCCTCATACGGTCTGCTGCTCGCGCGAACCGACGCGGACGTGCCCAAGCACAAGGGCCTGACGATGTTCATCGTGCCGATGGACGCCGAGGGCGTCACCGTGCGCGGCCTGCGCCAGATCTCCGGCGAGGCGGAGTTCAACGAGGTCTTCTTCGACGACGTCGCGCTGGACTCAGGCGCGGTCGTCGGCGGCGTCGGCAACGGCTGGGGCACGGCGCTCACGACCCTGATGTTCGAGCGTGTCACGATCGGCCTCGGCAGCGAGGGGTTGGGTTACAACTCGGCCCGCTTCGCCGCGGCCATCGCCGGCGACGAGCACGCCCGCCGCGACCCCGAGGTGCGCCACCAGCTGGGTGAGATCGCAAGCGAGCTGCTCGCGGTCAGGTTCACCGGCTACAGGACGCTGACGGCGCTGCAGAAGGGCCAGATCCCCGGTCCGGAGGCCGGCCTGGCGAAGGTCACGATCGTCAGCGCCGCGATCAAGGCCGGTGACCTGATCGCCGACGTGCTCGGCCCCGACGCGCTGCTCGAGGACAGCGAGTGGGCGTACATGATCTCGTTCCTCCCCGGCCTGAAGTCGGCGGGCGGGACCGAGGAGATCCTCCGGAACACGGTCGGCGAGCGCGTTCTCGGACTACCCCCGGAGCCACGTCTGGACAAGGGCATCCCCTTCTCTGAGCTGCGTTCCAAGGAAGGAGCGACGGTATGAACCTGGCCCTTTCAGACGAGCAGGTGTTCCTGCGCGAGGCGGCGCGCGGCGCGCTGTCGCGATTCAAGACGCTCGAGGCCGCCCGCGCGGCGCTCAACGGCGAGAAGGACGCGCTGCCGGACCTGTGGGCGGTCGCCAAGGAGGCCGGCTGGCCCGGCCTCTTGATCGACGAGTCCCACGGCGGCGCCGGGCTCGACGCCTTCGACGCCATGCTCGTGCTCGGCGAGTGCGGCCGTGTGATCGCCGGGATCTCGCTGCTCGGACACCTCCCGGCGACCGCGATCCTGAACGACGCGCCGGGCGGCGCGCCGCTGCTCTCCGAGCTGGCGAGCGGCGAGCGACGCGCCGCCTACCTGCCGGTCTGCCCGCCGGACGATCTGGTGAATGAGTGGTCTGTCGATCCCGCGCACGGGAGCGAGCGTCTGCCCGCCCCGAGCGCGGTCAGCGACGGTGCAGGAGTGCGCGTCAGCGGCGAGCTGTCGTTCGTACCCGACGCCCCCGGCGCCGACCTGCTCGTGGGGGTCGCGATCCTCGACGGGCCGCGCCAACCGGGTTGCAAGCCCGTGGGGGTCGCGATCGAGGCGGACGCCACGGGAGTCTCCGTGCAGGCCCTCCAGCGCTATGACTCCACGCGCTCGCTCGGTCACCTATCGCTGAAGGACGCTCCCGCCACCGTGCTCGACACCCCCGCGGAGGCGCTCGCGGGTGCCTGGTATCTCGCACAGGCGCTGATCGCCGCCGAGTCGCTCGGCAGCGTCGAGACGGCTCTGGACGTCTCGGTCGCCTACGCCAAGGAGCGCCACACGTTCGGTCGCGCGATCGGCTCCTACCAGGCCGTCAAGCACAGCCTCACCGAGGTGCTGCGCCAGCTCGAGAACGGGCGCTCGCTGCTCTACTACGCCGGTTGGGCGCGTCACGGCGGCCCGCAGGAGTTCCCGCTCGCCGCCAGCGCCGCCCGTTCGGTCGCGTCTCGTGCGCTCGACCAGGCCGCCCGCACGATGATCTCCGTCCACGGCGGCATCGGCGCCACGTGGGAGCACGACGCGCCGCTGTACTTCCGTCGCGCGCAGCTCTCGCGACGCCTGCTCGGTGGCACCGCCCTGGCGACCGACCGGGTCGCCGGCGAGGTGATCGCAGAGGCGGACGCGGCCTAGCGGAGCGCGGCGAGGACCGGTGCTCCGTAGGCGGCGTGAACTGCGGCGAACAGCGCCGGCTGCACGCCGCAGTTGATGCAGAACCCGCTCTGGGACCAGCCGATCGCGCGTGCGATCACCTCATCGGCGTACGTCACGCCGGTGGCGTCGTGGCCGTAGTAGTCATACGCGGCGACCCACGCCGAGCCGTCGAGCGCGTAGCCCGCACCGTCCGCTGAGAGCAGGTGGGCGGCGGCCATGATCGCGTCGAAGTCGTCGTAGATCGACGGGTGCGTCGAGGTCATGTGATCGTAGGCGGCGGGGCGCCGGGCGTAGATGTAGGAGTCGCTGACGAGGCTCCAGGTCGAGACCGGGCCGTTGGTGACGTTGAACTGCATCGGCCCGCCGCAGCAGTGGGCGAAGTTCAGGCCGTGGTAGGTGCTGGGCGCCGTGGAGAACGCCGTCTCCTGCATGTGAATCGACGCCAGCAGCAGCCAGTTGACGCCGAACGTGCTCTGAGCCATGGCGTAGACGGGGTAGAAGCCTTCCATCCACGCTGTGGCGACATGCGCCTGCGTGGCCGCGGCGAAGCGCCTCGCGTCGGCGCTCTGCTGCGCGGGGGAGGGCCTCGCGAGAATCGCCGCGCGCGGAAGTGCTGTCGCGATCGCGGAGCTGCTCGCGCCCGGCACGGGGGTCGCGGCGGAGACCAATACCGCCGGGGGCGCCTGCGAGGAGGTTCGGTCGAGCGCCCCGCCGAGCGCGGCCGCCAGCACGGCCAGGCCGACCGCGCCGATCGAGCAGGCGAGCAGCCAGGCCCGCCGTTCCGAGCGCGGGGCCGGCGGCGGGGCAAAGGCGCTCGCGGGCGGATCGGGCGCGCTCATCGCCGTCTCGCGGACCCGGGGTAGTGCTTGCTCGGTGATGGACATCAGCCGATACAACGGTACCCAGTGACGGCGGCTCACACGCCGAGAACGCGCCGCACGAGCCGGTCCAGGACATGGTCGGGCAAGAGGCGCCGGGCGATCAGCATCGCCCGGGCGTCCCTGCCGACGACATAGCGGGCTCGCATGCGCGACGAGGTGAGCGCCCGTTCGATCGTCTCGGCCACGGTCTCCGGCGCGATGCCGCGACGCGCGGTCTCGCGCAGCACCTTGTCCATCGCCGCCGGCACCTTCCCGTACTGCGCCTGCAGCTCGGCCGGGATGGTGACGCGCAGGTTCCGAGCGCGGCTCTTGTCCCAGATCGGCGTCGCCACCGAGCCCGGCTCGACGAGCGCGACCTGGACCTCGGAGCTGTGCAGCTCCACGCGCAGAGCGTCGCCGAACGCCTCTATCGCGTGCTTGGAGGCGGCGTAGGGGGCGGTGAAGGCCATCGCCACGCGCCCGCCGATCGACGATACGAACACGATCCGACCGCCGGCGCGGCGCAGCGCCGGCAGCATCGCCTGCGTGACGGCGATCTGGGCGAACACGTTGACGTCGAACTGCCTGCGCAGATCCTCCGGCGAGATCAGCTCGAGCGGACCGCCCACGCCGATCCCCGCGTTGTTGACGAGCGCGTCGAGCCCGCCGTGCTCGGCGCCCGCGACCCGAGCGCTCTCCTCTTCCACCCGCACGAGGGCCTGGGCGATCTGGGCGGCGTCGGTGATGTCAAGCTCCACCGGGATCACACGCCCGGCGGTTCCCCCCTCCGCGAGGCCGTCACCGGCGGCCGCGGCGGCGGAATCGGACATCGGCGAGCGCACGCCCGCGAGCACCGTCCAACCCTTCCCCGCCAGCCTCAGCGCGGTGGCACGCCCGATTCCCGTGGAGGCACCGGTGATCAGGGCGATTGGCATGGGCCCACCGTATCCAACGCCGCCACGGGCGAGAGCGCCGCGCGCACCGTTAACCGGCCGTTAGGGTCATCTTCGATGGTTCACCGTGTGCGCATACGTCTATCCGCCACGCGCGCGACGGGCGTGCTTGCGCTCATGGCCGTGCTCGCCGGCTGCGGGTCGACCCTGAAAGGCGGCCAAGCCGCGAACGGTGCACAGCAGGCCTCCTCGTCGATGAGCTGTCCCGCGACGGTGCTCGACGCGCTGGGCAAGGTGCTGAGGCGGGTCTACCACGAGGGCATCTCCAGCGAAAGGACCGGGGCCGCCCGTTACCTGATCGCCGCCTCGGTTCCGCTGCGCGAAGCGGTGATCAAGGGCGACGCGACCGCCGCGACCGCCGCCGCGCGGGCGCTGGTGGCGAACGGGCACATGACGAACCTGCGGGTGATGAGCGGCCCGCGCATCCTGGCCGACGTCGGCGGCCCGGCTCTGACGCCGCTGCGTGGAACGCTGGTCGGACCGGGCGGCGTCCCGATCGGCAGCTACGTCACGAGCGTGTGGTCCGACAGCGGGTTCGTCCAGGAGGGTGACGGCGTCGCCGAGGGACTCGTCGCCCTGCGGGCGAAGGGGCGCAGCATCGGGGGCTCGTTCGCGCTTGCGCCTGGACCGCTTGCGTCGCGAGGCACACTCACGCACGGACACGACCTCTACCAGTACACCTCGTTCGCTGCCGAAGCCTTCCCCGCGGGCGCGCTGCGCATCTACCTGCTCAGACCCGTCAGCTCGACCACCGCCCTGTGCGGACACTCAGGCGAAGACACGACCGTCAACACGATCAGCCGCGTGGCAAGCCGGATCTACGCCGCCGAGGCCGGCGGCCGCACGCTGACCCAGGTCCAGCGCGTGCAGCGCGACCAACCACTGCTCAGCGCCGTGGCGCGCCGTGACCCCGTCGCCACGAAGCTGGCCGTCGAAGGCCTGCTCAACCAACACATCGTGCGCCTGCGCGTGAGCGCCGCAGGGAAGCTGCTCGCCGACGTGGGCGGCCCCTACGTGCTGGCGCCCGTGAGCGGCCAGCTGCGGCTCGCCGGGCGCACGATTGGCAGCTTCGTGTTGTCGATCCAGGACGACGAGGGCTACCTGCGGCTGGCCAAGCGGCTCGCCGGCGTGAAGGTGCTCATGTATATGAATCCCACCCACCCGAAGCTCGTCAAGAACAGTCTCGGCGCGGCGCCCGGAACGGTGCCGGACAGCGGTCGCTATCAGAATCTCGGGCGCCACTTCCGCGTGTTCACCATCCACGCCAAGGCCTTCCCGACGGGGCCGCTGCTGATCCGGGTGCTGATCCCGATCCCCTACCTCTACCAGTAGGCGCTCAGGCGAGCGCGAGAGCCTGGTGCTTGGCGCTCAACGCCTCCTGGAGCTCGGCGAAGGAGGCCGCGAATTTCTGGACGCCGTCGCGCTCGAGCGTATCGGTGAGATCGTCGTAGTCGACGCCCGCGCTCTTCAGATCGTCGAGCAGCCGGCGCGCGTCCTCTACGCCGCTCCGCAGCCGCACCTCTGGGCTCCCGTGGTCCTGATAGGCCTTGATCGTCTCCTCGGGCATCGTGTCGACCGTGTCGGGCCCGAGCAGGTCCTCGACGTACATCGTGTCGGGGTAGGCCGGGTTCTTGGTTGAGGTGGACGCCCACAGCACCCGCTGGGGCGTGGCGCCCTTGCCGGCCAGGTACTCCCAGCGCGGGCCCGCGAACGCCTCCAGGTAATGGTCGTAGGCGACCTTCGCGTTGGCCACCGCGAGCTTGCCCTTCAGCTCGTCGTGGCCGCCGATCTCATCCAGGCGCCGGTCCCCCTCCGTGTCGATCCTCGAGACGAAGAAGCTCGCCACCGAGGCGACTCCGCTCGGGTCGCCTCCCTCGGCGATGAGCCGCTCGAGCCCGCGCAGGTAGGACTCGGCGACCTCCGCGTAGCGGCGCAGCGAGAAGATGAGCGTCACGTTGATCGAGCGGCCCTTTGCCACCACGTCCTCGATCGCCGCCAGCCCTGGCCTCGTGGCGGGGATCTTCACCATCAGGTTGGGACGGTCGACGGACTCGTGCAGGCGCATGGCCTCGCGGAAGGTCTCGAGCGTGTCATACGCCAGCCTCGGGTCGACCTCCAGCGAGACGTATCCGTCGCGTCCGTGCCCTCCGTCCCACACTCCACGGAAGACGTCGCACGCCTCCGCGATGTCCCGCTCGGCGAGCGCCCAGAACGTCTCGGAGACGTCGCTGCCCTGTGCCGCCAGCTCGTGTATCTGCTCGTCGTAGACATCGCCCGCCGTCATCGCCTTCTGCAAGATCGTCGGGTTCGACGTCGCGCCCACCACCGCGTAATCGTCGATCAGCTCCTTGAGATGTCCGCCCCGGATCGACTCGCGTGAGAGGAAGTCCACCCACACGCTCTGCCCGAGGGCCGACAGGCGTTGCAGGGGTGGGAGTGCATCGGCGGGCATCGTGTCTCCTTAGGGTCTCGAGTCGAGCAGCGCTCGCGCACGCGCGGCGATGTTCTCGGCGGTGAAGCCGAGCTCGGTGAGCACCGTAGTGCCTGGCGCGGACGCGCCGAAGCGCTCGAGACCGAGCACGTCGCCGTCGCTGCCGACCCACTTCCACCAGCTCATGCTCACCCCGGGCTCAACCGCCAGGCGGGCGGTCGTCTCGCGGGGGAGGACCTCGTCGCGGTACTCCTTTGGCTGCGCTTCGAACAGCTCCATGCAGGGCATCGACACGACCCGCACGCAGCTGCCCTCGCCGGCCAGCGTCTGTGCGGCCGCGAGCGTCGGCCCCACCTCGGCGCCGGTGGCGATGAGGATCAGCTCGGGGCTCGCGGCGGACTCCCACAGCACATACGCGCCGCGCTCGAGCCCCTCGGCGCTCGCGTTCTGATCGCGGTCGAGCACGGTGATGTTCTGACGCGAGAGCAGCAGGGCGACCGGCCCATCCTCGCGCTCCAGCGCGACTCGCCAGGCCACCGAGGTCTCGTTGGCGTCGCCCGGGCGGATGACCCACAGTCGGGGGATGGCGCGCAGCGCCGCGTAGTGCTCGACCGGTTGATGGGTCGGACCGTCCTCGCCGAGCGCGACCGAGTCATGCGTCCACACCCAGAGCACCGGCAGCCCCATGAGGGCCGACAGGCGAACCGAGGGACGCATGTAGTCGGAGAAGATCAAGAACGTCGAGCCGTACGGCTTGACGATGCCGCCGTGAGCGCTCGCGCCGTTGACGATCGCGCCCATCGCGTGCTCGCGGATCCCGAACGGGACGTTGCGCCCGGCGTGCACGCGGGAGAACTCGCCCCCGCCCTCGAACAGCGTCTTGGTCGACTCGACCAGGTCGGCCGCGCCGCCCATCATCGTCGGTGCGAACTCCGCGAACGCGGCCATCACCTTCTGGCCCGCCGAGCGGGTGGCGAGCTGCTCGCCGGCCTTGAAGCGCGGCAGGACCTCACGCCAGCCGTCGCGCAGGCGCCCGGACCATGCCCGATCCCAATCCTCGGCCATCTGCGGGAAGTCCTCGCGCCACTGCCCGAAGCGACGCTGCCATTCCTCCTGCGCCGAGGCGCCGCTCGCCAGCAGCGACATGTGCTCGTAGACGCGCTCATCGACCGAGAAGGTGCGCTCGGGGTCGAAGCCCATGACCCGCTTTGCGGCGCGGACCTCGTCTTCGCCCAGCGGCGCTCCATGCGCCTTTGAGGTGTCGACGGCGTTCGGCGCCGGGTAGGCGATGTGCGAGCGGATCGCGATGAACGAGGGCCGCTCGGTTTCATCGCGCGCGGCCGCGATCGCGGACTGCAGAGCCTCAACGTCCTCGGAGTCCTCCACCCGCTGGACGTGCCAGCCGTCGGCCTGGAGGCGGGCCGGATGGTTCTCGCCGTCGAAGGAGATCGACGTGGTTCCGTCGATCGTGATGTGGTTGTCGTCGTAGCAGACGATCAGCTTGCCCAGCCCGAAATGCCCGGCGATCGACGCCGCCTCCTGGCTGATGCCCTCCATCAGATCGCCGTCCGAGCAGATCGCGTAGACGTGGTGGTCGACCACCTCGCGGCCGGGACGGTTGAAGCGATCGGCCAGGAAGCGCTCGGCCATCGCCATGCCAACCGCGTTGCCGAGACCCTGCCCGAGCGGCCCGGTCGTGACCTCGATCCCGGGCGTGTGACCACGCTCGGGATGCCCCGGCGTGCGTGAACCCCACTGGCGGAACCGCTTGAGATCGTCGAGTCCCAGCTCGTAGCCTGAGAGATGGAGCAGCGAGTACTGCAGCACGCAGGCGTGGCCCGCGCTGAGAACGAAGCGGTCGCGGTCCGGCCAGTCGGTGCCCCGTGGGTTCACGCGCAGGAAGCGCTTGAACAGGACGTAGGCGAGCGGCGCCAGGGCCATGGCGGTGCCCGGGTGCCCGGAGTTGGCCTTCTGCACCGCGTCCATCGAAAGGCCGCGGATCGTGTTGATCGAGAGGCTCTCGACATCGGGCGCTCCGGAGGTGCCCTCCAGGGCCTCAGCGCCCCTCGATTGACTCGTGGCTGGCATTCCTCCCCGATCCTAGCGGCGCCGGGACGCTAAAGTCGCGGGATCGTGTCAGAGCAGTTCTGCGACGTCGGCCGGGGCATCACCCTATGCTACGAGACCTTCGGCGATCCGTCGGATCCGACGGCGCTGCTGGTCATGGGGCTCGGCACCCAGATGGTCGCCTGGCAGGAGGACTTCTGCCAGCGGCTCGCCGCCGACGGCCTCCACGTGGTCCGCTTCGACAACCGCGACATCGGACGCTCGACCCATCTGCAGGGGCGCCCCCCGACGATCCCCCAGCTGCTGCTGCGCTCCAAGCGCGCCGCCCGCTACACGCTCGCCGACATGGCCGACGACGCCGCCGGGCTCCTGCGGGCGCTGGAGCTCGCACCCGCGCACGTGATCGGAGCGTCGATGGGCGGCATGATCGCCCAGACCCTCGCTGCGCGCCACCCGCGAAGCGTGCGCTCGCTCGTCTCGATCATGTCCAGCACGGGCAGCCTGCGGAGCGGGCAGCCGTCGCTGCGCGTCTACGCGACCTTCCTGCGGCGCCCCCCGCGCGAGCGCGATGCCTACGTGGCGCACATGGAGCGCCTGTTCACAGCGATCGGGTCTCGCGGTCTTCCACGCGATCTCGACGATATCCGCGCCCTGGCGAGGATGAGCTATGAACGCGACCACGACCCCGACGGTCCGGGGCGCCAGCTGGCAGCGATCCTCGCCTCAGGCGACCGCACGGCCGAGTTGCGGAGGATCACCGCGCCCACGCTCGTGATCCACGGCACCGCCGATCCCCTCGTCTCACCCTCGGGCGGGCGGGCGACGGCACGAGCGATCCCCGCGGCCGAGCTCATGACGATCGCGGGCATGGGCCACGACCTGCCCCGAGCGGTGTGGCCGAGATTGATCGACGCGATCTCAGAGCACGCCCGGACGGCGGGCGCGCGCGGCGAGAATGGCCTATCCCCGCAGACCCCCCCTCTCTTCGGGCCTGCAGGGATAGGCGCCCCCGCCTCGGTCGCTCCTCCTGAGTCCGCTCTACGGTCGCCGGCTGTAAGCCCGTAGACCGGCCATGGAGTGCGTGCGTGCGCTCTCGCACAGGCATGCGTGCGGCTTGACCCGCACCAGCCAGTGAAGGTCGTGACGGCAGTGGGAGCGGCGGTACGGCCAGCGACCGTGCAGACCCCGCAGCATCCGCTGCTCGTGGCAGCTGAACACCCTCATCTCCATCAGCGCGCCACCCCTGTCCCCTCGCCCGCACGGTCCCCGCCGGCGAGCATGTATCCGTTTGACCGATGGCCGATCCGGCCAACGCCCGAGATCAACTTCGGCCGAAGCGACTCAGCCGGTGGGGGGGTGAGGGCGGGGCGTTGCAAGCACCCGGCTGAAGGGTGCTCGCTCGCTTCTCGGTCTCGCATCCTGCTTGACCCAAAGCCCATGTTCCGGCCCTTTCCATCCCTTTCCGAAGACCTCGCCCATCCGGTTCCCAATCCCAGATGACCGAGGAGCGATCCCGCTCCCAGACATATAAATCATGCTTTACGCAGAAAGTCAAGCCCCGGGCTCAGTGGAAGTATGCGAGAACGCCGGCACCGCGAAGCGGTGCCGCAGGGGGAGAGATCAGGGCGCGGGAAGCTTCGTGGAGCTGCGCATCGCCGGACGCGAGCCGGCTGCGAACGAAGCTGCTCGGGGGAGAGGGAATGCGCCCGGAGGGAATCGAACCCTCGGCCTGCGGCTTGAAAGACCGCTGCTCTTTGGCTCCCCGAAGAGAACCGTTGACCACTGAGCTACGGGCGCGCGCTTTTGATGTCTGACCGACTCGACGTTCTGCCGAGCAGCCTATTCTAAGCAGGCTCGCCGCGCAGGCCGAACACCCGCCGTGAGTTTCCCGCGAGGTAGAGCCCGCGTGTCTCCTCGTCGAGACCCAGCTCGTCCAGGCCCTCGAGCGCTCGCGCGGGGAGGATCATGGGGTAGTTGCTCCCGAACAGGACCTTGCGGCGTCCGCTGCGGGTCTTCATGTAGGAGACCAGCTCGGCGGGCAGGCGCCTGGTGGTGTAGGCCGAGGTGTCGATGAAGACGTTCTCGTGCTTGCGTGCGACCGCGATCATCTCCTCGGTCCAGGGATAGCCGATGTGCCCGCCCACGATGACCAGCTCGGGGAAGTCCAGGGCGATCTGATCGACGTAGGGGATCGGCCGCCCGGTCTCCGACGGACGCAGCGGACCGGTGTGGCCGACCTGCGTGCAGAACGGCACGCCGAGTTCGACGCAGGCGGCGTACAGCGGGTAGTAGCGGCGGTCGGTCGGCGGGGCTTCCCACAGCCACGGAAGCATGCGCAGCCCGATCAGGCCGAGCTCGTTCACGCAGCGGCGCAGCTCCCTCACCGCGTCCATCGGCCTGTCGAGTCCCACGGCCGCCATGCCCGCGAAGCGATCGGGGTGCGCCCGCACCCACCCGGCGACCTCGTCGTTTGAGATCAGGGCGCCCTCCCGCGGAGCGTGCCAGGCCGTCAGCAGGCCGAAGCCCACGCCCGCGCCATCCATCGCCTGGACGGTCGCCCCGATCGGCACCTCTCCCTCGGGCACCTCGCCGCCGGTCCAGCGGCGCAGCGACTCGAACATGTCGTGCTCCAGAAAGCGCCGGGTCGGATGCTGCATCCAAGCATCGACGATCATTGCGACAGACTCCCAGAATCGCTCCCCGCCCGGCCCACCGCTAGGGGGCCCGTTCGACGATCGCGTCGGGGGGCAGCGCGCTCCTCGGCACGCCGATGCCCTCGCACAGGCGCACGCACGGCACGTACACCGCCCTGTAGCCCAGCAGCTCGGGGATCGTGACGATCCGGTAGCCGCGCGCGCGCAGCGCGGCGATGATTCCCGGGTAGGCCGCGAGCGTCTGCGCGCGAAAGCCGCCGCCGTCGTGGGAGATGATGATCGAGCCGGGCTGCACCTGGGCCAGCACGCGCCGCCTTATCGTCGCGCTGCCCGGCAGCGTGTAGTCGCTCGGGTCGACGTTCCAGAGGACCGTCGAGAGGCCCAGCGATCGAGCGGTCCGCAGGACCGCTCGATCGTATGCGCCGTACGGCGGGCGGAACACGCACGGCCTGTAGCCGGTCAGCGAGCGGATCGCGCCGATCGTCTCGAGGAGCTGACCGCGCACGCCGCCGGTCGAGGTGAGATAGGGATGCGTGAACGTGTGATCGCCGAGCACGTCGCCGTCGCGCAGCTCTCGCAGCAGCGTCGGCCTGAACGCGGCGCCCAGCTGCCTGCCGATCACGAAGAAGGTGGCATGTGCGCGGCTGCGCTCGAGCATCGCGACGAAGGCCGGGGTGTCGGCGGCGGGTCCGTCGTCGAAACCGATCGCCACCGCGCGAACGCGCGGGCCGTGCCGGTAGGCGATGGTCCCGCGGCTGCTGCAGCCGACGATGCGGTAGCGGGCAGCGACGCGCCCGAAGGACGGCGGGACGGCGGGGACCGATGGGCCTGCAGGGAACGAGGAGAAGACAGGGCTCAGGGAGACGCCGGGGAACGAGGACACGGCGGGAGGCGCGGAGCCGAAGCGGCTCCTCGCACCACTGCCGAGGACCTGCGTGGCCATGGCCAGGAACAACACCAGCGCCAACCCCGCGAGCGGCGTCCGGGCCCTCCGGGCTGCGTCCGGCGAGAACATCCTTGGCCATCGCCCGCCATCTCCGCTCTGACGAGAGACGAGGCGCACCCGCAGCACGATATCGAGCATCGGGGCACCGGCGCTCGGGGTAGGGTGCGCCGATGAGCGGGTATGTGGCGGCGATCGACCAGGGGACGACGAGCACGCGGCTGATCCTGTTCGACGCCGACGGCCGTATCGCGGCTGTCGACCAGCGTGAGCACGAGCAGATCCACCCCCGCGCGGGCTGGGTCGAGCACGACGTCGGCGAGGTGTGGCGCCGCACGCGGGAGGTGATCGACGGCGCGCTCCGGGCCGCGGATGCGCAGGCGGGCGATGTGGCTGCGGTCGGGATCACCAACCAGCGCGAGACGGCGGTCGTGTGGGACAGGGAGACGGGCGAGCCGGTGCACAACGCGATCGTCTGGCAGGACACGCGCACCGACGCGCTCGTGCGCGAGCTCGCGGGAGATCAGGGACTCGACCGTCTGCGCGACCGCGTCGGGCTACCGCTGTCCACCTACTTCTCCGGCCCGAAGATCACCTGGATCCTCGACAACGTGCCCGGTGCGCGCGAGCGGGCCGAGAACGGCGAACTGGCCTTCGGGAACATGGACACGTGGGTGCTCTGGAACCTCACGGGAGGACCACGTGGGGGCGTCCACGCAACCGACGTGACCAACGCGAGCCGCACGATGCTCATGGATCTGCGGACGCTCGAATGGCACGATCCGAGCCTGAGCCTGATGGGCATCCCTCCCAGCATGCTCCCGCAGATCCGCTCCTCCAGCGAGATCTACGGCGAGGTGGCCGGCACCGCCCTCGCCGGGCGCCCGGTCGCCGGCATCCTCGGCGACCAGCAGGCCGCGCTGTTCGGCCAGACCTGCTTCGAGCGGGGCGAGGCCAAGAGCACGTACGGCACGGGCTCGTTCCTGCTCGTCAACACGGGCGAGGAGATCGTGCGCTGCGAGCAGCTGATCACCAGCGTCGCCGCGAAGATCGGCGACGCGCCGACCACCTACGTGCTCGAGGGATCGATCGCGGTCACCGGCGCGGCCGTCCAGTGGCTGCGCGACCAGATCGGTCTGATCCGCACGGCAGCGGAGGTCGAGCAGCTGGCGGAGACCGTCAAGGACAACGGCGGGGTGTACTTCGTGCCCGCCTTCTCCGGTCTGTTCGCCCCCTATTGGCGAGATGACGCCCGCGGGGTGATCGTCGGGCTGACCGCATACGCCCGCGCGGGCCACATCGCCAGGGCGGTCCTGGAGGCGACGGCCTGGCAGACCCGGGAGGTCCTCGACGCGGCCAACTCGGTCGCCGAGATCCCGCTCGCCGAGCTGAAGGTCGACGGCGGCATGACCGCGAACGAGTTGCTCATGCAGTTCCAGGCCGACGTGCTCGGGATCCCCGTGATCCGCCCGAAGGTGACCGAGACCACCGCGCTCGGCGCCGCCTTCGCGGCCGGCCTGGCGGTCGGCTTCTGGCAGGACGAGGCCGACCTGCGCGAGCGCTGGTCACAGGACCGGCGCTGGGAGCCGCAGATGGAGGAGCGGCGGCGCGAGCGCGAGTACGCACAGTGGAAGAAGGCGGTCACCCGCTCCTTCGACTGGGTCGGGTAGGCCGCCCGCGGCGCAGGGACCGCCGGGGCGCGACGCGGCCCTCAGGGCGTCAGAACGATCTTCAGCGCTTCGCGGCGGTCATAGACGGCGTAGGCCTCGGGCGCTTCCTCGAGCTTCATGTGGTGGGTGACGAGCGCCGAGGGGTCCAGCACGCCGGCCGAGAGCATCGCGAGCACCCGGTCGACGTGGCGGAGCACGTTGGCCTGCCCGCCGCGCAGCGTCAGCGACTTGAGCCACAGCAGCCCCATGTGGACCTCGGCGCGCTCGGCGTAGACGCCGATGCACTGGATGGACCCGCATGCTCGCGTCAGGCGGATCGCGCTCTCCAGGACCTTGGGGTCGCCGACCGCGTCGATGCTCACGTCGACGCCGCGGTCTTCGGTCGCCGCGCGCACGGCCGCGCGGACGTCCTGCTCACCGAGGTGAAGGGGCTCCGCACCGAAGGACTCCGCGACGCTCAGGCGCTCGGGCACCGTGTCGATCGCGAACACGTGCGCCGCGCCGGCGGCCCGCGCGGCCTGCACTGCGCACAGCCCCACCGGTCCGAGCCCGAGAACGGCCGCGACGTCCCCGGGCCTCAGCCCGCTGGAGTCGACGGCGTGGAAGCCCGTACCCATGACGTCTCCGGCGAACAGCGCCACGTCGCTGCTCATGCCCTCGGGGAGGAGCCGCAGCACGAGGTCGGCGTGCGGAACGAGCGCCATCTCGGCCTGGGTGCCCTGCAGCGACCCGAGCGTGGCCCCGTGGCCGAACGTGCGTGATTCCAGGCAGCGGTGATAGAGACCGCGCCTGCAGAAGTAGCAGCTCCCGCACGCCGTCTGAAAGCAGCCGATGACGCGGTCGCCGACCGCCACGCGCGAAACCGCCTCGCCCGCCGCCACGACGGTGCCCACGTACTCGTGGCCGATCGTGAAGCCGGGCTCGACCTGAACGCGGCCGTGGAAGATGTGCAGGTCCGAGCCACACACGCCCGTGGCCTCGATCCGCACGATCGCGTCCTCGGGATCGAGGAGCTCCGGCTCGGGACGGTCCTCGACGCTCACCACACCGGGCGCCTGGAAGGTGACTGCTCTCATGGCTGACGCCACCCTACCGATAGGACACCGTCGGGCACCTCACCCACTAGCATCACGACCACCGGTGGAGGGTCAACTCTCCGCGACGAAACGAGGAGGCTCGAGGTGGCTACCCACCTGGAGGAGATCGAGGTCGGGGCAAGCTTCCAGACGGCCAGGCGCACCGTGACGGAGGCCGACATCGTCGCCTTCGCGGGTGTCTCCGGGGACTTCAACCCGCTGCACGTCGACGAGGTCTTCGCGCGCGAGGAGACGCCCTTCGGAGGGCGAATCGCCCACGGCCCGCTCGTCCTGTCGATGAGCTACGGCATGGCGAGCGTCCGCGACGGGTGGAAGATCCTCGCGCTGGCCGAATGCCGGCGCCGCTTCCGCTCGCCGGTGTATCCCGGGGACACCGTGTGGGCCGTCTTTGAGGTTCTCGAGACCCGCGCCAGCCGCTCCCGCCCGGGTGTCGGCTTCGTGACGCTCGCGGTGCAGATCCACAGCGATCGCGGCGAGATCGTCCAGGACGGCCAGGACGTGCTGATGGTGGCGAGCCGCGCCGGCGCAGCTCAGGCGGAGTCTGGAACGCTCTCGGAGCCGGGAACGCTCTGAACCTCGCGCACAGCGCCGGTCTCGGGATCGAAGACGAAGCCCCTGATGTGGTCGCGCGCGCGCAGCTCGCGGCTGGAGCGCAGCCGGGCGAGGCCGTGGCGAAGGGTCGCCTCGACGTCGTCGAAGGCGCCCAGCCGCCACGTGGGCAGGACGCCGTCGGCCGCGAGGGCCTGTGCGAACGCGTCCTCGGAGGCGCCGTGCAGACCACAGCCGTCGTGCATGAGCACGACGATCTCCTCGGTCCCGAGCAGCCGCTGGGAGGCGCTGAGGGAGCGGATCGCGTCGTCGGTGACCAGCCCGCCGGCGTTGCGGATGATGTGGGCGTCGCCGCGCTCGAGGCCCAGCATCGGAAAGAGGTCGATCCGGGTGTCCATGCAGGCCAGCACCGCCACCTTCCGCCGCGGGCGCGGGCTGAGCCCGGGCGCGGCCAGATCCCTCATCCGTGTCGCCGCGATCGCGAGCATCTGATCGGCGTTGAGCATTCGCGTGTCCACTGCGCGGGGGGCTAGACGTCGAGCACGCGATCGAGCACGCGGTAGACGGCGGGGTGCACCGACATCCCGCAGTGGCTCGAATCGACCTCGACCTGCTCGGCATGCGGGTCCAGGCACGCACGCCAGTCGACGATGCCATCGCTGCGCGAGTGGATCGCCACGGCGGCCATGCCGGGCGCCAGGGGACTCGACAGGTGCTCCCGGAAGCTCTCACAGCACGCGCCATCCCGGCACCTGGTCGAGAACACCCCGGGCAACCCCAGATCCCCGAGGCGCGCGAGCCAGCGCACGGTGCTCAGCACCGGAGCGGACACGGCGAGCGAATCGCAGACGGGCGAGCCGAGCATGACGAGTCCGGCGACGCGCTCGGGATCACGAACGGCCAGGGCGCGGGCCAGCGCTCCGCCCCGACTCTGCCCGACGAGCACGACCGGGCGCCCGCAATCTGACGCGAGCTCCGCCAGCTGGCCCTGCAGCCGGGCGACGCTCCGCCCGGCGCAGTCGACGTTGGCGAGCATGCCGCTCATCGCGACGCGATGCCCACGACGCCGCAGCCAGTGCCTCATCATCGTCAGGGATGCATCGCCGGCCATGAACCCGGGGATCAGCAGCACCGGGGGCGCATCTTCTCGCCGGTGCACCTGCCGCAGGGCGCGATCGGCCAACAGCCGGACGAGCTCGCCGCTGTAGCGCAGCTCCCCCCACAGGGGAGCCACCGGCGGTGCTGCCACGCTGGCCTCGGAAACCATGGTTGACGTAGAGTAGCCTCGTGGAGCTCGCCGACAGGCATGTTGTGGTCACCGGCGGGGCCGGTGGCATCGGGCGGGCGCTCATCAGGCGGTTCTCCGCCGAGGGGGCGCGCGCGCTCGTCGTGGCCGATCGCGACCTCGACCACGCGCGGTCTGTGGCCCGAGAGGTCGACGGTCTCGCCGTCGAGCTCGACGCCGGCCGCGAGGACAGCGTCCGTGCGCTCATCGCCGAGGCGACGAGCGCAAACGGACCGATCGACATCTTCATCTCGAACGCCGGCGTCCCCGGAGCGATGGGCGGCCCGGAGGCCGACGACGACGCCTGGGATGAGGCCTGGCGGGTCAACGTGATGGCGCACGTGTGGGCGGCTCGCGCGCTGTTGCCGGAGATGGTCGAGCGCCGCGACGGATACCTGATCAACACCGCGTCGGCCGCCGGGCTGCTGACCCAGGTGTCGGCCCTCGTCTACAGCGTCACCAAGCACGCGGCCGTGTCGCTGGCCGAGTGGCTGGCGATCGAGTACGGCGACTCCGGTGTCCACGTGTCCTGCATCTGCCCGCAGGGTGTGCGCACGCCGATGCTCGACCTCGCGATGGAGGACCCCGCCGGCGCGGCGGCGTTGACGGCCGGCGGGCTGATCGAACCCGAGGACGTGGCAGACGCCGTGGTGGCCGGCATCCGCGACGAGCGCGTGCTGATCCTCCCCCATGAGAACGTCGCGCAGTTCCTGGCGCTGAAGGGGTCCGACACGGAGCGTTGGATCAAGGGCATGCGCCGGCTGGTGCGCGAGGCCCGCTCGACGCCGACCGAGAACGCCTAGTGTGACGGGAGCGTCGCGGGGTCGTGCGAGCAGATCAGCTCGACCTCCTCGGAGTGGCGCTCGGCGAGCTCGCGTAGGCGCTCGCGGTTCTGCAGGCGCTTGGAGCGGTCAACCTGGTCGAACGCCCCGAAGGCGCGCAGGCCGGCCGGGCTGTGAGGTGGGCTCTGCACCTCGCCGTGATGGAAGTAGGCGTCGCCGCAGTGCAGCAGCCAGCCATCGGGCCGTCTCACCGCGACGCCCGTGTGCCCGAACGTGTGACCGGGCAGCGGGATCAGCAGGATCTCCGCGTCGCTCCCCGGCAGGATCCGCACGCTGTCGAATCCGAACCATTGCTCGCCGTCGACGCCGTGCTCGACCCAGCGTGGACCGTGGGCCCAGTGGGCGGCGACGTAACGCATCCGTTCGCGCCAGCCCGGGTTCATCGCGGCCTCGAGCTCGCGGCCGAGCAGGTGCACCTCGGCGTCCGGGAAGTCCGGCAGGCCGCCGGCATGGTCCAGATCGAGGTGCGTCGTGATGACGTGACGCACGTCACCGGGCTGGAAGCCCAACGCGCGGATCTGCGAGATCGCCGTCTCGGCGGCGTCCAGCCGTGGTCGGACCACGGTCGTGAACGCGAGGCCGAGCTGGCGCGGCGTGCGTGTGTCCTCGATGCCGAAGCCGGTGTCGAGCAGGACGAGCCCTTCGGCGCCCTCGATCAGCAGGCAATGGCAGACGAGCCGTGCGGGGGCCAGCAGTCCGCCCGCCCCGACGAGCAGGCGCGCCCCGCGCGGACACATCGTGCCGCAGTTGAGGTGGTGGATCGCGCGTGGAGAGGTGTTCACAACAGCGGTCCCATGCGATCCGGCTACGCGGCTGCCGGTTGCGGCGCCGCTCCCTCACCGCCCGCAACATCGCCGGCGTGGATGTTCTCGTTGACGTCCGGCGGGCCCGCCTCGAGCAGGAGAACCTGGACATCGGGGTCTTCACTGAGCCGGTTGGCGAGCACGCACCCCGCCGACCCCGCACCCACGATCACGTAGTCGAACACGCTCATGGCTCCCTCCTCGCCGGTTGGCCTCCTCCCGATCAACGTGTTGCGACGACCAGTTGAGCCCGCCGAACGCGCTTCCGTGGAGATGAGAGATCTCTATTGGAGCGCATAGGCTCAGCTTAGGTGCGCTGCACAAGATGGTGAATCTTCGCAACGTCCAAGAACTGGGATGATCGCGTCGCCGCAGCCGAGCTGATCGCACGCGGCGCGGGGTTCCGAGCCCTGCGCGACCGAGTCGTCGAGCTTGCAGAGCCGCAGGCGGACGACACGGTGCTCGACGTCGGCGCGGGCACCGGTCTGCTGTCGCTGGCGTTCGCCGAGTACACCGCGCAAGTGTGGGCGATCGACAGCTCGCGCGCGATGTGCGAATACCTGCGCGTCAAGGCAGCGAGCGCGGGGCTGCGCAACATCGAGACTGCGTATGCGTCCGCCGTGAGCCTTCCCCTCGTCGACTCGAGCGTCGACATCGTGGTTTCCAACTACTGCCTGCACGAGCTGCGCAACGCGGACAAGCATCGGGCTCTCGATGAGGCCTTCCGCGTGCTGAAGCCGGGTGGCCGGCTGGTGATCGGCGACATGATGTTCTCGCTCAACCCGCTTCAGGGCCGCGACCGTCGCGTGGTCGCCGGCAAGCTGCGCACGCTGGCCGCTCGAGGGCTGCCGGGCATGTGGCGGTTGCTGAAGAACGCCGTGCGCCTGCTCACCGGCCGCTGGGAGTATCCCGCCAACGAGGCCTGGTGGCAGCAGGCGCTGCAGCGGGCGGGGTTCCGGGACTCGAGGATCGAGATCCTCGCCCACGAGGGCGGCATCGCCGTGGCGCATGTGCCCGCCATGAGCACAGCGCCCGCTCCTACGCCGCAGTCAGCAGCCAGCTTGAGGTGAAAAGCCTCAGGGCTGGGCGAGCATGGTCGCCGTTCCGGGCACGTTTCCGATCGAGGCGAGTCGCTGCGACGCTTCGGGGCGGTGCTTGAGGTAACCGTCGAAGAACGCGGTCGTCACGCGCTCGACGATCCCGAGCTGGGGTTCCTGATAGGAGTACGGTGGCAGGTGTTTGGCCCCGAGCAAGCGGAGCAGGAACTTCGGACGTGACGCGACGCTGAAGAACGCATTGGTGTCACTCGGCGGGTTGATCGTGTCGGCGGTTCCCTGCGTGGCGAGCAGCGGCGGACCGCCCGCGGGAAAGATGAACGGGCCCGCCGCCGGTATCTCGGCACCCGACAGGATCACCGCGGCGTTCACGCGTGGGTCGCGATAGGAGGGATCGTAGGCGACCGCGAGGGCCGTGTCGCCGCCGTCGGATTGGCCTGAGACCGCGATGCTCGCCGGATCGATGAGCCCGGCAAAGGGTCCGGAGCTCGCGCTGCTCGCCTGCAGCATCTGCGAGATGACGAACCTCATGTCAGCCGGCTGGTTGGTCAGATCTGACTCCTCAGGCCCGCCGGGAGCATCGGCGTTCTCCAGTGGGAACACGGGCGCCGCCACGACATAGCCGGCCCGTGCCCAGCTCTCGAGCAGGCGCCGGTAGAGCGTTGGCGTGACGTCGAAGCCGTGTCCGAAGATGACGAGCGGGAACGGTCCGGCGGCGCGCGCCGCCGGCGCATCGAGCAGGTCCGTGCGGCCCGCGGATCCGAGCGCCGGATAGCGGACATAGGTGAGCAGCGGACGTGGCTCGGTCGTCCCATCGGGAAGCGCGATCGTGCGGCTGGAGTCGACGAGCCGCAGTACGCGCAGGCCGACCGCGAACGGGGAGGGCGGCGCCTTGACGCCGTGGTGCCCGCCTTCGGTGGGGCTCGGGCTCGTGGTCCCGGACGCGCGGCCGTGCGTCCTCGCGCCACCGCCCGCCATCGCGAAGGTGAGCCCGGTGGCCGTCGCCACGATCACGAACAGCCCGAAGGCCATGAGACGCTGGCGCCGGATGACGCGCCTGCGCCGGGCCCGCTCGCGCTCCCGCTCAGCGGCGCCTGTCCGAGCCGGCCCCGTCAACACGCTCTCAGCACGTTCCCGAATAGACCGACCTGCCACGGCCGACGGCCGGTTCGTCGACCCTGCCCGAATCGGTCGACCTCAGGATCGCGCCCAGGTGCACGACGTACCAGACGCCTCGCCAGGAGATCATCGAGGCGATCCCGAACGAGCGGATCCGGCCGTGCTCGCGATAGACGACGCGAGCGTTGGGGACCTCGTAGTAGCCGGCGCGGTTGTAGCAGACGCCGGGTGGGACCCAGTGGCCGTAGCCCGAGGGCACATCCACCGCGACGAGCTGTGCTTGCGCGGCGTCGCCGCCCAGCAGAGCGTGCGCGGCGGCGAGGTCCAGACGGTAGTCGTGCACCAGGCGGTTGCTCCAATCGGAGCCTGCCCCGGCGATCGCCTTCAGCTGGATGTAGGCGCCCTTCGGGAAGAACGCGGCCTCGGCCGGAACGAGTGAATCACGCACGATGCCTGCCCACAGCGAGGCCATCAGCGACCTGAAATACGGGCTCTGAGCCGACGGATAGACATGCGTCTGCGGCAGCGACCCCGGCGAGGGACGGCCTGGCGACGGCGTCGTGGCAGAGCTTGCGGCGGCGCCCCGATCGAGCGCGCGCGGTCGCGCGCGGTCTGGCCCCTGTGCCGCACGCCACGCGAACGCCCCGGAGCGCGGCCGCGCGGAGGGCGACCCGCCGCTGACTCCGGCGACGAACAGCAACGCCACCACGGCAACCACCGCGATGGCCACCGGGAAAGGACCTGAGCGATGGCTGGAGGTCATGATCCGTCCTCGAATGTATCTCAGAGAAGCGCAATGTTGATCAGGATGAGTCACGATGATCATGGCCATGAGAGCGTTCTCACCGGGTGTTTAGCTGATGCGTAGGCGAGCGAGGGTCAATCTGTTGATGCTGCGAGCCGCCCAGGCAGTGCACACGCGCAGGCGGCTCGGCCTGCTGGCGGCTGTTGCCACGCTCGCCGCCGCCTGTACCTACCTCAGCGTGGGCGTCGGACGGTCCGAGACCCGCCCGCCACGTGGCGTGAACGCGGTGGCGCGCCTGCAGCGCATCGACGCTAGGACGGCGAGGTACTCCGCGCAGGCTCCCCTGCCGGTCCCACCGCGACTGCGCGTGACCGCGCCGGTGCACGCTACGGTGAGCTGGACGACGGTGGCGCAGGTTCGCGGACAGTCCGCCGCATGGCTCGCGCAGCGCTCGGGAGTGACGCTCATGCGCTTCGACCAGAGGCTCGTGCACCTCACGCTTCACGCCGGCTCTAGCGACGGCGGCACGAGCGGCTGGGCATACGGCGACCGGATCTCCCCGCGGGAGATACACCTCATCCTCGCCGCCTTCAACGGCGGCTTCAAGCTCACCTACCGCGATGTCGGCTTCACCTCAGGCGGTCATGTGGCGGTCGCGCTCAAGGCCGGCCTGGCGTCGATCGTGACCTACACCGACGGGACGACCGACATCGGCGCGTGGCGGGCGGGCGTTCCGAATACACACAAGGCGATCTTCTCGGTGTTGCAGAACCAGCGGCTGCTCGTGGATCGAGGCGTAGCCGCGGCGAGCGTCTCGAGCTGCATCATCGCCTGCTGGGGTGAAACGATCGGCTCGCGCACATCTGTCGCCCGCTCAGGCCTGGGCGTCACGGCGAGCGGTCAGCTCGTCTGGGCCGCCGGCGAGGAACTCCGCCCCGCCGAGCTCGCGTCGGCTCTGATCGCCGCCGGCGCCGTGCGCGCGATCGAGCTCGACATCAACCCGTTCTGGGTCGCCGGCTACCTCTACGTCCATCATCCGAGCGGTCCTTCAGCGGTACCCGTCGTGCCCGCTCAACACGGCATCGCCGGCGAGCTGCTCGAACCGTCCTCCCGTGACTTTTTGGCGATCGTCGCGAACTGAGCAGCCCGGCCCGGGCAGCGGCGCGGACAGCGCAGCCGGCCGTCCCCGATGCGGCTTTCCGCTGACTGTCCCCATCCTCGTATCGCAAGAGATACCGTCGTATCGGTCCTCAACCCAGCAGCGGCGCGAGCCGGAGCGCGACGAGCAGCTCGGTCATCCGCGGCTGGATCGGGTGGCCGAGGCGATCCTCGATCGCCTTCACCCGGTTGGTGACGGTGTTCTCGTGTATGCCCAGCCGCCTGGCCGTGCGCCGCGGGCTAAGCCCCTCCTCGAGATAGACACGCAGCGTCGCCGCCAGGCGCCGCGCGTCGCCGTCGTGTGCGGCGATCGAGCCGAGCTCGGCGGCCACGAACGTCCGTGCCCGGTCGAGGTCGCTGCTGGCCAACGCGGCCACGGCGGTCGCTGCGTAGGAAACGATCGAACCGGCGCGGCTAGCGGACAGACGAGCGACGCGACGAGCGTCGAGCGCCTCCTGGTGGCTGCGGCGGAACCCCTCCAGCCCGGCGCCGGGCGACCCGATCGCGACGAGCGCCCCGGCGAGCGCCCGTCGCGGCGCCCGCCCGCCGATCAGCGTCGACTCCTCACCGCCATCGACCCAGCCGGCCACGAGGCTGCCTCGTAGCGGCACGATCAGACGGTCGCGCCCGCGCAGCGCAGCCGCGACCGCCGCGGCCGCGCGCTCGATCGCCCCCGGATCGCTCGACGCTGTGTCGGACGCCGCGTCTGGCGCCCATACGACGAACGCCGTATGCACGTGCGCCAGGTCGTAGCGCAGCGTCCGGCCGGCGGCGAGGAGATCACCCTGCTCGCCGGCGAGCAGCGCGCGGACCGTGTCTGCCTGGACGGCGGCGGTCGTCCGCACCCAACGCTCGCGCTCCTCGGCCCAGCGCCGGACGAGGCCGCCGTCGAGCGTGCGCACGAACGCGAACGTCGAAGCCGCCGACTCCTGCACGACCTGCGCGACGTCCGCCGGATCGTCGAGGGTGGCGCGGACGTCCGTGACCCACCGTTCGAAGAACGTCGCCTGACCGATGTGGTACGAGCGCAGCAGCACGTCGAGCGGCAGTCCGCTGCGGACCAGGTCACGGGCGAACGCGATCGCCGCATCGGGGGGCTCGACGTCGGTCAGCGGCTGCTCGTGGACGACGCGGTCGATGAACAGCGTCACGACGCTCTCGGTGCTCGCGTACGTGCCGCGGGCCACCTCCTCGTCCGCGTGGAGCTCCGGCAGCTCCCGGTGGATCGCGGCCGTCATCTCGGTCGCAATCGCCGGCGCCCACTGGGGGTCCGCGGCGTAGCGCAGGACCAGGTCTCGCATCGTCACGGGCATCGCACCATTATGGGCCGGTTGTGGACTTTCCACATCCGGGGGCTCCCCGGATCTCGACCGTCCACCTGGACACCGCTCCTCGTCGGAACTAGGCTCTGCGCAAGTCCACAGCGAACGAAGGGTGAGAACAGTGAATCGCACGCCGAGAGTGCTGGCGATCGACGCGGGCGGCACGATGACCGACACCTTCATCGTCGACGAGCGTGGCTCGTTCGTGGTGGGCAAGGCGCAGACGACTCCCGAGGACGAGTCGATCGGCTTCATCGCCTCAGCGCGCGACGCGCTGGGGCAGTGGGACTCGACGCCCGAGGAGGGCTTCCCGGCGATCGTGTCGGGGATCTACTCGGGAACGGCGATGATCAACCGGCTGCTGCAACGCCAGGGGCTGAGGATCGGCTGCATCGTCAACGCCGGCCACGAGGACTACCTGAGGCTCGAGCGCGGCGTCCAGACCCACCTCGGCTTCTCCTACGCCGACCGCCTGCACCTGGCGACCCACTTCCACAACGAGCCGCTCGTCCCGCGCGAGCGGATGAAGGGCGTGCGTGGCCGCATCGACGTGTTCGGGGATGAGGTCCTGCCGCTACGCGAGCAGGATGCGTGCGAGGCGGCGATCGAGCTGCTCGACGACGGGGTGGAAGGCATCGTCATCTCGCTGCTGTTCTCCTACCGCAACGCCGGGCATGAGATCCGCGTGGCGGAGATCGTCGAGCGCGAGAAGGCCAAGCGCGGCATCAACGGCGCGGTCCCGGTCTTCCTCTCCTCCGAGCTCTACCCGATGCGCCGCGACCTGCCGCGACTGAACTCCACCGTGATCGAGGCCTACGCCGCGGAGCCCTCGCGCACCAGCCTGAAGGCGGTACGCGAGGTGACCAAGGCGCACGGCGCCCCCTTCGAGCTGCGCGTCATGGCTGCGCACGGCGGCACGATCTCGATCGAGGCGAAGGAGCTGGGGCGAACGCTCGTCTCCGGCCCGGTCGGCGGCGTGGTCGGCGGACAGGCGCTCGCGCAACGCATGGGGTTGCGCAACGTCCTGTGCACCGACATCGGGGGCACCTCGTTCGATATCGCGCTGATCACCGACGGGCGCTTCGAGATCACCCAGACGCCCGACATCGCGAAATTCGTCCTGAACATCCCGCTCGTCCGGATCGATTCGATCGGCGCCGGAACCGGGTCGTTCGTGCGCGTCAACCCCAACTCGAACCGGCCAGAGCTCGGGCCCGACTCGGCGGGGTCGCGAATCGGGGTGTGCTGGCCGGAGGGCGGCACCGACACGGTGTCGGTCACCGACCTGAACCTCGTGCTCGGGCGACTGAACCCTGACTACTTCCTCGGCGGCGAAGTCGAGCTGGACGTCGAGCTCGCGCGCGCGGCGATCGAGCGGCAGATCGCGCGGCCGCTCGGCCTGGAGGTCGACGCGGCCGCAGCGGGCGTCATCGAGCTGTTCGAGCAGACGCTCAAGAACGAGGCGGTCGGACGGATCCTCGGCAAGGGCTACTCGCCCGCCGACTACACGCTCCTGTGCTACGGCGGCGGCGGCCCGCTCCACGTCGCCGGCTACACCGACGGGGTCACCTACAGCGAGGTGCTGGTGCCCGCCTGGGCAGCGGGGTTCTCGGCGTTCGGCTGCGCCTGCGCCGACTACGACTACCGCTATGACCAGACGGTGGACATGCCGCTGCTGCCGAGCTTCGGCGAGCCGGAAAGGGCGGGCATCGGGGGCATGATCACGGCCGCCTGGCTCGGCCTGCAGGACCGCGTCGCCCAGGAGTTCGCCAAGTCGGGGATCGGTCGCGAGAGCATTCGCTTCACGCACGCAGTGCGGATGCAGTACTACGGCCAGCTCAACGACATCGAGTTCGTCTCACCGCACGCAGCACTCGGGGACGCAGCGCAGGTGAACGACCTCATCGACACCTTCGAGGACGCCTACGCGAAGATGTTCGCGTCCTCGGCCCGCTCGCCGGAGTTCGGCTACCTGGTCACCCACGTGATCGTCCACGGGACGGTGGACGTGGAGAAGCCCGCGCTGCCGCAGCTCCCCGAAGAGCCGGGCAAGCCGCCGCTCAAGGCGTCCAGACCGGTCCACTGGGGCCGCGCCAGCCGGGACGAGTACGTCGAGACCGAGATCTTCCAGCTCGAGTCGGTCGGAGCCGGCAACTCGATCGAGGGCCCGGCGATCGTCGAGCACTCGGCGACCACCTTTGCGATACCGCCCGGACGCCGAGCGAAGCTCGACAAGCACCACATCTTCCACCTCACGAACACGGAGGGATCCACCCATGGCGATCGTTGACGCAACACGTCAGCCCGGGACAGACCGGTCGGGGATCGGCTGGGATGGCAAGCGACTGGACGAGATGCTCGCCGAGTCCGAGCGCCTGTTCGCGGACACCGGCCACTACGGCGGCCTGTACGAGCTCGAGCTGATGGCCTCAGACCCGATCGGCTACGAGAAGCTCTTCTCCCGCATCCGCGGCGGGCTGGTCTCGGCACGGGAGACGGCGCTGAACATCTCGGCCTCGCCGATCGTGCGCGAGCTGGGCGAGCTGTGCTTCGCCCTCTACACGCCCGAGGGCGACTCGCTCGCCCTGTCCACGGGGATCATCGTCCACGTCCACACGATGTCCGACGCGATCAAGTGGATGGTCCGCAACGGCTACGAGGACAACCCGAGCGTCAGGCCGGGAGACATCTTCGCCAACAACGACCCCACGATCGGCGACGTGCACAACGCCGACGTGCAGACGTTCGTGCCGATCTTCTGGGAGGGCGAGCTGGTGGCCTGGGCGGGCGGCGTCACCCACGTCCTCGACATCGGCGCGAGCACGCCGGGCGGCGTCCCGGTCGGGCCGACCATGCGCTATGAGGACGGCATCGATCTGCCGTGCATGAAGATCGGCGAGCACGACGAACTGGCGAGGTGGCACCTCGAGCGCTGCAAGAAGCGCACCCGCGCCTCGGTGTACTACCTGCTCGACGAGCGCACCCGACTGGCCGGCTGCCACATGATCCGCCAGGCGGTCGAGCGGATCCTCCTCGAGGAGGGCGTCGACCGCTTCAAGCGCTTCAGCCGCGAGGTCATCGAGGAGGGCCGGCGGTCGTTCAAGTCGCGCATCCGCGAGATGACGATCCCCGGGCGCTATCGCTCCCCCACCGGGTTCGACGGGGAGTTCGCCGACAAGGAGCAGCTCCCGGCGCGCGCGCGCCGGGACATCATCATGCACTCCCCCTTCGAGGTGCGGATCGGCGGCGATGGCACCTACGAGCTCGACTACGACGGCTGCTCGGCGTGGGGCTGGCACTCGATGAACTGCACGCCGTCGGGGATGCAGGGAGCGATCTGGGTGATGTTCACCCAGACGCTGATCTGCAACGACAAGGTCAACGACGGCGCGTACTTCGCGATCGAGACCAACTTCCCCGAGGGCACGATCGCCAACCTCGGCGACGCAGAGGGCTCGACCGCGATCGCCTGGGCATTCCTGCAACCGTCGTTCACCGGCTTCCCGCGCACGATCTCCCGGGCGCTGCAGGCCCGCGGCTTCATCGAGGAGGTGCTGGCCGCGTACTCGGTGTCGGGCAACGTGCAGCAGGGCGGCGGGATCGACCAGTACGGCAGCTCCTCGGCGATCATGAACTTCGAGATCTCGGCGCAGGGCATGGGCGCGAAGTACGTGCTCGACGGAACCGACTACTGCGCCGCGATGTTCAACCCCGAGGGCGACATGGGCGACGTCGAGATGTGGGAGCTGATCTCCCCGTTCGTGTACCTCTCGCGGCGGGTCAAGGCATCATCCGGCGGCTCTGGGCGCCATCGGGGAGGGTCGAGCTTCGAGTCGCTGTTCATGGTCAACAAGACGCCGTTCTGGGAGCTCCAGAACATCGGCACCGGACGCGTGCTGTCATCCTCGGGGCTGTTCGGCGGCTACCCGGGCGCGACCGCCTACATACACAACATCCACGGCGCCGACCTGATCGAGCGTGCCCACCGCGGAGAGGCCTACCCGGTCGCCGACGGCGACTTCGAGAGCCCCGCGCTGATGGAGATCCAGGGCAGCTCGCGCGACTACAAGCGCGACGGGCTCACACTGCTCGAGCCTTTCTCCAACGGGGACCTCTATCTCAGTGTGATGAAGGGCGGCGCGGGCCTCGGCGACCCGCTGCTGCGGCCGGTCGAGGCGGTCCGGCGGGACGTGCAGGAGGGCCACCTGCTCCCCCGCTTCGCCGAGTCGGTCTACGGCATCTCCGACCGCGACGCGTTCCGCCGCCGCCGGCTCGAGCGGGCGATCCCGGTACGCGACTGGGTGGTGGCCGAGCGCGAGCGGATCCTGGCCCAGGACTTCGTCGAGCCGGTCAAGGTGATGTACGCGGAGTCGATGCGACTGTCGCCGCGATGGGCGGCGGAGTACCGCGGGTTCTGGGATCTGCCGGAGGACTTCGACTACGACGTAGCCACGCCGACCGTCGCGGTCGAGCGCTCGCAGCCGGGCAAGCTCCACCCCGACGAGGCCGCCGACGCGTTCCTTGCCGCATCGGATCCGCGACCCGGCGAAGACGGCGTCCTCGCCGCGACCGGAGGCAAGCTGGACGTCGACACGCTCGCGGCGCTGCTCGACGAGAAGCTGTCCCGGCGCGAGGTGAAGGACATCCAGTCCGGCTACAAGGACTCAGATCGGTTCGAGAAGTGGGTCGCGGTGCTCCAGGGGCGCGCCTCCTACGATGAGGAGATCGTGCTGCCGGCGGGCGAGGGGATGAACATCGTCCGCCGCCGATCCGATGGGCAGCTCGTCTACCGCTGTGACTGCGGGCACGACTTCTGTGCGCACAACCGCAACTGGAAGATGGACGCCGTGGTCCACGTGCGCGAGACCGAGGACGCGCTGCTCGAGGTCTACCCGAAGATGGGCGGACCGGACCCGAAGCTCCAGCAGATCCGCGAGTACTACTGCCCCACGTGCGCACGCCAGCTCGAGGTGGAGGCGCTCCAGCCCGGCTATCCGGTCGTGCACGAGTTCCTCCCCGACGTCGAGGGCTTCTACCGGGGATGGCTGGGGCGGGAGGTGCCGGCGTAGGCCGAAGCGCCGGCGCCGGCGACGCTCCCCACGTCAGGCGGTCGCTGAGCATGTGCCGTCTGTTCGGCATGAGCGCCGGGGAGCATCCGGCCCGGGCGACGTTCTGGCTGCTCGACGCACCTGACAGCCTTGCCGCCCAGAGCCATCGCGAGCCCGACGGCACCGGCGTGGGCTGGTTTGACGGCGAGGGCGCGCCGCATGTCAGCAAGCAGCCGATCGCCGCCTACGGCGACCTCGAGTTCGCTCGCGAGTCGCGGGAGGTCTGCTCGAGGACGTTCGTGGCCCACGTCCGCTTCGCCTCGACCGGCGCATTGGATCTGCGCAACACCCACCCCTTCCAGCAGGATGGGCGGCTGTTCGCCCACAACGGCGTGATCCAGGGCCTGGCGGCGCTCGACGCCCACCTCGGCGACGCTCGGCGGCTGGTTGAGGGAGACACGGACTCCGAGCGCTTGTTTGCCCTGATCACACGGGAGATCGCCGCGCGGGACGGGGATGTGGGTGGGGGCATCGAGGCGGCCTGCACGTGGGTGGCGGAGAACGTTCCCCTTTTTGCCATCAACTTCGTGCTCGCGACGGATGACAAGCTGTGGGCCCTGCGCTATCCGAACACCCACCCCCTCTACCTGTTGGAGCGCCAACCGGGTGCGCCGCTGGAGCACTCGAGCAAACTCGGAAGCCGCGTGCACTCGCCGGAGGGGACCGACCGCGCGTTCGCGGTGATCGCGAGCGAGTGCATGGATGCAGATCGCGGCTGGGAGCTGCTCGCCTCAGGCGAGCTCATCGAGATCGGTCATACGCTCGAGGTTCGCCGCCGGGTCATCCTCGAGCACCCGCCGGCGCAGCCGCTCACTCTGAGCGATCTCGACACCGAAGCACGCGCCTCGCAGTCCTGATCGCACCTTCAAACGCGCTGGAGGCCTGGTGCGCGAGCTCACGTTTCATATATGAGAACACTCTATCGATGCCCTAAGGCTGAGTTTAGATCGAGAGCTCACTATTACCTCCGCATAGCAGTCTGTCACCCAACAGCAGGAGGTCGTGAATGACATCAGCAAGACGATTTGCCTCGGTAGCCGTCACCACCGCGATTGCGCTCGGAAGCGTCAGTGTTCCGGCTATGGCGACTACAACGCATTGGTCGAAATCGCAGTGTCAGTCCTATGAGAAAGGGTTTCTGAAGAGAAACCACCACGCCAACAAGACACGCAAGGCCACAGCCAACAAGGTGCTGAAGGGTCAGGGCTGCTCAGTTCGGATCAAATAGACGTAAACCCGCGCGAGCCCGCGTCACACCCGCGGTTTCACCTTCGCTCGCGCGGGAGCTTCACTCTCCATAAGAGGCACCCCCTCCTCCCCCAAGACCAGAGCCACACAGTGTGGCTCTGGTCGTCGTTCATCTTCTGAGCCTTTCGCGCGGCCGTCAGCCGAGCGACGCGCGGCACGAGCGGTGGGCGCTAGGCTGATGGGATGCCGACGCTTTCCTACGAGGAGTGGAGTGCGACGTGCGACACGCTGCACGCGCACACGCAGGTCCTCGGCAAGCTGGCGGTTGCACTCGCCCCACCGGAGCCGCAGCTCCAGCACGCGGCGCTACGCCTGACGGCACGTGGGTGGGAGACCGCTCCGCTCGCGGCACCCGACCGCTCGGGAGCATTCGTGGTGGCGCTCGACCTGCGAAGCCACGAGGCCGTGATCGAGCACAGCGCCGGTCAGGTGCGGCACGTGGCGCTCTGCCCCGACAGACCCGTCGGCGCGGTCACACGCGAGGTGCTCGCGGGCGTGCGCGCCCTCGCGGGCGCTGTCGAGATCGACACGAGGCCGCAGGAGGTGCCCTGGAGCGTGGCGCTCGATGAGGATGACGAGCACGCCCGTTATGACCCTGACCAGGTCGCTGCCTACTTCGCGGCGGCCACCCGCGCGGCACTCGTCCTTGCGGCCTTCCGCGCGCCGTTCCGAGGGCGCTCGACGCCGGTGAACGCATGGTGGGGCTCCTTCGACCTCGCGGTGAGCCTCTTCTCCGGGCTCCCCGCCGACCCCCCGACGGACGACTTCATCATGCGCAACGCCATGGATGCGCAGGAGGTCGCCGTCGGCTGGTGGCCAGGTGACGCGCGGTATGGCAGGCCCGCCTTCTACGCCTACGCGCATCCGGCGCCCGAGGGATTTGCGGCGGCTTCGCTCTCACCACCAGCCGCGCGCTGGGAGGAGGCGCTCGGCGAGTACATCCTCGACTGGGACGACGTTCTCCTCGGCCCGGACCCGCACGCGACGGGTCTCGAGTTCGCCCACTCGGCCTTTCGCCATGCCTGCGCGGTGTGCGACTGGGATCCTGCGCTCGCCGCCAGCGCCGAGGGGGTCCCGCCGCCGGTCGTGTAGCGTCCGCGGTGGGTGAGGATCGCCAATCTCCACGAGAGCGCGGCGTGCACACGCTCCGTGGCGGCGCCGGCGGGCTCGACGTGCTCGCCTTCGGCGAGCGACGCGATCCCGCCCTCACGGCCCTTCCCCGCGCGGGCGTGGCGTGGTCGTTTCCGCGCTGGTTCGAGCTTGGCGATGGCGATCCGCCGTTCGCTCGCGAGGCCGCGGTCGGACCGCCGGAGTGTCCGCCTCCGCTGCAGGAGCGCCCGGCGAACGTGATCGCATTGAGCGATGTTCCGGCGATCTTCGACGGCCGGGCGCGTCTCCTCGGCAAGTCGGCGGGCGCCTCGAGAACGGGCCTCAACCACGTCGTGCTGGCGCCCGGAGGACAGGGCGCGCCCCCCCACTGCCACTCCCAGGAGGAGGAGGCCTGGCCTACGGCACGCGCGAGTCAAACGACATGTGCTTCTATCCACAGTCCGGGCGGGTGTCGCTACGCGGCCTCGGTATCGCGCTGCGCTCTCCAGAGATCGACTACCTGCCGGACCTCTAGGCAAGGCCGGCCGCGGCGGCCGGACCTTTAGGCGCGGCCGGCCACGGCGACGCCGAGCGCGTGCCTGGCGGCGAGCGGCACGAGCGGATAGACCTCGCGCAGCGGCGCGCGGGGCTATGCCGCAGCCTTCACGCGGAGACCACGGATATAGTCGCGATCGAGATGAGCCCCGTCAACCATCAGGTGCGCCTCGCCGCCCGTCCGTCCGGCCTGCCGCGGCCCTCTGACTGGGACCTCACCGTGCAGGACATCCCGACTCCCGCTGCCGGGGAGTTCGTGGTGGCGATCTCTCACCTCTCGCTGGACCCTGCGATGCGCGGATGGATGAACGCAGGGGCGTCATACATCGAGCCGGTTGAGATCGGCGACGTCATGCGCGCCGGCGCGGTCGGGCGCGTGAGCGCCTCCCAGCACCCGGGCTTCGCTGTGGGCGACCACGTGTACGGCAACTTCGGAGTCCAGGAGTACGCCCTCTCGGACGGCAAGGGCGTGATCAAGATCGATCCGTCGCTCGCACCGTTGCCCACGTACCTCGGCACGCTCGGGATGACTGGCATGACCGCGTACTTCGGGCTGCTCGAGGTGGGCGCCCTGAAGGAGGGAGATACGGTCGTCGTCTCGGGCGCCGCAGGCGCGGTCGGCAGCGTGGTGGGGCAGATCGCCAAGATCAAGGGCGCTCGTGTGATCGGTATCGCCGGCGGCGAGGAGAAGTGTCGCTGGCTTGTGGACGAGCTGGGCTTCGACGCTGCGATCGACTACAAGGCCCAGGACGTGCGGCGTGCCCTGCGCGAGGACGCACCGGACGGTGTCGACGTGTACTTCGACAACGTCGGCGGCGACATCCTGGACGCGGTGCTGACCCGCCTGGCTCGCGGTGCGCGCATCGTCATCTGCGGGGCGGTCTCGCAGTACAACGCCACCGACGGAGTGCGCGGGCCCAACAACTACCTCTCGCTGCTCGTAGCGCGCGCGTCGATGACCGGCATGGTCGTGTTCGACTACGCGGCTCGCTACGGCGAGGCCGCCGCCGAGCTCGCCGGCTGGCTTCGCGACGGCCGGCTGATCTCGCGTGAGGACATCGTGGACGGGGGCGTCAACGCATTCCCCGACGCGCTGCTCAAGCTCTTCTCGGGCGAGAACACGGGCAAGCTCGTGCTCCGCGTCGGCTCGGACTGAGCGTCACCGCGTCGCGACGGCCTGGGCGCACGCCTGGGCGGCCGGGGGGCGCTCAAGCCTGAGGCGTCAACCTGCCGATGCCGTTCACATGGTCCGTCCCATCTTGCTACTGCGTCGTCCCATCGCGCTGGTGGTCGCGATAGTGGCCGTCACCGACGTGGCCTACCGAATCATCGTGCGCGAGCAGTTGCGACGCGTGCTGGGAATCGAACACTGAGGTTCCACCTCGCGGACGCGACGGCGTATCGTTGCGGTCCGTGCCCGAGCGTCGCATCGCCACGAACGGAATCGCGCTTGGAGTGCTCGACGAGGGCGAGGGGCCCCTCGTCGTCCTGTGCCACGGGTTCCCGGAGCTGGCCTTCTCGTGGCGCCATCAGGTCCCGGCGCTGAGGAGCGCGGGCTTCCGCGTGGTGGCGCCGGACATGCGCGGCTACGGCGCCAGCTCGGCGCCTGCCGAGATCGAGGCCTATGACGTGGTCTCTCTCTGCGGCGACCTCTGCGGCCTGCTCGACGCCCTGGGCGAGGAGTCCGCGATCTTCGTGGGGCACGACTGGGGCGCGAACGTCGTGTGGCAGCTCGCGGTCCTTGACCCGACACGCGTGCGAGCCGTTGCCGGGCTGAGCGTTCCCTTCGCGCCGCGCGCTCCGGCGGCGCCGCTGGAGATCCTGCGCCGCCACATCGGCGAGGACTTCTACATCGTGTGGTTCCAAGAGCCGGGCGTGGCCGACGCGGCGCTGGCCCGCGACGTGCGCCGGACGCTGAGCACCTCCCGCGTGTGGACCGCGCAGTGGGCCCAGGAGACGGACCCGTCGCCGCCGCGGCGCCCGCCGTGGCTGTCCGCGCAGGAGCTGGACGTCTACGTCGAGGCCTTTGAGCGCACGGGCTTCACGGGCGGCCTGAACTGGTACCGCAACATCGACCGCAACTGGGAGCTCACGGCATCTGTGGCCGAGCGGCGCGTGGAACAGCCCGCCCTCTTCCTCACCGGCGAGCTCGACCCGGTGCGCAGCTTCATGCCCGCGGAGGCGATGCGCGGCTGGGTGACGGACCTGCGCGAGGAGATCGTCGTGCCCGGAGCGGGACACTGGGTGCAGCAGCAGGAGCCCGAGGCCGTGAACGCCGCGCTGCTCGGCTTCCTCGGCGGCCTCTGAGCTGGCTCAACCCGATGGATTCGCGCAGGGCAGACGAGCGAGCAGCGCGCGATAACGGTTCATGTCGGCATGGTTCCAGTCCGAGTGGGTCTGATGCTTGAACGCCGGAACCAGGTCGCGGTGGTAGGGCGAGGACAGGCTCTCGTTGTGCCCGATGACGTTCTTCAGCGAGATGGCGAAGGTGCAGCGCAACCAGCGGGTGAGCCTCAGCGACGCCGCCATCTGCGCTCGGTTGGAGAGGATGGCCTGATCTGAGAAGCCGACATTCTCGATCCCGATGGCGGTCCAGTTCAGGCCGGTGGTGTGCCGGCAGCGCAACGAGAGAGCGACGAGCTGATCGATCCTGCCGCTGGGCTCCACGAGGAAGTGCGCGCACGTGTTCGGCAGCTCGTGAAACTCGCTGTCGGGCACGTCGGGGGCGAACGTGTTGAAGGCTTCTCGAGCGCCGGCCGTCTCGGTGTAGTGCTCGACGATCACTTTCGGGCGGCTGAGCACGTAGGTGTCTTCGCCGTAGTGACGCAGCGAATAGGCAGCCATCTGACGCTTGCGAGCGGGGCCGTACGGGATCAACCACCGGTGTATGACCGGTTGGAGCGCCGACGGCGCGCTCGCTCCGCTCGGCGGACCGTTCGGCGTTGACACGATCGTGGCCGTGTCGCGAGCGGTGGTCGCGGAGGTGCTCGGCAGCGACCGCGCAGCGCTGGAGCGATCGACTCCTGCCGTCTGGGCCGCGCCCCCGCATCCGGCGAGCGCGACGAACAGGCCCGCCACCAACCTCGCCGCCGTCGCCGAGCCCACGAGCATCGCTACAGGCGCGATCGGGACGGCATGTCAGATCCAGCCCAACAGCGGGCCGAACACCAGCCCTGCCGCGAGATCCAGCGCGGCCAGCGAGCCCACCACCCCCACCTGCCGCGCGCGCCGCTGCATGTCGTGGACCCAGAATGCGACCACGTAGAAGGTCAGGTAGCCGAACACCACGATCACGGGCCAGCTGGCCACGTTCCACCACCAGTAGTACCAGTGGAAGACACCGTCGGCGTGTAACAGCAACTCGACGCCCACAGACACGACCGAGAGGCCGATCGCCACGACCCAGCGATTGGGGAGGCCGAGGATCCGAGCGCTCCGCTCAGCAGGCAGCAGCTTGGCGAAGATGACGCCGTTGATCGCGAAGAAGAGCGAGATCTCGATCGTCAGCCCGATCAGGATCACGAAGCTGCTGTTGCCGGTGACCGTCCACAGCGCTGCGTGGCCGTCGAAGTGCAGGAACAGCGCGTTGATGATCTCGTTGGCCCAGTCCATCAGCCAAAAGGCGATCCCGGCCAGCACGGCGTTCCAGTTGGAGCGCTCGACCTCGACCGCGTAGACGTAGATGACGAGCGCGAGCAGCGTGACCGTCGACCAGTTGAACAGGCCGGGGGCGCGCAGCAGGTGTTCGGCCTGGCGCGTGAAGGGCGTGACCGTTGACACCACGGCCAGTAAGTATGAAGGACCGCCAAGCAGCCGGCCTTGCGAGCCGGTCAGGGTGACCCGTGGGCGTCCGCCGGACGCCTGGTGGCGGCGGACCCTAGGCTGCCGGCGGACCGCCCTGGCCGGTCACGTTGCCGGCGAACGAATCGTGGGCCGCGAGGTACGGCGTCAGGTAGCGGCCGGCGATCTTGCTGGGCGGCCACCAGAGCGGGTCGCTCGCGGCCTCGAAGGCCCCACCGGTCGCATCCGCGAGCGGGGCGCGCATGTAGGTCGGGGCGATGCCGGTGAGCAACATGCCCCTCAGCGTCGGCCGCACGGGTGACGGCACGACGCCGGCACCCATGCGTGCCGCTATCGCCTCGGCGGCCGCATCGGCCTGCTGGGTGGCGATACCCCCCTGCTTGACCAGGAAGTTCGTTCCATCGCCGGCGGCGTAGACGTCCTGCAGACCGGCGACGCGGCAGTGATCGTCGACCGGGATGAAGCCGAGCGCGTCGGAGGGCAGCCCCGGCAGAGCGAGCCCCGCGACCTGGGCAAGGGTCACCACCTGATCGACCTCGAGCACGGAGCCTGTGTCGAGGTGGAGCCTGCCGCGTTGGATCTTCTCCGCGCGCGTGTTCGCTCTGAGCGCTATCCCGCGATCCGCCAGCAGGCCGCGCAGCATGGGCCCGGCCGCCGGCCCGAACACTTCCAGCGGCTGGGCCTCGGGCGTGACCACGGTGAGCTCGGCGCCGATGACGCCTCGATCGGCGAGATGCGCGGCGGTGAGCAGCGCGAGCTCATACAGCGGCAGCGTCCAGCTGACCCGCTCGGGGTTCACGAAGGTCAGTCGTTGCTCGCAGCCGCTGGCGAATCGCTCGAGCAGCGCCCGGAACGCCGCCACGTCGGCCGCTCCAGCGAAGTGCAACGCACCCTCCAGCCAGTCGCACCGTCGAGCGCCCACCGCGACCAGGAGGGCGTCGTAGGACAGGGCCGTGCCGCCCGCAAGCCGGACGCAGCGCTCCTCGGCGTCAACGCACTCCAACGAGTCCACGTACAGATCGGCGCCCTGCTCGGCGGCGATCTCGGCGATATCCAACAGGTGGGTCTCACCGAGGTCGAACGGAGCCGCCACCGCCAGCGGGTGGTAGACGAACTGGCGGTTCGGAGCGATCAGGCACACCTCGGTGGCGAACTTGAGATGCGCTCGCAGCGCCAGCAGCGCCTCCACCCCCGCCACCCCGCCGCCGCAGATGACGACGCGCGTCGCAAGCCGCGGTCCGCACCGCTGGCCTGTGCGTAGCTTCGAGGTTGTTGTCGCGGACATCTCTCCCGTCCTGTTGGGCTCAACCAGCATGGAGGTCTAGGCGGGCATGGCTTCGACACTACGTCCACGGGGTTGCGCCCGCCAGCGGGGGAACTACGTATCCGGATGCTGAGGTTTCCGCTGCTTCACCTGCTCGCTTCCCAGCTTCCCCGTCGTCGAGGGACGCAGATCACTCCTGCTCGCACTTGGCGAGAAACGCTTGCAGACGTGCGTTGTAGGCCGGCCCGGTGGCCGGGATCGTGTGGCCGCGCCCTTCGATCACGGCGCGCTCCGCTCCCAAGCGGGCTGCGAGGACGTCGCACACCGCCTCGAACACCGGGGAGTGCCCGCCGGAGATGACGAGCTTGGGGAAAGCGGCGGTGCGGAGGGTGTCGAGGGGCGGATCGGCCTCCCACGGTGGGCGTTCGCGCATGAGCAGGCGGACGCCGTGCAGCAGCTCGCCGGTGAGGGCCCCGGGAGTGTCGTGGGTCGAGCCGACGCCGCCGCGAAAGGCGCGCAGGAACTCAAGCGGTGCGAACGTGGAGGCGCGCTGGAAGAGATACTCGCCGCCGGCGATCTGCGCGTCGACCTGTGGATCGCCGGCTGCCAGCCTCAGGCAGCCCGGCTCTGAGATCGTCAGGGAGCGCACGGCGTCTGGTCGTAGTGCGGCCGCATACAACGCGATCACCGCGCCGTATGAATGTCCGACGAGGTGCGCACCCTCTCCGAGCAGTTCGGCGATCAGCGGCGCCTCGAGCTCGAAGTCACCTCGAGGCAGGGCCGGGCTCGTCCCGAATCCCGGACGGTTTGGGAGGCAGAGGGACCAGTGCTCGGCCAGAGCGAGCTGGTGGCGCCACGTGCGTTCGGCCTTGACGACGCTGCCGTGGACGAGCATGACCGACGGCCCCGAGCCGAGGTGCAGCACGTCCAGATCCTCCGCTGTCAGAGACATGTCGACCGTCTACGTCTGCGCGCGGAAGCGTGAGAAGTCGGGCGTGCGCTTCTCGACGAAGGCGCTCACGCCTTCGCGCGCCTCATCGGAGTCGCTGAACTCGCGCAGGCCGCTGAAGGCCAGCTGGCCCACGCCGGCCAGGTGCTCGGTCTCGGCGTTGAACGACGCCTTCAGAAACCGCAGCGCGGTCGGCGCCAGGGCGAGGATCTCATCGGCGTAGCGGCGCACCTCGGCGCGGAGCTGGGCCGACGGCACGACGCGGTTCACGAGTCCCCAGCGCTCGGCGGTGGCCGCATCGTAGCGGCGGCAGAGGAACCAGATCTCCCTCGCGCGCTTCTCGCCGACGACGCGCGCCAGATAGCCGGTTCCGAAGCCGGCGTCGAACGAGCCCACCCGCGGGCCGGTCTGCCCGAACTCGGCGTGCTCGGCGGCGATCGAGAGATCGCACAGCAGATGCAGGACGTGGCCGCCGCCGATCGCATAGCCGTTGACCGCGGCGATCACCGGCTTGGGTATCTCACGGATCGTTCGGTGCAGCGTCTCCACTTCGAACAGGCCGCTCTCGGATGGCCCGTAGTCCCCGCTCTGCGAGCGCTGCTTCTGGTCGCCGCCGACGCAGAACGCCCGCTCACCCGCACCCGTGAGCGCCACGACGCCCACGGTCGGGTCCGCCCAGGCCCGCTTCAGAGAGGCGATCAGCTCGTCGACGGTGCGTGCACGGAAGGCGTTCAGCCGCTCGGGGCGGTCGATCGTGATCCAGGCAAGCCCGTCCTCGACCTCATAAGCGACATCCTCCACGCGGGTGCAGGTTGCCAGCCCGACCGGACACCAGGAGCGCTCAGCTCCACGTCCTGCGCCCCTGGCCGGCTGTGCGCTTCACGCCATCGTCAGCCCGCCGCTCACGGACAGCGTCTGACCGGTGATGAAGCTGGCGTCCTCGGAGGCGAAGAACGCGACCGCTGCGGCAACCTCCTCGGGCCGTGCCAGGCGCCGCATCGGCACGGCGCGCGTCATCGCCCCGATGACGCGCTCGGCGTCATCGCCGGCCGCGGCGATGGAGGCGATCATGGGCGTGTCCGTCGGACCGGGACAGACGGTGTTCGCCGTGACTCCGTCGCGTGCGGACTCGCGGGCGATCGTCTTCGTGAATGCGATCAGGCCGCCCTTGGCGCCGGCGTAGACCGACTCGAGCGAGGACCCGACTCGGCCCGCGTCCGAGCCGATCGAGACGATCCGCCCAAAGCCGCGTGCGACCATCGCGGGCAGCAACGCGTGCGTCATCCGCAGCGCACCCTTGAAGTTCACGTCGAGCACGCGCTCCCAGAACCGCTCGTCCGTGTCGGTGAAGGGTCGCAGCTCGTCCCAGCCGGCGTTGTTGACGAGTATCTCAAGCGGTCCGAGCGCCCCGGTGGCCATGCCGACTCCGGCCAGCACAGAGGCCGGATCTGTGACGTCGAGCACGACCGCCACGGCGCTGCCGCCGGCGTCAGCGATCTCCGCGGCCACGGCTCTCGCCTCATCCACGAGCAGGTCCGCGACGGCGACCGAGCGGCCGTCTCGCGCAAGCGCGAGCGAGATCGCGCGGCCGATGCCGCGCCCTCCGCCGGTGACGATCGCCGCACGTGTCTGCATCACCGAGCCACCTGTTGCGCGCGGGTCCGACGGTACTCGCGGCGACCGTGGGGGTTCTGGTAAGCCCACGCCAACGCTGCGACCACGCCCCTGCGCTGCAACCAGAAGCCGTCGGGACGCGGCGCGGGGGATCGCCGCGTGGGATCGATCGACGCGATCGCAAAGCCCGGCCCATCCTCGCGCCGGCGCATGGCCAGCACCTTCCCCGCCGCGTCGCAGATCATCGCGCCGCCCTGGTAGTGCCCGTGGTAGCTCAGGCCGAGGAGCGGCCACGGACAGTCGAGCGCGCCCGAATGCGCCGCGTGGACGAGCGGTGCTCCGACGTAGCGTGCGAAAGCCGCCGGCGCGAGCAGCGCGCGACGCTGGTTGGAGGCTTGCAGGCGACGGGTCAAAGCACGCGGAGGCCACAGTGGAATGCTCCACCAGCCCGAACCCGAGAGCACGAGATCGACCCGGCCGGCGAGCCGCTCGGCGGTCTGCGTGCGCATCAGCTCCCAGCAGAGAGCCACTCCGACGGTCACACCACTCGTGTCGAAGAGCCCTGGATCGCCACCGCCGATGTAGAGCGCGTTCTCCCACATCGTTGGAATGTCCTTGTCGTGGCGCCCCACGATCGCGCCATCGGGCCCGGCCAGGAAGAACGCGTTGCGCACCTGCCCATCATCGTCGCGGACCAGGGTCGACCCGCCGACATGGACGCCGTGGCGGCGCGCCAACTCCCTCAACAGCTGCGTCGGGAGCCCGTCGGCGGGCGGCGCGTTGCGGGCCAGCTCGGCGCGGTAAGCGACGCCCGAGGAGAAGAACTCCGGCAGCACGATCCATTCCGCGCCGGCGCGAGCGGCCTTCTCGGCGTGGCCCTCGCAGAGCTCCAGATTCGCGTCCAGGTCACCGAGCTCGGCCTCGATCTGCAGTGCTGCCACGCGGAGAAGTTGTTGTGCCACGCCGGCAGAGAACAGTACACGCGCCGCCCACACCGCCCGCGCTCATCCGTCCACGGGAGGCGAAAGTTCGACAGAAGCCCGCGCGCGTGCCCGATGGATGCTCGAGCAGACGCACGCGGACATCCCTGGACGATCGCGTGTCTGAAAGCGACATGAGCAGCCAAGACCCAAGAGCTTCCTCAGGGGCGGCATTGCCGTCTGAGTCGCGTGCGGGTGGGTTGCGAGGTGTGGTCGCGGCGGCCCGCGGTCGCAGGGGGATGTGGGTCGTGGCGATGATGCTGCTGGTGCTCGCCGGGATCTTCGCGGCGGCGATCGGTGCGCGTGCGGTGGCTCGCTCGGACGCCGACAAAGCGCAGTTGGCGTCGCGTGTGGCCTCTGGTGGGATCGCCTCGACGCTGAAGCTGGCGCTCCAGCACGAGGAAGACCTGGTAGTCAGCGC